>JAEOUH010000002.1 GCA_016839365.1 Candidatus Hermodarchaeota archaeon
AGCTGTTGTGTGATGCACCCGGCGTGTTGCGATTAATAGGACAGTAATGAAGAAGATGATTAGAATCAGTAACCAGAGCTCCACCTTGAATCACAGACATCCGATTGTTAAGCTTAGTAAACAAGCTTTCAGCTATTCTACTCTGCTCTCATAGTATTAGAATTCATTTTATTCGTTCGAGTTTCTGTAACATCTGCTGACGATAGCGTTCTAACGCAGTTTTCCCTTCCTCGGTGAGCTGGATGAGGGTGTGAGGGATTTTTTCCACGAATTCTTTGGTAATCTTAACATAGCCAACGGATTCAAGTTTGCTGAGGTGGGAGGAGAGGTTGCCACGTGTGAGATCGGTATGGCGTAAGATGAAAAGAAAATCTGCCCGCTCGACTTCTTTGAGGACGGTCAAAATCCTGAGTCGTGCTGGAGAATGGACAAGGGGATCCAACTCGTCATTGCTGAGGGAGAGGGCCGGTGGGGATTCAGAGGAGGGCATGGGGATTCTCACCTTCGACGGGGGCGAGGGGTTCAACGGGAGAGCGGTGTAGGAATCGGAGAAAGAGGAAGGTTCCGGAACAGAGGGCAAGGAGACCGATGATGGCGGTTTGGATGGCAACGGTGGTGAAAAACGCGGCATAAGGGGTGGGGAAGCTGAGGTGCAACCAGGGAATGATTACTCCGACGAGTGGGGGGAGGAGCGCGAAGAGATAGTAACGGGTAAGATGGTGCTTGCGTGCAATGATCAAGGGTCCGATAGCGACCATTAAGCCAAATCCGGTGGGTGCGAGCCAGATCAACCACAGGAACAGTCCTGCATACCCGGAGAGAATGAATAGGACTATGGCTGTGAGGAGGAGTAGAAACCCTATGACGGCTAAAACCAAAAGCGCCCCTCGTGTACTCGTTTCTTCATACGATTTGGGTTTGACGTAGCCGGCGCGGGGGTAGACCCATACCTGTTTTGCTCGCTCAATGAGGTTTCCATATATCAGCGGATTGAGCGTGATGATGAATAGCCATAATAAGAATGTGATATTGTATGCCAGCAGGGTGAACAAGGCTGCCAGGCCGAGAAGGATGAAGCCCATGAAGAGGTCGGCCAGTCCATCGGCATAATAGGCTTGTTGGACTTTCAGGGCGAGGGTGTCTAATTCCGTGGAGGTTGACATTGTTGTTCATCTTGAGGTTCCAGTATCAAACTGGTTTGCTCTGCAAACTTGTTTGAAGAATGAACTTATAAAGCTTTGGATTCAGGCACCTAGTTTCACTCGTCTCGAGTAAAGCTCCTTACCCGTGAAAAAGGAGGCATTGGCTCAGTGAATCTTACTAGTCAGCCTTTCTGACTACAATACTAGCCACTAAGCCAACGAGAAGTCCAATGAGCCAAGCAATAAAAAGGAAGAACGCATTGTTGGTCAAAATCCAGACGGATGAACCTATCACGAGACCAAAACACATTCCATACAGCATGAATTGTACTACTCTACTCAACTTAGCCATTTCAACCAGCATTACATACTTCAAAATTCAGACCTTTTAGCGTTAGCATAAAAATTCTTCAATGCTGATTAAGAACGATTTAAATATTAACAACAGGCATAGGAAGCTTTTGGAAATGGTTTCGCCTCCTTTCTTGAAAAGGCAAACCATTTCCTATAGGAGGAAACTTCAATTTGAAAAGAAGCTACGCGATTGCAATTGCGTTAGTAGTTATCATTGTCGTAGGTGGTATTGGTGTCTACGTCTTCATGAGACCCCCACCAATTGCCAATCTAGTCGTCATGGGAACTACTGATTCAATAGAGACAGTCCTTGATCCTGCTAGAGCGTATGATTACTTCGGTTGGTCGATAATTGGTGCTCTCGGCTCCGGGCTAGTAGATATTGAACCCGGGTCGACGGCTGCACCAGACGATATCATACCGTCATTGGCAGCGAGTTGGACATCGAGTGGCGCTGGAACAATATACGACTTTACATTGAAGCAAGGTATAACCTTCGAAGATGGAGCTCCATTTAATGCAACAGTTGTCAAGTACACCTTTGATAGATGTTGCAACCTTACAGGTGATGGGCTCTACCATCCTGAAGGATTCCAACTTGGCATCGGCTTAGCCGACGTCATTGATAATGTGACAGTAACCGGTGAGTATACCGTCAGGTTCTACTTGCAATTCCCCTGGGCTCCATTCTTACAAACAATGGCGGCACAAGGTTGCTTCATAGTCCATCCAGGCTATGCACCAAAGGATCAATTGGTGAACTACACGGCGGGCAATCCCCGCGGCAGCCATGCAGTAGGTCTTGGTCCATACCTTCTGCAAAGCTGGAGTCGTACTGGTGGAACCGATGAAGAGATTGTACTAGTTAGAAATCCCGACTATTGGGATGCTGCCAATGGAATACCAAAGACCGACGTTTTCATCATTAAATTCTACGAAACCGACACCGCCCTCGCAACTGCGATGACGGCTGGTGAGATTGACGTAGCCTACCGACAGCTCAGTGCAACTCAGATTAACGCTTTTCGGGCTAATCCTGGTGTACGGGTTTGGGAGGTGGCAGGTCCATTTATCCAGTATATGTGCTTCCAACAGAGAATTTATCCTTTCAACGAAACGCTGATCCGGCAAGGAATAGCGGCCGCGTTGAACCGAACCAACTTAGTTAATACAGTATTTCTTGGCACAGCACAACCACTGTATACCATCATCCCCCAGGGAATGGCCTACCATAAGCCAAGCTTTGAGATACATGGAGAAGCAAATTATACTTAC
Organism: Candidatus Hermodarchaeota archaeon; assembly: GCA_016839365.1. Lineage (GTDB taxonomy): Archaea > Asgardarchaeota > Hermodarchaeia > Hermodarchaeales > Hermodarchaeaceae > Hermodarchaeum. The sequence goes on from JAEOUH010000002.1 coordinate 2,772, forward strand.
ACCCAAACTGTGTTTGACCTCTTTGGCTATAATACAACTAACAAACTAGTAATCGAACTGTATTACGAGAGTTCTGGTCACTACCCACAAAGCGCAGAACAGGCTCTCTTTTACAAGAGTAATCTTGAGGCAAGCGGTGTAATGACCGTTAATCTAAATGGTCTCGAATGGGCGAGTTATAGGGCTGCAAGAAGTGCTGGCACAATGCCAGTCTACTGCTACGGATGGTACCCAGACTACATTGATCCCGATAACTATGCCTTCTTACCATTTGCTACTTGGCTTAACATGGGATACAATGACACATATCCAGCTGGTGGTGTTCAGCAATACAACCTATGGGTATGGGGCCGAAGTAATACAACTGATAGTGGAAGACAGACCTCATATTATGCTCTACAAGATCTTCAAGCTCAAGAATGTTCAGTGATTCCATTGTATCAAGGTGGTGCTTATGCGGTGAGTAAAACCACCATCCATGGTATCATCTTGGATATCACAATTAACTTCCGACAGTGGCTCATCTATTGGGGCGCACCAGCGACCACAGGTCCCTTTTTGGCACTCCAAACCAATGAAATAAGTGTCATCAGATACCAAGGCAAGTTCGACTATTAGGTAACAACCATAAACCTAAACTAAGACTTGTTTGGAACTGATGACACCCACATTTTCTTTGGTAAACAGGTGGGAAATCAAATGTCACTAAAATCATACGTTGTCACCCGCATCCTACTGGCTATCCCGATGGTTTTATTACTCCTGACATTCGTGTTCTTCGTCATCCGAGTTATGCCTGGTGACCCAGCACTATTGCATTTTGAGCGGCGAGTGGATCCTGCTGCCCTTGCTGAATTTCGGAGGCGTTTAGGATTGGATCAGCCCATTCCCATTCAGTATATCACTTATCTTGGGGGGCTTTTTGTCGGCAATTTCGGACTATCGATGCAGGACTTTTCACCTATTGTAGATCACCTTATCGCAAGGTTTCCTGCAACACTCGAATTGGCCATCTATTCCATGCTATTTGCGGTCATACTCGGAATCATCCTTGGAGTTTTTTCCTCGAAGAGATATGATTCTACTACCGATCATTCAATCAGACTTTTCGGTATTATAACCTACGCTATTCCAGTATTTTTCTTGGGTATGATCTTGCAGCTTATCTTTGCAGTATGGCTGAGAGTATTACCTTCGGGGACTAGATTTGATCCACACTACGTCCCACCACCACGTATAACGGGTCTCTATACAATTGATAGCCTTTTAACTGGCAATTTATGGGCGTTCATGGTCTCTGTGCGATATCTTATACTTCCTACTGTCACTTTGGGTCTCGTGCTTTGTGGGATTTTTATTCGTTTGACCCGAACCAACATGATTGAGACACTTCGAAAAGACTTCGTCGTCGCAGCAGAAGCCAGAGGTCTTTCAGACTCAAGAATCACTTATCAGTATGCACTCAGGAATGCATTTCTCCCAATCTTGACAATGATTGGCCTCCAATTCGCTGTTCTTCTTGCTGGAGCTGTTCTTACTGAGACCACCTTCAGTTGGCCAGGTCTAGGAACTTATATTGTTGATCGAATTGCGCATCGAGACTACACAGCTATTCAAGGCACTGTCGTGTTTTATGCAATCTTGGTAGCTGTTGTTACTTTGATAGTCGACCTTCTATACGCGGCTTTTGATCCCCGAATAAGATTCTAAGAGTGGATAATGATGGGGAAAAGCATAACGATTAGCGGTGTATTCATCTACCTGAGACTTGTTCAAGAATCCTTCCGGGATCGGTCAAAACTTTGGTGGATTGTATTAGGAGTAATATTGGGGGGCACAATAGCTTTAGTTGCCAGTCTGATAATATTAGCTGCAAGGTCCAATAGTGGTTTGGGAATTCCGGTTGTCGTAGGGACTATACTATTCGGAGTGTCTATGCTAGTTGTGGGTTTATTCCGGACTCTTTTGATTCGCAAGGGAACCTTCTCACCAAGAATGGGAACGCTGTTTCTAGTTGGTGTTACTTGTATACTTGGAGTCATCACTATTCCTGTGAGCATTTTCATTCTTCCCGCCGGTTGGTTTGATCTTTGGACAGTATTTGTAATGGGTGGCGTTGCAATAGGCATTATCCTACTCTTTCTCTACTCCAGATATTCGTGGTTGAAAGAAAGGGGTTCTCCTGGCTTTCTGACCATCACGGGTTTCTTGATGGTACTTTCTATCATCTATATGACCGTTATCTCTTACTGGATTGTGCCTTATGATCCCGCCGCCATCAATGTTGGACCAATCTTGTGGCCTCCCCACCCTGGCTTCCCCTTAGGAACCACGTCGTTAGGACAGGACTTACTCAGTAGAACCATTGCCGGTGGTGGAATCATGTTACAGGTGGCATTTCTTTCGGTATTGATTTGTTTCTTTGTTGGGGTTCCATTGGGGCTTCTCTCCTCATTTAGGGGTGGAGCCCTTGACCGAGTTCTATCACTTATCATGGATGCTATCTTTGCTTTCCCCGGTCTGATTCTAGCAATCGCCATTGCTGCAATGCTTGGCCCAGGCGTTATTAACATGGCTTTGGCAATTGCGGTCGTATACATCCCTTCCTACTTCAGGGTACTCCGGAGCCAAGTTCTTACAATCAAAGAACTCCCTTATGTCGAGGCCGCGAAAGCCTTGGGTGCTAGAGATCGAGACACCATGCTTCGATATGTCCTTCCTAACTCTTTACCCTCAATCATTGTCGTGATGTCGATTAATTTCGCAGATGCTGTTCTCACTGCTGCGGGATTAACATTTGTTGGATTGGGCCTTCCGATCGATGTTGCCGATTGGGGATGGGATTTGACATTTGGCTGGCATCAACTAATAACTGGCGCGTGGTGGGTGATTACTTTCCCTGGAATTATGATTGTCCTTCTTGCCTTAGGATTTACTTTGGTTGGTGAAGGACTTAATGAAATACTTACACCGATGCTTAAGGAATAGACAGAAATGCCAACCCTTCTTGAAATCCACAACTTGTCCATTGAATATAAAACGCGGTTGGGCACCGCCCGGGCAGTGGATAATGTTTCCATAACTCTGGACGAGAATAAAACCCTTGGTCTTGCAGGGGAATCCGGTTGTGGAAAATCAACTTTGGGGCGATCGATTATCCGACTTGTTCCTTATCCTGGTCGCATACTTGAAGGTGAAATTCTTCTCAACCTTGATGAGGATGTACCGTATGAGAATGGTGTCGTCGAGAAGGGCCAAATAAATCTCCTGCAGCTTGATGGTGACCAGATGCGGGCACTTCGAGGCAAAAAACTCGCTTATATCTTTCAAGACCCTATGACCTCCCTGAACCCAATGGAAAGAATTGGAAAACACTTTGTTGAGATCATAAAAGCACACGAACCAGACACTCCCAAGGAAGATGCACAAGTCAGAACAAAAGATCTCCTGGAGGCATTAGATATTCTTCCTGAACGTGTCTTAGACTACCCCCACCAGTTCAGTGGAGGGATGCGCCAACGCGTGATGATCGGTTTAGGACTTACTTTGACACCCCAGCTGTTGATTGCCGATGAGCCGACTACTTCCCTCGATGTAATCGTGGAGGCGCAGATTCTAAATCTAATCTCAGATCTCAAAGACAAGTTCAATCTTACTATGATGTTAATTACGCATAATTTGGGAGTATTGGCTGAAACAGCCGATAGTATCGCAATCATGTACACTGGTAGAATCATGGAAGTAGCTCCGACTGAGGCATTGTTCGAGTCTCCCCAGCACCCTTATACACAGGCCTTACTTCAATCAGTTCCCGATGTCAGAAAACCGGATAGAAAACTTTCTTGGATTCCTGGGTCACCCCCCAGCCTCACCGAACCTATCCCGGGATGCATGTTTAGACCGCGATGTCCACATGCTATGGAAATTTGTGCAACGGAGCCACCCCCGCTGATGAAGAGTACATCAGGTGGGATCGTTGCATGCTATCTCTATGAGGGATCGTAACTATGCCATTAATCGAAGTAAAAAATGTCATGAAGCATTTTCCGGTTCAGAAAGGCTTCCTTGATACCCTTTTTACCAGGCAAAAAGAATTCGTCAAAGCAGTAGATGGCGTTTCCTTTGAAATAGAAGAAGGAGAAGTGTTTGGCCTTGCAGGAGAGAGTGGCTCAGGTAAAACGACTATGGGACGACTGATCGTACGATTGATAGACCCCACAGCCGGTCAAATTCTCTTTGCAGGCCAAGACATAGCCACGATCCGCGGAAAGCAATTACGATTATTAAAGCGGAGACTTCAGTTCACGTTTCAAGATCCTTATTCTTCACTCAATCCGCGATTGACCATCGGGAACGCTATTGCTGATGCGCTACGGCTCCAAGGGATTGGTAACAAGAGTGAACAGAAGCAGCGAACAATGAAAATTCTAGAACGAGTTGGCCTTTCCCCCGCTAGCTCTTTTTATGATAGGCTGCCTCATCAACTTAGTGGCGGGCAAAGGCAGAGAGTTGTGTTTGGAAGAGCCATCATTCTCGAACCTAAATTTGTTGTCACTGATGAACCGGTTGCGATGGTAGATGTGTCAGTGCGAGCGCAGATTTTGGAGCTCATGAAAGATTTACAGGATGAATATAGCCTGACTTATCTTTTCATCTCTCATGATCTTGCCACGGCTCGGCATATCTGTGACCGGATTGGTATTATGTACCTAGGAAAGATAGTAGAGATTGCTGATAAAGACCGAATCTATACGGATTCCCTTCATCCGTATACTGTTAGTCTAATGGCTGCAATACCTGTGCCAGATCCCAAGGCGAAGAAGGGAGAGGCGCTTCCTAAGGGAGAGATTCCCAGTCCCATTAATCCTCCCTCTGGATGCAACTTTCATCCTCGCTGTCCTAGAACCTTCGAACGATGCGCGGAGGAAGAACCCGCGCTCCGTGAAGTTAAGAAGGAGCATTGGGTTGCCTGTCATCTATATGATTAATCTCTCTATCATCTCAAATCGAGCAGATTGGTCGTCCACCACAACTTCGCAGATGACACTATGGTAGTGTTCATTTCACAGGGGTTTTTCCACTTGCTGAAAAGTAATTGACCCACAACCATGAGTTTTTAAAGACTCACCAAACGAGTGTCTGAAGGAGATTTACAGATTGAACGAAATACCACCTCATGACGCCATGTTCCTTCTTGATCAACAAAAATGTGTGGTAAATGATTTTGATGCCTCAGGATGGATTCTTGATATCGGTGGAGGTGGTGAGGGTGTTATTGGACGCCTCAAAGGTTCCAACGTCATAGCCATCGACATTAGGCGCGATGAACTGGTTGAAGCTCCAGCCGGACCCTTAAAACTAATAATGGATGCGACCGACCTCCAATTCCTTGACCACACCTTCGACACAGTCACCGCCTTCTTCTCCCTCATGTATTTCAACCACGATACCCGCCCTCAAGTTTTCCACGAGGTACACCGCGTCCTCACATCCGGGGGCAAATTCCACCTATGGGACGTTACGATTCCGCCCCCAACGGATCCCTCAAAACGCGTGTTCGCCGTCCCCCTTACCATCCACCTCCCCCATGAAACAATCCAAACCGGTTATGGCGTCACCTGGCAACACCGCGAGCAAACCCTCGACGACTACCTCCAACTCGCTCAAGAAACTGGACTTAAGGTGGTCTCCCAAGAAACCACCGAACACCTCTTCTACATAGAATTCAAAAAATAACAACCATATAATGAAAAAAAGTGGTTGCCCACAGCAACGAATCGTCTACAACATCCGTGTTCGCAGCATTACACGACACACCGCATCAGGAAACATTGAGCTGTAACGATTAAAAGGAGCCGTTCTCCCTCTATAACTGAATTGGTGTCTTCGGGAGGTGAAGAACTTGCAAGATGTTTTCACACAGATATCTGTGTTCTTAGCTGCGTCGGGCGTAATTATTGCCGTGGTCTACTATTTCTTTTATCTACGAAATCTCGGGAAGACCAGACGATCTGAGACCTTCATGAACCTATTTACAAACATTAACACTGAAGCATTTCATAAAGCCGATCTGTTGGTCCAGTATGTCGAGTATTCCGATTACGCCGACTTTAAGAAACGCTACGGACCCTTTTCGGCGCAAAAGCCAATTCATGTGGCTATTCGTACAATTTCTTATTACTTTGAGGCCTTGGGCATGTTGATGTATCGGAAACTCGTCGATGAACAAATGGTCTGGGACACGTTTCAAATCAAACACCGGTGGGAAAAAGTCGCTCCAATTGTTAAAGAGCTCCGAAAAGAACTCAATGAACCTCGCTATATCGAATGGTTTGAATATCTCTACAACTGGCAACTGAAACAGGAAACGAAACGAAAAGTTAGACAACAACCAATTTACATTTTAGAATCGTAGACACGGCGTTCAAAACCGATTATTGCTATCTTAACCTATCACCATCTTGTTCAGTGGAAAATCGTCCAAACCTATGATCTATTTGCTTTTCTCTTCAGCGGCTTCGTTGGATTACACTACCGCGTACTAGCTGGCTGACAGTTACTGATACAACGAGAGTAATAACCGAAGGGCCTATTGATTTTAATCCGGGTGTTCGGTTAGTGTATCCTATCACAAATTCAAGGATGCATACATCATGAGCTGTTGTCAGTGCCGAGTTCTCGACGCGACATTCGATCGGAACCTTGCCGAATCCGAACTCAAACACTATCGGGAAAAGGGCATGAAAAAAACTACCCGCCTGCTTGTTGACGCCCTCAAAAGCCAAGGAGTCCGGGGAAAAACCTTACTTGATATTGGCGGGGGTATCGGCGCAATTCAGCACGAATTACTCCAATCCGGGGTTCGGCACAGCATCAACGCCGAAGCTTCTCTGGCTTATATTGAGGCCACAAAAGAGGAGGCAACGCGACAAGGTCATGCAGATCGCATAAGCCATCATCATGGCGATTTCGTCGATATTGCCAACACTCTCTCTCCTGCCGATATTGTCACCCTCGACAAGGTCATCTGTTGTTACGATGATTGGCAAGGTCTCGTCAGACAATCTTCCGCACTTGCTCGCACCTTCTATGGCATCGTCATCCCTCGAATGAATTTGATGAGCAAACTATACAACGGGTTGGAAAATTTCACTCTATGGCTGCGACGCCAGCCCTTTCGAACCCTTATCCACCCTGTTGACGCAATTGATACCATGCTGCAAAACAACGGCTTCAAACAACACCTCCATCAAAACACCTTGGTTTGGCATATGAAAGTCTATGTCCGCGACGCAACACCAGATAGATGACTGGTCGTCCATCCCGACAGATCGTACAGCACCCCCTGGTCCACTCGTCCCGAGTAGTTTCTCTGCTTATTCTTTCCCTTTACGTCGAACATGATAGGCAAGCACAAACATCACCAACGTCACGACTGTACCAATAACCAATGAAATAACATAGTAGAGCAGGAGCAGTTCACCCATGAGCAGAAAATAGCGTGTAATGAAATACATGAGAATCCAATAAATGGGACTGGAAATCAGACCCGGTGAATACTCACGTAACACAATCGTTTGCAGGAAATGCCAGACCCCATTCGTCACAAACATAAAGGCCAAACTCAACGGCCAGATTACCCAAATCCCCCCAAACAACTCAAACACGACGATGCTCGCCACCAACACCAGAAGAATCATGAAATTAAACCCAAAGAACATCCCCCAGGAAGCCTTCAGATAAAACGTCTTGCGCATCATCCCAAGGAACCCCTCACCAACTGCTGCCTCCTCAATCACATGCACACAAAACGCCATCGCATACCCCCAAAATAACACACTCAATGTAATCTCCATCACTGCAATAACCACCTACCAACACTCACAGGCATAAACGCCAACTCCTAAAAAAAGCCTAGCAAAACGAATCAAATCACGTACTCCCCCCCTCTAAGCCTCTGACAAAGAAAAAACGTTAATCCACAGCAACGGATCGTACTACACCAACGGTTCAGGCTCAACGACTCTGACTTAATGTGAAAGATAGTAAGTATTCTCTTGTTCTCCTACATATGTTCCAGCTCCTTAGTGGGCGGAAACAGTGCGAGTTTTCTATCAATTTCATCGATTAAAGGAAGGATTCCTCTAAGATCTCTGAGGGTTTTGAGGCGACCTTTGGCAAAAATCTCATATTCAAACTGATGATAGAGTGAGTAAAAATAGGATTCAGTGTATACGGCGTCGTTGAAGTGGCTGCAAAGCCCCCTGAGCGAGATTAGTCCCCTATAAGTTGAATCTACTAACATCATAAGGGAGACAAACATACCACTCAGAAAGTTAGGATTCCCGTATTCATCTGCCGGCGTATCTTTTTCTTCTAGAAAGGCGTTTAGTGCTTTTTTCTTTCCGTTTTTCCATTCTTTGGGCTCTTTCTCCCACTCATGGAGAGTAAAATATGCAGGAAGCACTAAGAGCATCTCCTCTGCCAAGGATTCAGGTAACTGCTCTTGCAGCTGATAGACCAGAGGAAAAATCGCTCTCATCACGGTTGTGAATCCCTGAACACCTTCTTGACGAGTCGGATACTCCTTCTCCAAAAAAGCCCGTATTTTCGGCACATACTCCCTGGCAAAAAATGTGACCAAGTATGGGATTTGTTCGGGCTTCACTCTTTTTCCATGCAAGAACTGCGACATACGAAACCCTCTATTCGAGAATAATTTCTTTGAAAAATCCTAAAAACCTCAGTAATTTCCTCTGACAGCTTTCTACAATTTTTACATTTATACGTTAGTCCACTCAATTGAAGAGACATTAAGTAAGCTTTATTCTAAGTCCCTCTTAAGGAAAACCTTGCCTTGGGGTCATTTAATGGAAAAATATTCAATTACTGATTATAACGAGGAACTTGAAACCACGATAAATTTACCTGAACGAATCAATCAAGCTATGCAAATCTTTGATTTGTTCCTTGGCTTACTTGTACAAGAAAATCCTGAAAAAACGCCACGATTTATCCAATTACTAGAAAACCGATTCGAGGAATTCGATACTGAAAGGTTTAATGATGTTTTCCGAGTGAAGTCTGAGACGTTCACAGGTCCCCTGAAAGAGCATCTCCAACTCATAAAACTAGGTCAACGGGTCCTACTTTCATTTCTTAAATTCCGAAATTATAGAGACCAACAAGATATTACAAGCTTGCGTGTGGCATTCAAGGATTTTCTTCGCTGTTTTCATTTCTTTAATTTTTGGCTAGCACAGACATTGACTACCATCATGTCAAAGTCCAAAGCTATTGAATTTTTCAAACGGTTTGTCGAATATCGAACACCAATTATTGAGGCCGGAAGTAAATTTCCGAATATAGATTTGTTATATGAACGATCGATGAATTTCCTATCAACTGGCACACATAACGGGACACTACTCAAAACACAAGATGGCGTAATCTGCATAAAAATCACAAGATGCATGTGGCATGAAATAATGGAAGAGTTCAAAGACCCAGAGTTAGTTTATGTCAATATTTGTTATGGGGATTTTGCTGCGGCCAAATGTTACAACGAGCATTTCGTCCTCACACGAACCCAGACCCTGGTACAAGGGAAGCCATATTGCGACTTTTGCTATCATGACAAACGGATTGACAAAGCCATCATCCACCCCTCCAAGCGATTTTTCGATGAACTTTAGCAAGACTCACATTATACGAAATTATTCGTCCACCCCCAAACTGCCAATCATCGAAGTGAATAACGGATCCAGGAAGGAACTGAAGACTTTTAATAGAAGAATCCGTGCATGGTAACGCGGAGGGTTTCTTCGGAATGCTTTACATCCTTGAAACACCATTACATTTTGGACTCCTACTCATCAGCTGGATCCTTCTCTTGCTGTTCGTCTTGGTAGGTTTTTACGACACGTCTACTAAGGAAAAACGCTTGGCTAACGTTTGGCTTAATTTCATAACGATCTTCTTTCTGTTTTTCGCCTTTTCCGTTCTCTTGATCATGATCTATCAACTTCCTGCCGCCGCCACCGCTGATCAACTCCTGCCCTACTTCATGGCCTTATGGTCATGTTATGCAGTGTACGGCTTCTTTGCGATTTTCACTTCGTTGAGCACTGACTTCCTCAAGGCGCCGATTTGGCTTCGCTACCTGTTCCTTATTGGCACGATTTCTTTCCTCGCCCTACTCTGGTTCTTAGTCACCCCAGCGACCATCTTCCTGGTCTTCGACGGGGCCATGAACTGGCTCGCTATGCCTCTGGTTCTCCTAGCCTATGGCGGATTCCTCTGGTTCATCTACCTACTTCTCTTTCCCTTCTTTCTCACCTATCGGGTCAACAAAACCCGACAACACCCCATTAAGACGGGCAACTGGATCGTCTGGGTTGGCGGGGTCATCGTCGACATCGGCGCCCTACTAATCGCCTTGGTTCTCTTCCTCGCTCCATATACGCTCATTGCCCTAAGCATCATCGTCATCGGCATGGTGATTCTCTTCATCGGCGGTATCATCAACTACCGCGCTAAACCACCGACACCCGAACCCTAATCCTATATCTGCCCGCAAGCCCACCAAACAGCTTCCGGGCTCCTCTCTTTTTTTATCATCCTTTTCTGAAACAGCTCAGATTCACCAAACTAGACTATCAAGAACATTATGTCAAAGCAACTGCCGGTCTAAAACACCCGTATTTTCACCAAAATCACCCAGCTCTCTTTCCACACATATGTCTCCCACGGTATTCTGCGAGGACACCTCAGAAGAAAATGAGGTCTAAGTTTAGGCTCAGCTGCCTTTGAAGAAAAAGCGGTATCGTCTTTTACAGGAATATGAACTCTAGAGTACACGTCACCCTGCATTGATGATTTAATAAACACGGGATGAGTACTATGATTATGAGCCAGCTCAAAAAGGGGTTATCACCACAACAACGTGCAGAACTACTCCGCGTGTTGAAGGTCCGGTTTGAGAACAACCTGCACCGCCATAAAGGGGTTGAATGGGCTAACATCCAAACAAGGCTGGAAGCGAACCCTGACAAACTGTGGTCCCTCAACGAAATGGAACGAACCGGCGGGGAACCAGATGTAGTTGGTCATGACAAAAAGACGGGCGAATACATCTTCTATGATTGTTCACCAGAAACTCCAACAGGCCGCAGAAATGTCTGCTACGACCGCGAAGCGCAGGAAGCACGGAAAACCGCGAAACCCAAAAATAACGCCATCGATATGGCCGCTGCCATGTGTATTGAGCTTCTCACCGAAGACCAATATCGCACGTTACAGAAACTCGGAAAGTTCGATACAAAGACATCAAGCTGGATTAAAACCCCGTTGGATATCAGAAAACTTGGTGGCGCGCTCTTTTGTGATTGCCGATACAACACCGTTTTCGTGTATCACAACAGTGCCCCCTCCTACTATAGTTCTCGGGCGTTCCGTGGCTCGCTACGAGTCTAAACTCTGACTTGGACTTTTCACAGCTCATTGATTTTCTCTTTCGATTTTAACGAGCTGCATTTTGATGGTTACACCCACTGTCCTTCGTGAAGGAACACCCATATTTACCGGCAAGCCAAATGGTTGGCTACCCCAGTGGATCCCGTGGTCTATTTTTATCGTCTGTTTCACCTTGGGGTAGCTTAGGTTTTCATCTGTCGTCGAAAACGATAGGCTAACAAAAACGTTACAAGCGTGATAAGGGTTCCAACAACTACCGCGACAAGAAAGTATAGCAGCAGAATTTCACCAGGTACCAAAAAATACCGGACAATAAACCCCATCAGAATCCAATAGATCGGGCTCGTAATGAGACCTGGGGCAAATTTTCGGGTCACAATTGTTTGGAGCAGATGCCAGAATCCGTTGGTCACAAACATAAAGGCCAAACTCAACGGCCAAATCACCCAAATCCCCCCAAACACTTCAAACACCACAATCCCGACAACAAACACGAGAAAAATCATGAGATTAAACCCGAAAAACATCCGACCCGAATACTCCGGATAAAAGGTGTTCCGCATCATCTCAATGAACCCTTCACCCACGGCTACTTCCTCGATGACATGCACACAGTAGGCCATCACATATCCCCAAAACAAGACGCCCAACGTAATCTCCATCATTGAACCAAACACCTACTACTACTCACAGCTATACAATCCTAAAAATAACTTGCATCTTGTTTCAGTCTCGTTAGATAATAGTGAAATTTCTCTGAAGAGCCATCAATATTGTCAAAGATGATGTATTTCTGCTAAAAGTCGTTTAACCGCCTCAGGTTCTCGCTTTACAAGCCGGTTTTTCTTTAGATTTTTCTCCAATATCTTATCAATGAGTTTGCATTTTCCTATCCATTTCCTCATAAAGGGGAAACCAAGTGTTGGATTGACCGCAACAAATACACTGATAGTGAATTCTAATCCTTTTTTTAAGACATCAAAATATTCTCCATTATCTATTTGCATCAAGATTACATCGGTGATTTCAAAACAGAATTTCGTTCGTCCCTCATTGAGGAATGGGGGATGGGCTAAGGAGACGAGTATGGCTCGCTTTTCCAGATTATTAGCCTCGTCAATCCATTCCGAAAAAATTGTTCTTAATTCGTTAAAATCGTGTTCACCAATTATTTGAAAGCCAAAAGCAACGGCTTCTCGCATTCGCCATCGCCCATCATTGGCCAATCGCTTTAAGATTTTGGTAAGGCTCGGGTCTTTCGTTTTGGTGTAGATTTTTCCCAAGCACACAGCAGCACAGAATGCCAAAAATGACTTAGGATCATTAACATCCGCTTGATCCTCACTGATGTCAGCCCATTTCAATAAAACATTCACATTCGAATATACCTCTGCCAATGCAAATGCTAATTCCAGATTCCCCCTTGGCCCTGGAAGATTAGAATGCTCAACAATAAAGTTCTCTAATCTGACTGTATCACTAATAATTGGTTTTAGTCTACTGACTAACTCCTCTCTTTTTCCCATACGCTTAGATTGCACTGCTTTCTATAAAGAAAATGTGGTGGAATTCTTATTGAAGACGAATATCGGTAAGCGAAACCCCCATGACCCAAAGGCGTGATTAACAGAAGTGGTCGTCTGTCCCAATACATCGTCTATAACATCTGTGTCCTCAGAATATTCATTCAGTACCCCTTGCCACTGGTAATGCAACTGATACTGATTGTCCTTTACAGCGAAGGCCGATTCTATGAAAAAAAGGAAGGGTGCACTATGCACCCTTTAAAAAACAATGTGAGATATGGACGCTCTGGATATACTACAGGCGGTTTTTTGCACATTCATGATTTCTTGACTCTTCGTTGGAGGATGAAGCCAACCAGAATTAGATACCAGCCAATGGTTAGAGAGCTGACCATCGTCAATGCTAGAGAGCTAAAGAACGAGTCGTAGCCTGGCAGCATAAACAGGAACCCGCCGAAGAGCAGGGAGATTGCGATAGCCCAGATTAGAGTTCCAAGCATAAAGAGCCAAATCCATAACACTTGGGATGCGCCGCCGACCCGCTCCTGTCGGGTATACTGAAATGTCGCAAATAGTGGAATCAAGATCATGAAGAGTATGGCTAAGATTAGCCCTGTCGCAAGCCATGCATTCCCATACAGAGCGTAAGAAATCGCGTTGGCACTGTACATGAGAGCCTCATAGACGATAAATCCGATGAGAGGAAATATGATAATCCATTTGCGTTCGTTGAAAAAGGCAGGAAAGGCTAGGATAATCGCATAGATTACAATTAGGAACATATAGAAACCAATCATACCAAAGTCGACATACAGACCCCACAGCGCCCAAGCGCTATAGGGAAGAATTCCCAGTCGAGTCAACTGAACAACCGTTTGACCAATTAAAACGCTGAGAAAGATGAGAAATCCCAACAGTAAGAGCGTCCTTTGTCTACCAGAGCTGGTCAAGACGCCCCACAAAGCGAGGACAATCATCAGGACCACGGGAATTAAACCCAGCAGCCCTAAGCTGTGCACAAACATTTCAAATTGCAACAAAACAGCCTCCACAACCGCGTGCGACCAAACTTATACATAAATTACTAGTATAACAAGTACTTACGCTCTATGCGTTTTTGGATGCAAACACCATGAGTTGTTGTCAACGGCAGGTCCTTGAAACCGTCTTTGATCGGGCTGTCGCGGAGACTGAACTCAAACAATATTGAGAGAAGGGCATGAAGCACACCACCCGTCTTCTGGTTGATGCGCTACAAACCTTAGCTAGACCGCTTCTTTCGTTACTTAATTTCATCGAGAAATGAATAGCATCAGCGAAATTACTGTAAAAAGAAAGTGGTCGTCCACCCCAACGGAGCCTCCACTACCTACTCTCCCGCTCTCTAATGACTTATGTTGAAAACTTGTTGAAACTCGTAATCTTGTCAATTGACTTCTTTCTTTTGGGTCCTGGAATCTTTGATGGATAACCAAACGGAATGATAGCAACGACATCATATTTGTCAGGGATTTCAAGCAATCGTCTGACTTTATCTTCACTAAACGCTCCAATCCAACATGACCCTACTTCTAGCGCCCAGGCCGCAATGACCATGTTTTGCAAAGCGATAGTCGTACTAATGATTGACCATCTTCCGGCAAACCGGTCTTTATGGGCACATCCCACAATCGTCACGGGCGCATCCTTAATGAATCGACTAAACAACCCTTTCGCCAATTCTCTCTTGAGCTCCTCATCCGTTACCACAATGAAGTGCCACGGCTGTTTATTTGCCGCAGACGGAGCCATTCTACCAGCTTCAAGGATTTGGTCAAGAACCTCTTTGGGAATATCCCTCTTTTCATAATTACGGATGCTTCTTCGACTCAGCAAAGTATCCACTAATGTCACTTTTTTTCCCAACTCAGCCATATTGAATGACTCAGAGATTGAAGGGTCTCGCATAAATCTAACTAATGTCTCAACCAGAGGTATTCACTTAAAATGAAAATGCGAAGAAACTATTCCATACCAGCACGGAAAAGCCACAAACCAACAAGAAAAGTGGTCGTCCACTCCATCTGATCGTTACAATACCCGTGTTTCCGGTTGATACACCCAGCTCCCGTACCGCACAAAACGTCTCTCAAGGTATGTTAGATTTTTATAACATCAATGAATTCAAACCCAATCGAGGTAAATTCCATTGAAAATTAGAGCTGTTAAAGTCATCAGTTTTTCTCCAACCGGGGGCTCAAGGAAGGTAGCCGAAGCTATCGCCCAAGGCATCCAAGCCCCCATAGAACACATCGACCTGACTCCACCCAGTGCACGCACCCAGCAATTTAAGGAATTCACCGATGAGCTCGCCATCATCTCCGTGCCCGTCTACGCCGGACGGGTCCCCACCGAAGCCGCCTACCGGATACGAAGACTCACAGGTAACAGGGAACCCTATGGCGCTAAACGGGCACAAAAAATCCCAGCCGTCATTGTCGTCACCTACGGCAACCGCGCCTACGAGGACGCCCTCTATGAACTAGGTGACATTGTCTCCGAGGTGGGATTCCAACCCATCGCTGCAGGGGTTTTCCTATGCGAACACTCCTTTAGCGTCCCCGAAGTACCTACAGCCCATGGACGACCCGACACCAAAGATCTCGCCAAAGCTAAAGCGTTTGGCCAACAGATCCGGGACAAGTATGCACAGGTCGATACCATCGAGGCCCTCTCCCCCGTCACTCCTCCTGGTACATCGCCATACTCGTTATCCATGCGTGCCAATCTCACCTGGTACGACTACAGCGCATTAGCCACCCCCTCCACCAACGAAGACCAATGCACCAAATGCGGCACGTGCGTGGACGTCTGCCCCACTGCTGCAATTCGAATCCAACATGTGTCATCCAATCCCTCCCCCATGATCGGATACAACCTGCGGTTGATTACCACCGACCATAATGCGTGCATCTGGTGCTGTGCCTGCGTTAAAAACTGTCCCACCGGCGCACGGGTCATGAGCAAACGCGTGCTCAAATCACAAAGCGACCTACACAAAGGCTACCCCGACCGAAAAGAACCCGAAACCTACCTCTAACATCCCGCATCCACAAATACCACGAAACAGAAAGTGGGCATCCACCTCAGCCTAGGCCAACACCCGTGTTTCCAGCATCATACACCCGCTCCCATTGCCCACTCCACTCCGAAGTGCCCAAGAAGGACACCTCAAAGGAAATGATTTCTTAGGAGGACCGATTCCACAGAAAAAATATACACCTACATTCCAATCACATCTTATGGAATTGCTTGAAGAGCTTAACCAAATCCACACCGAGATTCAATCAAA
>JAEOUH010000003.1 GCA_016839365.1 Candidatus Hermodarchaeota archaeon
GAAGAGCCAGACGTCGATGTAGTCGGTTTCAAGTTGTTTCAGGCTCTTCTCGAGCGCATTTTGTGTTGCTTTAGCTGATCGCCAAGAGCATTTGGTCACTACGACGATTTCTTCCCGATGGCCTCGAATCCCTTGGCCGATGCGGAGTTCACTGTCATCGTAGTATACTGAAGTGTCAATTAGGTTGATGCCTAACTCCAAGGCGCGTTCAATCACCTTGACTGCGGTATCAAAGGGAGGTAAAAGAATTGGGATTCCACCCACTCCGACCCGTGACACATGGAGACCCGTCTTTCCTAGCCGAACCTTCTTCATAGAAAAGCATAGTATGATAGATTTTTTGAGGTTTTGCCCTGGGGTTATTTGCTTCGGGTTATTCAAAGAAGTTTACAAGCTTTGATTACCAGCACTATTTGTTTCGACGAGATCTTCCAATCGGACAAGCGTCAATACAGATTGTACATTCAATGTAACTATTTGGTGTGGGTCGACGAGTGAGTTTCTTTTCGATTTGCCGGACCTCGTCGGGAACGTCTTTTGCGTGTGGTTGTTCAGCGGCGTAGGTCAGGCATCGTGTGATTGTGATTTGGTAGGGTTCCAAGGCTTTTGTGGGGCATGCTTTGACGCATTTTTCACAGTCGCCACACAGGTCATCTGTGAATGGTTCATCGGTGTCTAGTTGGGCGTTTGTGAGGACGGCGATTAATCGAACTCGTGGTCCATAGTCGGGAGTAATCAGGAGGGTGTTTTTTCCTTGGCTGCCTAGCCCGCATCGCACGGCGGAGGTTTTGAGAGGAATAGACAGCGAAAGGCGTGCTTCATATCCTTGCTTGGTCAGGTAGTCGATCAGTGCCCAAGCCTTGTTCTTTAGGATTTCATAATACAGTTGGTAGCGTTCCAAGGGCACTTTCGGTGTTTGCCTCTCGCGATCAGGAAGATAGGTTGAATCGACTGCGATATTGAGGGATTTATCCCAGGCATAGTAGCCTAGCAACATGACAGATTTCACGGTGGGTAGCACTTCTTCCGGAGTTAGCAGGTTCTGAACGGTGTGGACCATTCCGTGTGGTAACCCGCGAAGCATCTCTGGTGTGGCAATACCCATAGTGACAAAACCTGCGTCCGTTGCTAGTGTCTTAAGATCAGAAGTCAGAGTCATTTTTACAGAATCCGTCCAAATACAGTATTGGATATGTATTGTAAGTTAATGTGTAATTTCTGTTTAATGATTCCTACAAGCTAGTAGAGTGGTTTGGTTGTGAAAGTAGTCTGACTGATTTCAATCCTTTCAGACACTTCTATTTTTCCGATAGATTTGTAAAGCCGTTTTTTCTTTAGAAGAAACAGGGTGAAATTATGTCAAAGGAAAGCGGATGCCCGAAATGTGGTGAAAAAAAGAAACTAAGGCTGATGTTGTTGGATACGCCTGAGAATCGGAAGAGAGAAGATAAGGATCCAGATGGAATTCTATTGGTAGCATCAAAGGCATTTGACGGCAAGATGGAATGTCTGAAATGTGGGCATTTCTGGGATGCCAATTAGGCGCGGGTAGGCGCGAGCAGGCAAGGGTTGGAAATCTTTGAAATGTTACGGCAGGAAATAAACGTAGACATAGAAGCTTAGTCCCAAGACGAAGGCCAAGATCCAGATTGTAAATTGAATCCGCATTTGGGTTCGTGTACCACAGGTTAACGGTTTGTTAGTAGCCGAGTAGTACAGGAAACGAAACGTGTAGGTGAGACCAGCAGCTATAGCCATTAAGCCAAATATAACATGGACAATGGTAATCAGTGAGCTGGGACTTGTTGGGAAGAGTAGGAGGACAGGCAATTGAGCGATGAGGGAAGGAGCCATGATGAGGAGCACGGTGACTATCATTGTGATGGTAGCAATGGCCATAATGATGCCGTGATACCTCCAGGTGCGCTTCTGGCTGTATCCGACGATTAAAAGAATGATTAAGACGATTTGGATGATGAAGTTAATATCAAAGATTAACTCAGCTGAAGAGCCGAACAGAACCATAAATATCACCGAGAGTATTTATTCCCTCTTTTCGGTTAAAAACTATGGTTTCTTAGTGTTTCAATCCTAGGAAGTGGTTAGCCAGTTGCTACAATATAAGGAAAACAAAGATAATTCTGAATCATAGATTGTCGTTGAGCTCATTTTGAAGGTCGAGTTTGCCAGATAAGTCAAAAAAAGAAACAAACACATGAGAAATATTAAGACAGAAACGAGCCGTCAATCAGGAAACGCGGTCTTGGATTGTGTCCCGCTCAAACTTCCAAGAGTTGCTGTATGATCCCTCACAGATAATTGTTACCTTATCCGGATTGACGTTTAAGCATTTTAGTAAGGTGAAAAGCGGAACGATTCACGGAACGTTGATTGCGCCCCTCGAAGAATCGAGCCTCAGCACGCATTCCCGCAAGCTTTGCATCGATTTTGTGGCTATCAGGGGGTATGCTGCTTAAGGGTCCGCGCATAGCTTCAATGTATGCGGCCCAGCGTCGATCAGGAGCTTTTCCATTATGGTCTTGGACCCGGTTAACGATACCTATCGCCTCCATCAATAGGAAGTTAATCGCTGAATAAATAATTAATGGAATCAGGTTAGTAAAGCATTAATTAAGAATTAACTCTTTTTTTTGAAGTATTTTTTGGGATTCAGAATAATCTTGGTTTTCTGAGGGATTAGATGATGATTTTTTCGTAAAAGTAACTCTCATTATGAGATGAGGCAAGGGTGTAGCCGCAGGACTCGTAAAGAGCGCGGGCCAGGGTGTTCCTTTCAAGCACGTGTAACGCGATTAGATTAAGTCCTTGTTCTTTAGTCCAGGCTTCCGCTTTTTCCAGGAGTTGGTTTGCGAGTCCCCTTCGACGGTACTTGGGTATTATATGCAGGTTATAGATCCAAGCTAACGGCTCGATAAACCGCCAAAAGGGTTCCCGGCGATGCAACCAGATTAGTCCAGCAGGTTGTCCATCAAATGTTTCGCTGATGAACACGACATGACCTGGGCTAGACATGTCAATTGGGTCGTTTTTATCGAATTCCTCATACTTTTGTTGGATTTCTTCATCAGTGAATGTTTCGGCGTGTGGTAGTGTGGTCTTGAAGGATTCGAGTTGGCAGTGATCAAAGAACGACTGGTCAGTGCTGCGATTCCATCGTCGAATTTGAAACATTAAAACACCCTTCATAAGTACTCATTTCTGGTGGGTGCGTGGACCTTTTCCTCTTTTATGTCCAATGTTATGGGAACTGGTGGAAGCCTAATGGACCCGTGGCTGATAATTGGATATACCGTTATTATCATTCTTCTCTTCATCATTGCTGTAATCAGCTCAGCTATTTGGCCCACATTAATCGGGGCAGTGTGGATACCGACCCCACGAGAAACTGCCCGAAAGATGTTGGAGCTAGCTAAAGTAACCTCTGAAGATATCGTCGTCGATTTAGGATCGGGAGACGGACGGATCATTGTCATGGCCGCAGAAGAGTTCGGCGCTACAGCATTTGGTATTGAAGCGGATCCTTTGCGCGTGTTGTGGTCACGGACTGTAATTCGGCGCCATGGTCTGAGGGATAGGGTGAAGGTGGTGTGGGGGAATTTCTTTTCAAAAAGTATCGCTGCGGCTACTGTGGTTACGGTGTTTCAGGGGCAGGCGATTAATAAAACTCTGCAGCCCAAGCTTTCCACTGAGCTTAAGCCCGGTACACGCGTGGTCTCTTATTCCTTCCCATTCGAAGATTGGGACCCGGTGGAGACGCAGATAAAACCCAATCTCTTCCTTTATGTTATTGGATAGATTGCCTACCTTATTGGGCTCACAGGGAATGTTCTGTATAGGCTTGCTAAGAAGCAGCGAGGGCGACTGGGTTAAGCTCTGTGAACTTTGGCGGCTTTGGGACGTCCATTGCCTTCTTTGAGTTCGAAGGTGACTTGATCTCCGGTATTGAGAGAGGTGCCTGCTTCGACATCGTCGCCATGGACGAAGACATCGGCGTCACCGTTTTCGCGTTCAATAAATCCATAGTTGCGGTCTGGATCAAACCATTTGATTTTACCGTTTTCCATTGAAATCATCTTGATTGTTTGGATGGGGTGTAGCATGATATCTCAAGAGCTAGATTTCGCGAAAAATTGAAACTAGTTCTATTTGATATGGCGGAAAAGCTATGGATTTCGCTTAAAGTTCTTTCGAATGTGTACCATCATTGAGAAAATGGTTTGACTTCTGAATATTGGGTTCAAAAAAGCCTCAAAGCTTGTTGAGCAGGGGACGAATCTTCATGAATAGGGGATCCGTTTGAATAATTGATAGAAGCTCCCCTGATAATGAGTGATCGAGTGCGGCTTTGAGTTGTTTGATAGCCTTTTCAGTGTGTCCTAGTTCAATCAGTGTTAGGGCATGGTGGAGATAGATGGTGGGAGAAGCGTCGTTGAGCTTGGCGGCTTTGGCATAACATTCTTCAGCTTGTTTCCAGTGGCCGAGGTTAATATGGAGGTAGCCAAGGTTATTCCAATGTTGAGGGTTCTTGGGGTCGAGTGTGGCACTGCGTTGAGCCGTTAAGAGGGCATGTTGAGGTTGTTGGTATTGTTGGTAAATGGTGGTGAGGAAGGTGAGGAGTTCGAGGTTGTTTCTGTCCTTCTCTAGTAGCTTCAAAAGTTGTTGTTTCGCCCTCTCTGGATTACCACCTGCGAGGGCGGCGATTGACCGCTGGAATAGGTCATTCTCGACTCCCAAGCCATCACCTGACCCCTAGTATAAGAGAGGCATGAATTTTAAGGACTATTCATTACGACGATTCAGCGAAGCATTCTTGGTGAAATCGCAACAAGTGGAGAATTGAATCGGCTTGTTTCCAAGCCCAACGTTGAATCATATTCTAAGGCATTATAAGCCTTGAATTTCTAAAATGACCTATCATTTCCATTGGGATTGATGCATAATGGTGTTGCGAAGTATTACCCATGATGATCCCGCCGTTGAAAAGTTCAAGGAACGTATTAAGCGCTATACGGATCAAATCGAGGCCTTTGGTTTTGGTTACCAGGTCTATCTGAATGACGACCAAGTCGTGGGGTTGGCTGCAATCGGAAAAGAACCGATGCAATTGTTTAAACCGGTAAGAACCCCCCTAATTCGATTAGTGGCAATTGATTATAACCAACCGATTCGCATTCTTACGGAGCTGGCAGATAAGGTATTAGAGCTGGCAAGGCACCACACTGTGGACTTTGCTTATCTAGATATCCCAGCTGAACAAAAGAAGCTGGCATCATATTTCCTAAAAATTGGGTTTGAAGAACTCGGTAACAAGTATGAGATGAAACGACAACTCGATGATTCCATAGAGGTTTCGGATCTGCTCCGATATGAACAAATTCAACGGCAGGATGTGAACCGGTTTTGGGATTATTTGAAGGAATTCATGAGCGGATCGCCGGACAGCGTGTTAGATTTGGTAATAGAGAATTTCAAGAACGTACCTGAGTTTTTACTGGATTTTTGGTATGAAAACGAGCAGGCGTATTTTGTTTACCATGATGAGGATTTAATTGGGATTTTAGATTTGGCGCCAGAACAGAGTTATATCCAGAATATTGGTGTGTCACCGGCTTATCGTGGAAGGGGATATGGGACAGAGATGCTCCGGTTTTGCTTGAAACTGTTTAAGGAGGGGGGCGGTGAAACTGCAACGCTTGATGTACATGTGGATAACAAGCAGGCTATCCGTTTCTATAAAAAATTAGGTTTTACGGTGGCTAGACAGACGCAAACCCTTGTGTGGTGGAAGGCGACCTAACTGGGTTCGTTAGAGACCAAAGACGATTTTGTTGATGAGTAAGTGGAAGAAGCAGGCGCTCCCGATGTACAGGAGCATAATGAAGAAGGCACCGATTAGTTTCCACCAATGGGGCTTCGTGTTCAGGTACTGAAACATCCAGAAGGTGGAGAGCCCGAGGAGAATCTCAGGAAATATAATGTAGACGGCAACACTGCCAATC
>JAEOUH010000036.1 GCA_016839365.1 Candidatus Hermodarchaeota archaeon
CCTGATTTAATTCCAAATTTCTCTTCAATGACGAATTCGCCTTCGATGACAGGAATCCGCCAGGCAAGTAGTTTGTCTCCTACACGTTTTCGGTCTTCGAATCCATCGCCAAAGTAGCGGAGTTGATTCCCAACATCAACCCATTCCTCCGCATTATCCAATGCATTGTATACATTCGTCGTAGGGCAGGTGAGAATGCATTGTCCGGTTCGCTTTCGTAGCTCTTTAGCCAAATCCTTTGACCTCAAAGCGGCGAAGAGCAATGTGATGCCTGGCCGTTTATCTGGTGTCTCAGTCTTTGGGATCATTTGGTCGATTCCGGCTTCAACTTTGCATTCAATGACTGATGTGGCAAATCCAGCTGTAGAATAGGCACATGTCTTTGCCCAACTTTCGGTTGCAGCTGTCATTAGGATACGGGCAATTTGCATGTCGAAGGCTTCAGCGAAGGTATCTTCGACTTCTACTCCGTTCAGTTCCATTGATTATACCCCGAATAGTCGTATTGTGTCGTGATGACTCCTAATAACCTTACCTACACCCTAAATTTATTTTAGTTGTCCAAAAATCGGTTATCAGACAGAGAGAGGTGAGGGGTCTGTCCAGTTTTGCATTGCACTATTGATGACCTGTTCCAGAGCACTTTCATCAATCGCATCAGTTACTTTGAAATTAAAACTAGCTTTGCATGTCTTGATCTTGGGGAAGGCAGATTTGAATGGCGCTATGTGATGAGAGTTATTGGTGTATATTGAGACACCATCCTTCAAATAGCCTAACGCAACCCATCCAGACTCGATTTTGTAGGTTAGTATCTTGTAAGAGAGACCGATGGTAGCAGCCGGATATAGTTCTAGAATCAATGATTGGAGTTTTTTTAGAAAAAAAGCAGTCTTCGTTCACCCGTCATTCCATCGATCTAGCTTTGATTGACTTTCATCATTGGTTTCACCGTTTTGATTTCTTGTTTCATCGTTGCTTATTTATGGGTAATGATAAATAACCTAACTCCGTTTATGGTAGTTCCATAATTTACGAATCCCCGCAAATCCTTGTGATTATGAATGGAGCGATCATGAAGATGCCAGCATCGAAACTTGTGCTCACACCATCTATCGACCCCACAGAGAAGATCCCTTTTGACTTGAAATTAGTTTCACCAGATAAAGTAGCTGGGAAAACGCTTGACAAAATAAAGAAAATCATTATCTGGCATGGAAACCAGCGAACGACCCTTGGCAAATTCTTCGAGGTAACTGGAAAAACTGACAAGGCTCCTGAAAACACTGTAATTGAGGTTATAGGAGCAATTCCTCAGGTTCGCCATCTTGGTCAGGACATGACCGCAGGGACCATTCTCATTAAAGGCAATGTTGGGATGCATTTGGGCGCCCGGATGAAAGGTGGAACCATTGAGGTCAAAGGAAATGCAGATCACTGGCTTGGTGCTGAAATGTCCGGAGGCACAATCCGTGTAACAGGAAATGTTGGTGACAAGGCTGCATCTTCTTATCTGGGCAGCAAATATGGAATGAATGGCGGAAACCTTTATGTCAAAGGAAATGCCGGACATGAACTCGGAATGGGAATGCGACGAGGAATCATTGTAATCGATGGTAGCACCGCATCCTATACTGGCACTCGTATGCTGGCGGGAACAATTATTGTTCGTGGTGAACTCGGTGACCGCGCTGGTGCTGCAATGGGGTATAAGGGAACGATAATCGCGTTGGGCAAAGCGCGACCACCCATGCCTACCCACTTGTTTAATGGGGAATATTCCGATATGATTTTTCTCCGCCTCCTCATGGATGCCATTGAAGCCGAAATCCCTGGGGTGACCTTCACCGAGAAAGAACGAGTCGGCCCCTATCTTCGTTTTACGGGTGATTTTGGTTCAGGTGGTCGTGGGGAGCTGCTTCTCTTCAAGGCAACCAATAGCGATGTTCTAAAGGTAGGAAATAATGGTGGCTAAAACTCAACCTAGCGTCAACAAGCTTGCTATGCCCTTAGTAAAGCGTCTTATCGCTGAAAGCGATGTGCTTCGAGTTAAGGTACACAAAACCAAAGGCAAAGCCACCATCATTGATTGCGGCATTGATGTCCCCGGCAGCCTTGAAGCGGGTCGCCTCCTTGCCGAAGTGTGCATGGGTGGATTGGGGACCGTTAACCTAGAAACGACCCTTGTTGGAGGATCTACGTTTCCCGCAGCACGTGTTACCAGTGATCATGCTGCTCTCGCTTGCATTGGCTCTCAAGCTGCCGGTTGGAACGTCAAGGTTGAAGGGTTCTTTGCTTTAGGCTCCGGTCCTGCTCGGGCGCTTTCGCGTGTGGAAGGCAAACTGTTTGAGAAACTCAATTACGAGGACAAGCACAACGAAGCGGTGCTTGTGCTAGAAACTCGGACCCTCCCCAACCCCGCCGTCTGCGAACACGTAGCAGAGGCATGTAACATCAATGAAAAGGACATCTATCTTCTTGTGGCTCCGACAGCATGTATTGCTGGTTCGGTGCAAATTGCGGCTCGAATCGTGGAAACAGGGATTCATAAGCTCAAAATTCTGGGATACGACTTTCGAAAGGTTCTCAGTGGGATTGGGTTATGTCCCATTGTTCCGGTTGCCCGAAAAGATATGCGAGCGATGGGTATCACTAATGACGCCATATTAATGATGGGAGAGACTTTCCTTTTCATCCAATCCACAGAGGATGATGGTTTAACTGACCTCATCGGACAGGTTCCATCATCAACTTCATCAGATTATGGCAAACCCTTCCACCAAATTTTCAAGGATGCTGAAGGGGACTTTTACAAGATTGATAAGATGCTTTTTGCACCCGCCCATATTACTGTAAGTGATATGCGCACAGGCCTATTCCACACAGCTGGACAACTGGATCCCGAACTCTTCCAGGAAGCCCTGAAAACGACTCTGAAATGAAAGATCTTTTTCCGACAAAAGCCTAAAAGCAGATGAAACCATCGTTAAATCCAGACTTCATTTAAGGAGGTTTTTTCTTGAAGAAAGGTATTGCACCAGAAGAAGTGGCTGAACTTTTTTACAAATACTTAGTCGAAACGAATAAGGAAAAATGGCTGTTGACCTTCACAAAATATCACCAAGATCGCGGGGACCAGTATGGGTCATCCCCCGATCTGTATTGGCGGGCAGGACAGAAAATGCAGCGCGATTACGGGTATACTTACAAGCGAGTTCCCGAAAAAGACACCCAGCTCGATGAGAACCGAAGGAAATTCTTCTTTCAAAGATACAAACCGAATGGGGAGAAGAGTGCCAGTCCTGCACCCATTACGATTATCCGGGATAAAGACTTAGATGGCGAATGGCGGGTTGATGTAGCAACAGTATGA
>JAEOUH010000037.1 GCA_016839365.1 Candidatus Hermodarchaeota archaeon
GATTTCACCGATGGTGATAGAGAGGATCCCATTGGTGGGCCCATCAACTTCAACGTTGATTGTTTGGTTGTTGATGGTGAGTTTATATTTTCGTGTCAATTAGGGCTTCTCCACGCTATTTTCTTTAATCATAACCCATAGCTTCTCGGCGTCCAGTAAGCACCCAAGGATTCGATCCATTTTTATTAGAACGACGGATTGTCGGCATCTTCAGCGGTTCAGGCTGCATTTCGAGTAGTGCGGCAGTTATTGCGGCCTGCAACTCAGGAGTAAGCTTGCTTAAGGATTCTTGGTCTTTGCGGTGCTCGAAGAATTCGAGGGCAGGCTGTGGGAAAAGGATGTAAGCGATGATGTCTTCGATATTCGAAGTGATGCCTTTGAGTTCAGCTCGTGCCTTGGGAATTGCAGGTTCTAATAGGTCAGCTGGGCGACAAGTAATTGGCTCTTCGTCGCCGATCACAAGCTTCTGGATTGCTGGGTCAATGGGTGCCGGAGGGCGACCATAATAGCCACGGACATATTGCTTAACCTCCTCAGGGATTGTCTTATAACGTTCTCCAAGTAACACGTTGAGTGTTGCTTGTGTGCCGACAATCTGACTTGATGGGGTCACGAGAGGAGGGTATCCCATTTCTTTACGGACAATGGGAACTTCGTCCAGCACGTCTTGTAGGCGGTCTAAGGCGTTTTGTTCACGTAATTGGTTGACCAGATTCGACATCATTCCACCAGGGACTTGGAATTGCAAGACGTTTGTATCCACCCCCACCATGCCACATTCATATGCTTCATATTTCTCTCGGACATCATGTATGTAAGTAGCGATTTCTGATAAGAGATCAAGATTGAGTTTCGAATCCCAAGGAGTTCCTTGAAGGACCGCTACCATAGTTTCTAATGGTGGCTGGGATGTTGATTGTGCTAACGATGAGATAGCCGTATCAACAATATCGACGCCAGCCTTAATGGCTTCAAGATAGGTCATACTTGCCATCCCCGAAGTGTAATGAGAGTGCAATTGAATGGGGACACTAATTTCCTCTTTCAGACGGGTAACCAGTTCTCGGGCGATAAATGGGCTAAGGAGGCCCGCCATGTCCTTAATACATATTGAATCAGCGCCCATTTCTTCCAGATATCTGGTCTGCTCCACGAATGTTTCAACGTTATGAACTGGACTTATCGTGTAGCTAAAACTCAACTGTGCGTGAGCTCCTGCCTTATGGATGGCTTTTAGGGCGGTTTGCATGTTCCTAGGGTCATTTAATGCGTCGAAGACCCGGAAGATATCGATTCCATTTGTAGCAGCGAGTTCAACGAATTTGCGAACCGTATCGTCGGGGTAATGACGGTATCCCACGATGTTTTGGCCCCGTAAAAGCATCTGAAGCTTCGTCTTCTTGATCGCGGCTCGGAGTTGTCGAAGCCGTTCCCACGGATTCTCCTTCAGAAATCGGAGAGGCGCGTCAAAGGTGGCTCCACCCCAAACTTCCATCGAGTTAAACCCGACCTGGTCCATTTTCTCAGCGATAGGCAGCATATCCTCGGTTCGCATTCGTGTAGCCAACAAGGATTGATGTGCATCACGAAAAGTGGTATCTGTAAATTTAATTGGCTTGCTAGAAGCGTACGACACGCACAATACACCTCATAAACAGCGTCTTGGCGAGATAGGAGGTATTTATTCCTCCTCGTTTTTAGTCTTCTGTCTGTCTAGGCTTCCTAAAGTGGGCAGTTACCATGCTTCTTTTTTGGTAATGCTTGTCGCTTGGTACGCAACATTTCTAATGCTGCAATCACACGAGGTCGAGTAACAGCAGGTTCTATAACTTCGTCGATGAAACCACGAACTGCCCCAGAATAGGGATTCGCAAACCTTTCTCTGTATTCTGCGATTCGTTTCGCCCGAGCAGCCTCTGGGTCCTTCGCCTTCTCAATTTCTCGTCGGAAAATGATGTTTGCTGCACCTTCCGGTCCCATGACCGCCATTTCCGTCGTTGGCCAGGCATACACCACGTCCGCGCGTAAATGCTTTGATCCCAACACCACATAAGCCCCGCCAATGGCCTTTCGAGTTATAACCGTGACTTTTGGCACAGTGGCCTCAGCATATGCAAAGAGGATTTTAGCACCGTGTCTAATGATACCACGGTGTTCCTGGTCGACTCCTGGGAGAAACCCAGGGACATCCATGAAAGTGAGCACTGGAATGTTGAATGCATCACAGAATCGGACAAATCGGGCACACTTATCTGACGCATTAATATCCAAGGTTCCCGCGAGATAATTGGGCTGGTTGGCAACAACGCCCACTGGATGACCATTCAATCGGATGAATCCTACAACCATATTCTGGGCAAAAAGCTCATGCACTTCTAGAAACTGATGATTATCGGCTACGCTCAAAATCGCTTGCTTCATATTGTACGGCGTCGTTGTATCATCAGGAAGCAACTCGTTAAGTGTAGGATCCGTTCTTCGTGCATCATCGGCTGGCTCCACTGATGGAGGGTCTTCGACATTATTCGAAGGTAAATAAGAAAGGAGTTCTCGGATGAGTTGCAGGCAGTGCTCTTCATTCTCTGCTGCAAACTGCGCGACTCCGCTTTTCACGTTATGTGCCATTGCGCCTCCGAGTTCTTCAAACGAGATGACTTCTCCAGTGACCGACTTGATCACGTTGGGTCCTGTGATGAACATGCGGCTAGTATTCTTCACCATGAGCGTAAAATCGGTGACCGCAGGACTATATACCGCCCCTCCAGCACAGGGTCCCATGATGGCACTTATTTGGGGAATCACACCCGACGCAATTACGTTGCGATAAAAGATCTCTCCATACGCCCCTAGACTTGCCACGCCTTCTTGAATCCGTGCTCCACCAGAATCATTCAAACCGATTACTGGTGCTCCTGCTTCCAGGGCTAGATCCATGATTTTGGTCACCTTTTCTCCAAACATCTCACCCAAGGCGCCGCCAAAAACCGTGAAATCCTGACTAAACACAAACACCAACCGACCGTCAATGGTGCCATACCCGGTCACCACGCCATCGCCGGGTATCTTCTGTTTATCCATCTTGAAATCCGTGCACCGGTGCTCTACCAGCGCATCGAACTCCATGAAACTGCCCGGGTCCAAGAGCCGGTCAATCCTTTCCCGTGCCGTCATTTTCCCAGCTTTGTGTTGCTTTTCAATCCGCTCCTTTCCACCACCAAGTGTGGCTTTTTTCAGGCGTTTTTGGAGTTCTTTCATCTTCTTGTTCATCACATCAGAAGGCATACCAGTTACTCTCCATTTCAGACAGAATGGTTCCTCTACCGCAGCCACTCCTCTTAAACCCAACCGGTTGGGTAAAATCCATGCCCTCAAAAATCACAAAGATTCTTAACCTAAACCTGGCTGATACAGTCCGAGGTTAGACCCCAATGTCTAAAACATTAACCGGACTGGTCCAAGCTTTCATCGGCGAAAGCCAAGCCCGTAACAGATACAATATCTACGCAAAAATCGCGAGAAACGAAGGTTTTGAACAGATCTCTGAAATCTTCGATGTTACTGCTGATAATGAGCGGGTTCATGCCAAGAATTTTTGGCGCGCTGCCCAAGCAGTCATGAATCAAACTGGCAAACCCATGCCTGAAATCACCGTCGACGCCCTTGCTCCCCTCAAAGTCGGTACAACCGCTGACAATCTTAAAGCTGCTATCGAAGGTGAAACCCACGAGCACACCAAAATGTACCCTGAAATCGCGGACACCGCTGAAAAGGAAGGCTATATAGAAATCGCCAAACAAGTCCGTGCCATTGCCCACGCCGAAGTCCATCATGCTGATCGTTACACCGCCTTGCTCAAAGAAATCGAGGCTAAAACTGTCTTTAAGAAAACGAAACCCACCCGCTGGTTGTGCCGTGAGTGTGGTTACATCCACGAAGGCGACGAACCTCCAGAACAATGTCCTTCCTGTTTCCATGCATTCAAATACTTCCAAGTCCTCTGTGAAACCTACTAAGCTGTCTTTCTAGAGGGAATTTATACTTCAGTAGAGCTAGTCTCTCTAGTCCCATTCGGAAGGTGGCTCTTGTATTCGGCGTTTCTTGCCGGAGGCTTCCCATTCAGCCTGGGCTTCTTCTATTGTGTCCCGATAAGCTTTTGGTAGCCGACTTTGAAGTGAGAATCCGCTTTCTTCATCGAGGGCATAGGAGAACATGAAGGTGCGATAGGCGGTGTTCAAGGGGCGGAAGATGAAATAGCTCGGAATTGCTGAGAAGATGACAAACACAATGGCGAAGATGATTCCAATCACTACGGACAAGAAGATATCACTAAAAATGACGATGCCCATGAGATAGCCGAAGAGAAATCCAATCACAATGAAACCAAGCGTTAATAGAGCTCCAAATAAACTGAACACCGAAGATACGCCGGTCTCGGAAATATACACATCCACAAGCCATTGCCAGGTTAACCGAGCCGATCGTTTGACTGAAGCCACCAGACCCCGTTTCTCAATGATTATCGCCGGTAGGGTGAAATAGGTCAGAAAGTAGAATACCGCTCCAATAATCCGACTAGCAATGGCTCCCAGTATCGCAAACACCCCTCCTTGACGTTGCCCCCCGCTTTGCGCGGTACTCTGCGCTACAGAAACGGCTGTTCGAACTGCAGCAAACCGAATGATGGTGCCCATAACTCCCCGAACCTCGTGAGAGGCTCCGGCAAGGTTTGGATCCTGATTTCGATACCAAGTATGGGCGATTGATACGTTGATTCCGTCAAAGATGTAGAAAATTGAGAAGTAGACGAACAAATAGGGAACTTGCACCAATATAGTCAACGCCCAAAAGATGAGAGACTCAGGGGGGATGCCAATGAGGGGGAGCCAAGTATACATGGCCCCAAGGGTAGCCATCATGAGAATGCCTGTAAGTAGACTGAACACAGCAGTAACCAGGGGAATAATGAACATCTGCTTTTCCTCAAGTAATAACTGCGCCGTAAATTCGACCAGTTTGCCAGCGCGTTCAATCTTCTGTCGTCGACGAAACCATATCCATAACTGAATTAGTCCAAAGACTGGAAAGATGAACCCAAACAAACCAAAAGGTCCCAAGAACAGGAACATGGCAATTCCAATCACAAACATGAACACGGCTTGAAGCAGCCAAAGCACTCTCAACGTTCCAGCTGCTGCTCTTTTCATCAAATGAAGAACCAGATAGGCAAGCACTATTCCCAGAAGGATCAAAAACAGGAAAAACCCTGAAATCGCCGGTAAAAAGGTAACAAACCATGGAAATGCAAGGAGAATGATCGAAATAATAATCGGAAGAAAAGGTGAAGCGATATAGAAGAGATTGTAGAAACCAAAGCTGTATAGAAGGATTATACCAATCACAAGGCCTAGAATAGGGCCACGGCCACCACTTGTTTCCTCATACTCGCGATATGACATAGGCTACCATATACCACCGTTGTAGTAAAAAAGTTAGCAGGTTCACCAATCTTTGAGGCAAAACACCATATTCGAATCTGGAACATGAAATAACTAAGGGTCTTCATAATACCCAAACAGTAATAACCCCCAATTCAGCCAACAAACCCGGTGACCTACAATGGCACAAAAATGGCAATGTACTGCGTGCGGATATATTTATGACCCTGCAGTCGGTGACCCCGATGGCGGCGTCGAACCTGGTACTGCATTCGAAGACATTCCCGCAGACTGGGTTTGTCCGGTATGCGGCGTCGGGAAGGACATGTTTGAGCCGATGGATTAGCTCGTTAAATGAACATGGCGGGGGTAGGCCCCGTATATGGAGTGCCGAAACCGCCGTTTCCTTGTTTTTCGATTAATTGGCTTCTCATTCCGTTCCAGTATTCTTTGAATTTTACGGTTTCCTGGAAAAGGTGGTTTAAGTGGATTGGAAATAGGGGCTTTGCCTCTTATCTTCCTGTTATTTCCAGGGTTGATTCGATTTCTCCTCTACAGGAATCGGTTTGGAAGGTGCTCTGGGTCCTTCTAGGCGAGTTCTGGGTTTATTACCTGGTGTGTTAATTCTCCCGCTCAAGAGGTGTCTGTATGAAGACTCAACGATATGACCGTTTGAATAATGAAAATGACTTTGACCAGCGAAGAAAAACTGACGAAGAACGCGTCGTTGAAGAAAAGGAACAGAAATCAAGGAAGTACAAGTACATGTGGACCCAGAAAGGTAATCTGGGCAAGGGAGGTATCTAAGAACTCAAGTGTTCTTTTTTACCTCCTTTTTTCTAATTTTTCGGTTTCACCTTTAGATAGCCTTCTTGGGTTATCTGAATGTGTGTATCTAAAGTGGCTGATGGCCGTTTTCTGTGAAAGCGATTCTTTATAGGGTGTATTTTGGTAATGAGAGGTAAGGTGATTTTATGACGACTGTAGGTGAACCAGTGGCGTTGCCGCGAAGTGAAACCGAAAAAATCTGGGTGTCTCTTTCTGAATGGCAAGGCTTCCTAGGCATAGATATTCGAGTTTATTATCAGGCTGGGGAAGCGAGTTGGCGTCCAACCAAGAAAGGAGTCCGCATTTCCTTGGAGCTGAAGGATCAGCTGATTGCGGCTATCGAGAAGGTGGCCGGGTATGCTGATGATGTAATGGGTGAATCTAGGGGTAAGCCGAAGCCACTTGCGGAGTCTAAAAAGGTAGACGAGGACGAGGGAGCCGATAAGTAGGAAAACCAAACCGATTTTAAGCTCAACAATGTTAACCTCTCACTGGTAACCATGAAGATTATCGATGACTGCCCTGGCGCTACTCCCCTCAAACGACCCACCATCATCTTCAAGACCTGCCCACGTTGCGGAGAAGAAGTTGAACTCTTTACGAGTGATGTGAAGATGACCTGTGAGGGTTGTGGGTTAATCATCTACAACGATACGATGTCCTGCGTGGAGTATTGTGAATACGCCAAAGAATGCGTAGGCGAAGAGATTTACAACGACGTACAGGAAATGATCAAAAAGAAGAAAGAACAAGAGACCATCAGAAAAGCCGGGTAGCCATCAACTTACAATAATCATCTAATCGAATGGTGTAACTTTAAAATGACTAAACTACTTCAAATCTACAAATGCAAAACCTGTGGAAATATCGTCGAAGTGCTACACGCTGGTGCGGGCTCATTAGTCTGCTGTGGCGCAGCCATGACCCTCATGGAGGAACAAACAGCCGACTTCAAGACCGAGAAGCACGTACCAGTTGTGAAAGAAACCAAAGACGGCCTTCACATCGTTGTTGGTTCCACTCCTCACCCAATGGTCAATGAGCACTGGATTGAATGGATCCAGGTCGTCAAGGATGGTACAATTATGCGCCAATTCTTGGAACCTGGCCAGAAACCGGAAGCCAACTTCCCGATGAAAGGCAAGCCTGACATGGCACGTGAATACTGTAACATTCACCTGCTCTGGAAGACGAGTTAAATCCACATTGAAATTCGACAAAAGCCTTATAGGGTGACTAGCTTTGAGGCTGGTCACCAAAACCTCTTTTTTCTTAGCTACCGTTGACAATTGTTTCTTCTAGCTCAACGACCTCGCCGCAATAAGGACATTCAGCTTGTCGTGGGCCTGTCCATCGAACCTCATTATATTTGAGGGGTGCATCGCAGCGGGGGCATTCGACTGGTAGGCTTTCTCGGATAAGTTGGCGTTCCTGTCTTTGTTGACTACTGAAGTGAACGGTTTCGGGCATGTCAATCTCTTTGGTTGCAGCACGCATGCTCTTGCAAATCATATAGAACGCAAAAATGAAGACACCCACAAAAATCGCGATGAACAGGATAAAAACCAATCCAAAAGCACCGAAAATAAAGTTTAGCAACATATCAACAAATTCGAATTGTGCGGCTATTAATAGTAAAACTGGCTGGAAACCATAGTATGACATCATTGTTCACTAATTGGTGTTGAGAAGTCTACGCCTAAAAGGCTTGTTAAGATTATTCATTCATGTCTTCAGAGATTGAGGAAACCATGTCCCCACTTCGAATATTCAAACGTCCTTCAGCCGTTTGAATGATAAGACTGCCATCTACATCTAATTTCTCTGCCATTCCAGTGACGTGCCTGTCGCCCATATCAACAGTCACATTCTTCCCAAGGGTTCTGCAGAGGCGTAGATAATGTGGTTTGATAGCTCTGAAACCTTTGTCACGAAGTATGACATACCAAAATTCCAGTTGACCCACTAAATACCCGAATAGTCGGGGCAAATCCACCGCGCGATTAAGCTGCTCCTGAAGCGTCGTAACCTTCGATTGAAGCAAATCCGGGAAATCTCCTAATGTGGAATTAGCATTAATTCCGATACCAATCACAGCGTATTCGATATCGTTACCAATAAAAGCTGATTCGACGAGAATCCCTGCCACTTTCTGATTATTTAACAATACATCATTTGGCCATTTCAATACGGCTTTTAGCCCTAATGCAGTCTGAAGAACCTTAGCGACCGCTACACCTGCTGTCAATGTAATCAACGGGGTTTCATCAGCTCTAATGTTCATTGGACGAACTAATAGAGAAAAATACAGTCCACCAGGTGGTGAATACCACCTGCGATCTAATCTCCCCACCCCTTCTGATTGCTCATCAGCTAGCACAATTAATCCTTCGCGTTCACCCACCTTAGCTAACGGTTTCAGATACGCGTTGGTTGAGGGAAGCGATGAAAAATGAAGCAATCGCTTAAAAACTAGTTTTGAGGTATTGCTCAGCGCTTGTTGGAAAAGGTCGTTTCGGGGTTCAAGGGGGATGGGTGGTTTAGCCATACAACTCACAGTAAGCTATTTGGTTGGTTGGCACAATTCTAACAGCACACCGTTGGTGCTTCGTGGATGGATGAAAGCGATACGCATATTTCCAGCACCCATTCGTGGTGTTTCATCGATTAACTGGAATCCCTGAGCTTTCATCTTAACTAGCGTGACCTCGATATCATCCACTTCAATAGCGATATGGTGGATGCCTTCACCACGCTTTTCGATGAACTTTGCCACAACACCATCAGGACTCGTCGATTCAAGTAACTCGATACTGGAATCGCCAACTGGAATGTGAACCGCTTTGACCTTCTGGTTTTCGATAATTTCAATACTTGAAGGCTCTAATCCGAGGACCTCTTGATATATTTTGAGAGCCTCATCAGCATCCTTAACTGCAATTCCTATGTGAGCAATGCGCAATAGACACTCATCTCCGTCTTCTTTGAGATGTAGTGCCTTGAAAAAACTTCTGTTCCACTAAACTAGTATTCCACAAACGTTTTTATTGAAGGTCAGGTGTTGAGGCGCATTATGCAACCCACTGAGGGTCGTGAGCAGGAAAATATGGGCGAGAAACCCCCATTAAATTCCAATCTTTTGATTATTTTTAGTACAACCCTCATTGCAGTCATGGGTGTTGCAAGTATAACTCCGGCGTTTCCTGCAATGAGTATTACTCTTAGTGTTCCCCCTGGCATGATCAGTCTTGTTATCATCGTATTCACACTCCCCGGAGTCATCCTTACCCCTTTTTTAGGGGTGGCTGCAGATCGATATGGTCGCAAACGAGTGTTGGCTCCCTCTCTGTTACTGTTCGGAGTCGCTGGATTTGCTTGTGCGTTTTCTGAACCCCTAGGGCTTCTATTGGGGGCATCGCCATTTTTCATGCTGCTGATTCTTCGAGTCTTTCAAGGGGTTGGGGCAGCCTCTCTTGGTTCACTTAATGTCACAATCATTGGCGATTTGTACCACCGCCAGCAGCGCACACATGTGATGGGTTACAATGTAAGTGTACAAAGCATTGCAACAGCCATTTATCCCACGCTCGGTGGATTCTTGGCGCTTTTCGCCTGGTATTTCCCCTTCTATCTCCCGTTGCTAGCCATCCCGGTTGGTGTGGCCGCACTAATCTGGCTTAGTGTGCCAAAAGCTGAATGTCTCCTAACCCTACGCGAATATTTCGGGCAAATCTGGCATATTCTCAAAGATCGACAGGTAGCTGGTTTGTTCATTATAAGTACAGCAATTTTCGTCATGCTATATGGAGCTATTATCACCTACCTACCCTTTCTTCTAATCTCTGCGTTTTTGGTCGACTCATTCATTGCTGGGATTGTCGTGTCTTTCATATCGGTTACTTCAGCTTTTACAGCCTTCTTAGTAGGGAATCTGATTCGAAGGTACTCCATGAAGGGCTTGTTGATGGCTGCATTTCCCTTTCAGGCGTTTGGCTTGTTCCTCATTCCCTTCGCACCTCATCTACTGATTATCCTCATTCCAGTTGGGTTGTTTGGAGTGGGCATGGGATTGGCTATACCCACGACCCAAAACCTCCTTGTGAATCTAGCCCCAATGGAGAACCGAGCGGCGGTCATGTCGCTAAACGGACTTGTTCTTCGATTAGGACAAACATTAGGTCCTCTTATGATGGCGGTCGTTCTAAGCGCCTTGGCACTTCCTGGAGTCTATTTCATAGGAGCCTTGATTGCACTGGCACTCATCCCAGTAGTCTTTCTAACAGTACCATCCCTGAACCGGTCTATGAAAGAACGCTAGAAGATTTGTGGGGCCTTGTACTCACCAAAAACTGAGCGTAGACTATCGCATATCTCACCTAAGGTTGCATGGGCTTCAACTGCTACAAGGATGGGAGTGAAGAGATTATTCATATCCTCTGCAGCTACTTTGAGATTATTTAGTGCTGATTCTACCCTTGTTGCATCCCGGGATTGTTTAAGGGCTGCCAGTTTCTTGGCTTGCAGGTCCTCGACAAGCGGGTCAACCCTTAGGTAATCAATAGTGCGTTCCTCTTCAGGGATTTCAAATTGATTAACACCAACCACTACCCTTTCACCAGTTTCAATTTCGCGTTGATAACGATAGGCACTGTCATGAATTTCGCGTTGAATGTAACCTGATTCAATGGCTCGCAGGACGCCACCCATTTTATCGATTTGTTGAAGGTACTTCTCAACTCCCTCTTCAATCTCATTAGTAAGATTTTCCAAGAAATAGGATCCAGCGAACGGATCAATGGTGTTTGCAGCACCAGTTTCATGGGCAAGGATTTGTTGAGTGCGGAGTGCGATGGTTGCGGCTTTTTCAGTTGGGAGGGCAAGGGCTTCATCCATAGAGTTGGTGTGAAGAGATTGGGTTCCTCCCAGCACAGCAGCTAGCGCCTGCATCGTGACTCGTACAATGTTATTCTCTGGTTGTTGAGCAGTAAGACTACAACCAGCAGTTTGCGTATGAAAACGCAAGAGCCATGAACGCGAATCCTTTGCATTATACCGTTCTCGCATAATCTTATACCACAATCGACGAGCAGCCCGGAATTTCGCAATCTCCTCGAATAGATCATTATGGGCTCCAAAGAAGAAGGAGAGCCGTGGGGCAAACTCATCGACCTGGAGCCCCGCATCAATGGCGGCCTGCACATAAGCTATGCCATTGGCAAATGTGAACGCTACTTCTTGGATGGCGGTACTACCCGCTTCACGGATATGGTAACCACTAATACTGATAGTATTCCACGAGGGCAGCTCTTCGCGACAATACGCGAAGGTATCAGTGATTAATCGCATGGAAGGTTTAGGTGGGTAAATGTAAGTTCCACGGGCCACATATTCTTTGAGAATATCGTTTTGAATCGTACCACGCAAAACCTTAGGATTAATCCCCTGTCTTTTGGCAATCACAATATACATCGCTAGTAAGACTGCTGCGGGGGCGTTGATTGTCATGCTTGTGCTGACCTTTTCGAGAGGAATATTCTGGAAGAGAATGCCCATGTCTTCAACAGATGGGATGGAGACGCCGCATTTGCCCACCTCACCTGCAGCCATTGGATGGTCTGCGTCATAACCGATCTGAGTTGGTAAATCAAAGGCTACACTGAGCCCGGTTTGTCCCTGCTTGAGGAGGTACTGGTAGCGTTCATTGGTCTGTTCAGCATTACCGAATCCTGAGTACATGCGCATGGTCCATAAGCGTCCCCGGTACATCGTGGGATACACACCACGAGTATATGGAGATTCACCAGGAAATCCTAAGTCCTGTTGATAGTCAAATTCAGGAAGGTCTGCTGGTGAATAAAGTCGTTTGACGGGTTTACTGGAGGTAGTCATAAACTGGTCAGCCCGTTCGGGGGCTGTTTTTAAATAAGGTGTAAGGACATTCACCTCCCAATCATCATACGCTTTCTTTACTCGCTTCTTTTTGGACACTTCATATCACCGCTTAGCCAGCTACATCTCCACACCTTTACGCGCTGCGACTCCCTTCTGATAAGGATGCTTTACTTCCCTCACCTCACTGACAAGATCTGCAAGTTCAATAATCGAAGCGGGTGCATAGCGACCCGTCAGGACCACTTCCATATGGGCGGGACGGGATTCAATTAGCGCAATGACCTCCTGTTCCGTAACCAATCCGAAATCCATTGCCACATTCACTTCATCAAGAATAAGAAAGTCAACGGTCCCTATTTCGATTATCTCACGAGCATGATTGAGGGCTTCTTTTGCCAACTTGACATCTTTGGGGTCTGGCTTCGATTTGTCGACAAAGTCTGGACGACCAAATTGTCGAATCGTGAAGTTGGGTATGTGTTTAACAGCGTTTATTTCTCCATAGTTAATCTGCCCTTTCATGAATTGAATCATGTATACTTCAAAGCCATGGCCAGCTGCACGTAGCCCCAACCCTAATGCGGCAGAGGTTTTTCCCTTTCCAGAGCCGGTATACACCTGTACCAAACCTTGGTGACCGGATTCTTTTCTATCCTTCATTGCCTTCACTTTGATGTGAGAATCTCCAAGTGGGGGGCTAGCCGTTGATAGGTTGTTTCTGCATTCATGACCAAGGTCCGTGTGTCAGCGGTGGTTTCCATGAAGCCTAGTTCTCGGGGATAGCGTGGCACGATATGCAAATGGAGATGCAAAATACTGGCCCCTGCAGCTGAACCAATATTTAGTCCCATGTTCACACCCGTTGGGTTGAAGGCTTTTTGGACGAGTTTTACTGTTTTAGCACCCATCCAGAAGAAGGCGTTTGTCTCCTCCTGAGTTAACTCCGAAAGCTTCACCACATGCCGAATGGGAACAACCATCACATGACCCGGATTAAAAGGAAACATATTGAGAAGGACCAAGAATTGATCATTACGGTAAACGATTTTGGTTTTCACCTTCGGGTGGCCTTCGATTATGGCACAGAAGATGCAGGGAATTTCATGGCGTTCCCGCCCCTCTATATACGCTAGTTTATGCGGGGCTGCAATGTAATCTCGGAAGGGCACGGTTCTAACTACTCCTATTCAGGCTAGCTGAACTTGTTATTCAACAAAGGAGTGAAAAGTACAATTAATACTTCCGTTTCTGCCGTGAATTTGGAATATTAGCCACCGTGACGGTGGACTTCGTCTTCAAGTCCTCGAATTGCGGCTTTGAGGCGTAACCGTTCTTCGACGTATTCGTCCCCGGTTACATCGCCAGACTTGAACTTTTTGTCTACATCGCTCAGTTCTGCTTTCAATTTTTTGATTCGTTGCCGCATCTGATCAACATAACTCACGGTACGGCCTTCAGCACCAGCTTCAAGTTCTGCGGGGGTATAAGCGGCTTTAATTACTCCATCGTCGATTCGGAGAATTCGTTCCGTGGCTGCAGCGACCAGCGGATTGTGGGTTACGAGAATAATTGTCTTCTTATACTTCTCATTGATTTGCACCAAAAAGTCAACAATAACTTGGGAGGTTTCGGAATCCAACTCACCAGTTGGCTCATCAGCCAAAACAATGGGAGGATCATTAGCTAGTGCTGCGGCGATGGCGACTCGTTGCTGTTCGCCTCCGCTCAATTCATCGGGTTTGTGCTTCGCCCGGTCGGAGAGT
Source organism: Candidatus Hermodarchaeota archaeon (assembly GCA_016839365.1). Classification (GTDB taxonomy): domain Archaea; phylum Asgardarchaeota; class Hermodarchaeia; order Hermodarchaeales; family Hermodarchaeaceae; genus Hermodarchaeum. The sequence continues at coordinate 13,919 of JAEOUH010000037.1, forward strand.
TGAACTATAGAGAGCAGGTCATCTACTCGGTCTCGGCGTTCGCTTCGGGGGAGTTGATTGACAATCATGGGTAATGCGACGTTTTCCGCCGCTGTGAGAGTAGGAACCAAGTTCAATGTCTGGAAGATGTGTCCCACCACTCGTCGGCGGTACATCACTAACTGTCTTCGGTCCAAGAAAGTGACATCTACATCACCTACTTTGGCTTCTCCCGCTGTGGCTCGGTCAAGACCCCCAAGAATGTTTAGCAAGGTGGTCTTTCCAGAACCGGAGGGTCCCATAACCGACACCAGTTCGCCTTCGCGCACTTCCATGGATAATCCTCTAAGGGCTCGAACCTCAACGGCGCCTAAGCGATAGACGCGAACCAAATCTTTGACTGTAATATAGGACATTCTCTTTTCACCTCAATACGGAGAGATCGTACCGGGCGGTACGGGCTTCAATTAGAATTGGAACGAAGGTATTCAAGATTAAGAGACCGACTGTGGTTCCAATGAAGATTGCAAACATGACATTGAATGAGGGGGGTAAGAACCGTGGCAGCAGGAGAGCGGGTATAACCGTCGCCACTCCGCCACTAATAAGACCATAATAGATAATCAAGCCCACGGTCAATCCAAGGAGGATGGCAAATATCATCATCGTCAAGATTTCAGCTGACAGCATAGTGACGGTCTGCGTATAGGTCATTCCGCGAGCGCTCATCAGGGCTGTAGTTGTCCGTCGCTCTCGAAGCGTCAAATAGATGATGACCAAAGTGCCCACCGATGCAAGAATGATAGCGAAGGCAACTCCCAATTGCATCATGTTGGTTGTGGAACTTCGAAGCACATCAATATTATAATTCTCAATCAGTGTAATCGCTGAATCGACTTGAAGAACATCGTCCAAGGCTTCCAATGTTTGGATTACCTCAGCATTGAACACAGGCGAATCTAGTGATACTAGCACATACCCTGTGGGATTTATCTCGGTGGAATAGCTCTCCATCAACTCAACCGACACATATGACCAGGAGGGCTCAGCCATCCAATTTCCCCCTTGAGGGGAATAGGGCAGCTGTACAAATTCAGGCTCTGGACCCATGAATCCAATGATTGTCAGCGGTTGGAATCCGCTGTATTCAGAAAATTCAACGGAAATGGTCTGGCCAAAATCTGCCTGCACATTGATGGCTACCAGTTTTTCAACAATGATTGTTTCATTGTTTTCTGCAATACCATTAAAAGCGATTGGATAGGGAACGCCTAATATCCATTCTGGTTCGAGGTAGGCAACTCCTAACCATTCACTGACATTTATCGCTCTCACAACAAGTCCGTCGCTTGCAACGGTATTTATCGTGAAGGTGTACTGGCCTGCAGCGTCACGAACTCCATCAATGTTACGAATAGTGGGGAGCAAGTCGGTGACATTTTCGGGGTGACTGACATGGACTTTGATATCGGCACCCACAGATGTATAGGCACTTCTTATTGCCAGATCATTACTACTGCCGAGGATTCCAATGGTCTGCACAGAATACCCAACTATTAGTGCAGTGATGAAGATAATCGCTACTGTTCGTCCTGGACGCCTCGAGATGTTGTGTGAAGCTAATCCTCCTAGTTCACCCATGATCTTTCCAATGAAGCGCTCCGAATAATGGTAGAAGCCTTTCCAGCCCTTGACGATAAGTGTGACAAATCCCCAGAGGAATAACAAAGGTGCCCAGAATGAAATTATGGAATCAAAGACTACCCAATATAATGATAGTGAACCAAGAATTGGGTTGCTGAAGACTAAGCTTAATGCGACTTCAGCGACGTTGATTCCCAAAAGCCAGATGATAAGTTTGTAGCTTCCCAGAATTAAAGCCGTCCACGCTAGCATTCGTGGGAGCCCACCAGGCTCTCCTATTAAGGTGTACTCTCGGATTGCCTCAGTCGTTGGGATTTTTGCTGCTCTTCTGGCAGGGAGATAGGATGCAAAAACAGCAATGAGAACTCCAATCAGAAATGTCAAGAAGATCGTATCGACACCGATACCTACGATGAGGATGGTTGTCCAGGTGATTGCCGGAATGAAAAAGGGAAGAATTCCGATGGCGATAAGGATGCCAAAAATGCTTGCAATGATTCCAGTGAGGACTGCCTCCCATACAAACAGGCTGGTTATGGTGCTTCTTGTCACACCCTTAGTGAGTAACAGTCCCACTTCACGACGGCGAATAGAATAGGATACATCATTCAACGTCACGCCCATATACAAAGC
>JAEOUH010000004.1 GCA_016839365.1 Candidatus Hermodarchaeota archaeon
ACGAGCTGAACTCAAAGGCATCACTTCGAATATCGAAGACATCATCGCTTACATCCTTTTCCCACAGCCTGCCCTCGAATTCTTCGAGCACCGCAAAGACCAAGAAGCCTTAAGCAAGCTAACTCCTGAGTTGCAGGCCGCAATAACTGCCGCACTACTCGAAATGCAGCCTGAACCACTGAAGATGCCGACAATCCGTCGATCTAATAAAAATGGATCGAATCCTTGGGTGCTTACTGGACGTCGAGAAGCTATGGGTTATGATTAAAGAAAATAGCGTGGAGGAGCCCTAATTGACACGAAAATATAAACTCACCATCAACAACCAAACAATCAACGTTGAAGTTGATGGGCCCACCAATGGGATCCTCTCTATCACCATCGGTGAAATCACCTTCCCCGTCCAAGTGACGGACACTAATTCAGATTCAGGGAAATATAATGTCAAAGTCGGCGACAACAAGCACACACTCCACTTGAAACCTCAGCCTAGTGTTCCAGGATATTCTGTTAAAGTGGAAAAGAATACCTATGCTGCTCAACTCATATCGCTTACTCATTCAACGACTCGTCCAATTTTGGCTCCAACTGTTTCCACTGAACCCACAGCCATTACACCATCTACTAGACCACCAAGTGCTATAGCCCAAGAAGCGAGTGAACCGGGTACTGTAGCCGCCCCGTTGCCAGGACGCGTTCTAGAAGTTCGCGTAGTAGAAGGCGCAGCTGTTAAAGCGGGCGATGTTCTGCTGGTCTTAGAAGCCATGAAGATGGCAAACGAAATACTGGCCCCACAGGATGGTACAGTGAAAGCAGTTCACGTCAAAGCCGGAACTGCGGTGGAAAAGGGACAACCTATGGTGAGTATCATATAATGGGAATTGCGGTTTAATCAAAGCTAACAAAACCGTTTCTGGGTTCGGAGAAGTATTTAATAGAGAAATTAGGGCACCTTTTTTTGGGGTATCGTTAGACATGGCTTGCCCAATGCATGATGCTACAAATAATGTGTGTCAACAACTCCAGCGGAAATTTCCGGAAGGTGCCCGAACTCCTTGTGAGTTCGTAAATGATCCTGCTCAGTGTCCCATCTGTATGATGTCTTCCTAATCCGCAGGTGGGACCCTTTTCCTTTTCACCCAACAGTCTTCTATGAGCTAGTATAGAGTAGCATTTAGGCAAGATTGTAAAGTGCCAAAACCATTAAAGCACCTGCACCCTAACTGAACAAGCGAATCATGGGATGGCGAAGTCCAATGGGTACGAAAGAGAAACAATCTGTGTCGCAAACGAAACGAGACTGGGAAAACAATACCCTGAAAGAGACTCTTGACAAATCCCCCGAACGTCGCGAACGATTCATCACAACATCGAGTCGTCCAATTGCCCGAATATACACTCCAATTGACATTGCAGATTTTAATTATGAAGAACACTTAGGATTTCCTGGTCAATACCCGTATACACGTGGCGTCTACCCCACGATGTACCGTGGTCGATTATGGACTATGCGGATGTTTTCGGGGTTTGGTACAGCAGAACAGACAAATACCCGGTTCCGATATCTCTTGGAGCAGGGACAAACCGGACTTAGTGTCGCGTTTCATCTTCCAACTATCCAGGGGTACGACTCTGATGACCCCATGTCCAAAGGAGAAATCGGTGTCTGTGGCGTTGCAGTCGATTCGCTGGCTGATATGGAGATTCTTTTCTCGCACATTCCACTGAATAAAGTAACAACTTCGATGACCATCAACGCCCCTGCAGCAGTTCTCCTTTGCTTCTACATCGCTGCAGCAGAAAAACAGGGCGTTTCTTCGACCCAAATCGGTGGCACCATCCAAAATGACATCTTGAAGGAGTACCAAGCTCAAAAGACTTGGATATTTCCCCCTGACCCATCCATGCGGATTATCACCGATATTCTTCAGTTTTGTACGAAAAAAGTGCCCCGATGGAACACCATTAGCATCAGTGGGTACCATATCCGCGAAGCAGGGGCTACTGCTGTGCAAGAAGTTGCTTTTACCCTCGCAAATGGTCTAGCGTACGTCCAAGCAGGGGTCGATGCGGGTTTGAAGGTGGATGATTTTGCCCCTCGGCTCTCCTTCTTCTTTGATAGCCATCTGGATTTGTTCGAAGAAATTGCGAAATTCCGAGTTGCTCGACGGGTCTGGGCACGAGAAATACAGGACCGCTTTAAGGCAAAGAATCCACGGTCTTATCTGCTACGATTTCATACACAAACGGCAGGTGTCAGCCTTACGGCACAACAGCCCGAAAATAACATTGTGCGAACCACCATTGAAGCCCTAGCGGCGATTCTAGGGGGCACCCAATCACTTCACACCAACTCTATGGATGAAGCGTGGGCACTCCCAACAGAGAAGGCAGCTACCATTGCCCTTCGCACGCAACAGATACTTGCGCATGAAAGTGGTGTTGCAAACACCATCGACCCCCTCGGGGGCTCATATTTCATTGAAGCGTTAACCAACGAAATGGAAGAAGAGACTTACAGATACTTCGATCGCATCGAAAAGCTTGGAGGCGTGGTGGAAGCCATCAAGAAGGGATTTTTCCAGCGCGAAATCTCTGATTCCGCTTTTCGATTCCAACGTGAAATTGAAGAAAAAGAGCGTATCATCGTTGGCGTCAATGAGTACGTTACTGATGATCAATTGGAAATCCCTGTCCTCAAGATTGATCCTGAAGTGGAACGAACCCAGCTAGCAAGGCTGCAGAAGACACGGAAAACGCGGAATAATCAGAAAGTCGACCAACTTCTAGGCCAATTACAGCGTGCTGCAGAGGGAACTGACAACCTGCTACCCCATATCCTTGCAGCTGTTCGTGAATACGCCACTGTTGGGGAAATTTGTAACGCGCTGCGAGACGTTTATGGTGAATATCAAGAACCTATCATATTCTAACTATACAAATTATGAAGAGTTGAACGCCATTGACAGAAACTAGAAAAATTCGGGTGTTGATTGCCAAGCCAGGACTAGACGGACACGACCGTGGCGCCAAGGTTGTGGCACGAGCCTTACGCGATGCCGGCTTTGAAGTCATCTATACGGGGTTGCGCCAAACACCAGAACAAATTGCAGAAACCGCTCTGCAAGAGGATGTCGATGTTGTTGGGCTAAGCATTCTCTCAGGAGCCCACATGCGGTTATTCCCAGAGATAATGCAGCTCCTCAAAGAACGCGAGATGGCTGATGTACTTGTTATCGCCGGAGGTATTATCCCTGAAGATGATTTCGAACCCTTGAAGAAGCTCGGTATTAAAGAAATTTTTGGGCCAGGGACACCAACTGGTGAAATCGTCGATTTCATTCGAAAACATACCAAATAATCAACGGAGTGAGCTGTATGGCTCCAGATACGACAGAACTGGTCAAACATGTGCTAAAGGGTAATCGTCGAGCCGCAGCTCGGCTCATGACCCTTACCGAATCCTTGTCACCAGAAGCCCATGCAGCAATTAAGCAACTGTACCCATACACTGGGAAAGCTCATATCATTGGAATTACCGGTCCACCTGGTTCTGGGAAAAGCACTCTTGTGGATAAGCTCATTGAAAAGTACCGCTCCCATAATCTATCAGTAGGAGTGGTTGCCGTTGATCCCAGTAGTCCATTCACAGGTGGTGCCCTCCTTGGTGACCGCATCCGAATGAACCGTTTTGCCAGCGACCATGATGTCTTCATTCGAAGCATGGGATCTCGAGGTCATCTCGGAGGTCTAGCCTGGGCTACTATGGATGTTGTCCATATTTTGGATGCGATGGGCAAAGATATCATTATGGTTGAGACAGTTGGTGCCGGCCAAGCGGAAGTAGACATCGTTCAGCTGGCAGAAACTGTTGTCTTACTCTCCGTACCTGGTTTAGGCGATGATATTCAAACTATCAAAGCTGGAATAATGGAAATTGGTAATATTTTCGCAATTAACAAAGCGGACCTCGACGGAGCCGATCGCCGTTTTGTCGAACTTCAATCGGCCCTCAGTTTGGGGCAGGAAGGTGACGGGTGGGAACCGCCCATCCTCAAAGTCGTTGCAACAACTGGTGAAGGTATCGAAGACCTTGTGAAAGCCATCCAAGACCACCATGAATACCTTGTTGAAAGCGAGGAGATTGTTAAAAACCGAGAAAGACGCTGCTACGCACAGCTCGAAACAATCATAGAACGCAGTTTTATTAGGAAATTACTGATGGATCCTGATGAACGGACCCTATTCGATAAACTAGTCGCGGAAGTAGATCAACGAAAAACCGACCCATACACCGCAGCCGAACGACTCATTCTTCACCTAATAAAAACACCAAAAAAATAAATGGAGTAACTCTATGGGTTCCGGCTACGTCCTATCTCAAGGGGCGTTCCCAACCCAACAGTCGGTGTGCCACCACGAATTTGATAGGGAACCTTCAAATAAGTCGTCACTTCATCAGGAGCCGTAGTTTTAAGAATCTGCACGAATTTAGATGGCTGCTTCAACCCTGGCACGTCGCCATAGCCCCACCGTAAAACTTGGTCCGCCATGCGTTCACAAGCTGTATGAACCTCAGGAACTGTTCCTCGCCATCCCATGAAAAGAACCAGAGTATGTCCGAACTTACGCATGAGGCTGATTAGACGCCGAAAATAATCTAGCGCGGGTTGGGGACCCACACCATCAATGAAATCATCCACATACGCCATTACCATTCGGATGGTTCCTTTCCCATGCAGTGACGATGTAATATTACTGATCGCAGCGGGTAAACCATCTACTGAGTGAATTTCATCCGGTTTGCGAGGTGATACCAATAGATTTGGGTTTCCGCCCATACTTTTGATTCGCTGTTGGTATGACGTTCTTACTAATTCCCGTTCAGGATCGCCAAAACCTCGATAAGTGAAGATATCCACCCAATGGAATCGATTTACATTACTCGTTTCTAAAAACACCTTGAAAGCGTTGGGCAGTTTTCGCTCACACCATAATGCAATAGCCACAGGGTCAGCATAAGTGGTTACTAAAAGAAGTGTTTCCCTGTCACGGACATCGTTGGTTAACCACTCAATGGTCAAGCTAGTGGGATCTGTGAAGGTTTGGTTTTGTACATACATAATTGTCGAGGTGCCTGACATCACGCCAAAATACTGATCAAAACTTTTATTTCCTGTATATAGACGGTATCGGTCTTCTATACCATCCAAGACGATTCTTGGAGCAGGCCTTTCATTCATTGAAACACATCTCCCACCATAATTATACATTAGCTACTAGGAGGTAAGCATTTAATGGGTTTCCCTCCAGTTTGATGAGCTGTTTTTTTCTTCGCGATTTCTGTAATCTCCACGGAGAAGAACTTTTAAGCAGAGCAGTTTCGTGTAACCGCCATTCAAGACGCCTGTCACCTGAGCCATGGGGGCAATCCATATGAAAATTATCGTCCCGATCAAACAGGTTCCCGAAATTGCTGAGGTCAAAATAGATCCAGAAACGAAAACCCTAGTTCGTGCAGGAGTTCCCTCGATTCTCAACCCCTTTGATGAATTCGCCATTGAAGAAGCTGTTCGCATCAAAGAACAGCTTGGTGAAGGTGAAGTCATTATCATTACTATGGGTCCTCCGCAAGCGGAAGAAGCTCTGAAAAAATGCCTTGCGATGGGCGGAGACAGGGCCATCCACCTCTCTGATCGCGCTTTCGCTGGTGCAGATACTTGGGCTACGGCCTATACCATTGCCCAAGCCATCAAAGCCGAAGCCCCCTATGATCTCATTATTTGTGGCAAACAAGCGATTGATGGTGATACAGCGCAAGTTGGTCCTGAAATCGCTGAAATTCTGGGTATTCCACAGGTGACCTATGCAGTAAATGTTGAACTCACAGAGAGTAAAAAGCGCATCAGGGTAAAACGAGAAACAGATGAAGGATTTGAAGTAATAGAATGCCGCTTTCCTGCGCTCCTCACAGCGACTAAAGGGCTTAACGAACCCCGGCTACCCAGCTTAATGGCCATCATGAGTGCCAGCAAGAAAGAAATCAGACTCGTCACTGCTGAAGCCCTCGGTGGAGATCAAGAGCAGTATGGGCTTCCGGGTTCACCCACACAAGTGGTGGAAGTTTTCACGCCTGAACAACGTACAGGTGGCATCAAAATCGATGGCACAGAAGATCCTGAGAGCGCCGCGAAGCAACTCGTTGAGTGGTTGCTGAAAAAGGGGGTCATCTAAGGTAGGGTGGCTTATCATGTTGAACATCAAAAAAGAAGAATGTACGGGCTGCGGTTTATGTGTGAAAGTCTGCCCCTTTGATGCCATACACCTTGTCAACGAGAAGGCAGAAGCTGATGAGAAATGCACCCTCTGCGGTGCCTGTGTCAAAGTCTGTCCAGTTGATGCCATCTCAATTGAACGCAAACGGGTAGATCCCTCCAAATTCACTGACTACAAAGGCGTGTGGGTATGGGCCGAACAAATCAACGGTGAACTTCGCAACGTCGTTTTAGAACTGTTGGGAAAGGGCCGAGAACTTGCCGATAAGCTTGGTGAACCCCTTGGCGCAGTTCTGCTTGGGCACAATGTCGGAAATCTCCCGGAAATCCTCATTCAACATGGCGCGGATGTTGTCTATGTAAGTGATCAAGAAATCCTCGCCCAATACACCACTGAAGCTTATACTGATGTTATCGCCGCCCTCATTGTCACCGAGAAACCCAACATTATCCTATATGGAGCCACTGCCAATGGCCGAGATCTCGGACCCCGAATCGCCGCCCGCTTAATACTTGGACTCACTGCTGACTGTACAGGGCTAGATATTGACGACAAACGGCAACTAGTCCAAACCCGTCCTGCCTTCGGAGGCAATATTATGGCTTCCATCCTGAGCCCATATACTCGCCCCCAGATGGCTACCGTCCGACCCAATGTATTCAAAGTCCCCGAACTCGATACTTCCCGGAAGGGCGAAACCAAAAAGGTGGATATCAAGGTCAACAAGGCTGCGGTACGCACCAAAATCGTGGACACTATTGTGGAAATGGAGGAAGGCGAACTCAAAGTTGACGAAGCCGAAATGGTGGTCACCTGCGGACGTGGTATCAAAGACCCCCAAAACATCGATATTGTCGCTAAACTAGCAGATGAACTCAATGCTGCCCTTGGTGGTTCCCGTCCCATTGTCGACCAAGGATGGATGAAGCACCATCAGCAGGTCGGCCAATCTGGTCGAACAATCGCTCCGAAACTCTATATCGCCTGTGGGATTAGCGGTGCAATCCAACACCTCGTTGGCATGCGTACCAGCGATACCATCGTTGCCATCAACAGCGACCCTGACGCCCCCATCTTCACCGTTGCCGACTACGGGATTGTTGGCGATCTTTTCAAAATCGTTCCTGCCCTTGTTAATGAAATTAAACGGGTCAAAGCACAGAAGTAATTCCAATAGATACGGCCTTTCATCTACATCTATTAGAAATAGAAAGGGATAATTTGTCACAAGGGTTTCTGAAAGGTTGATTATCAGAGTAGGCTAAGCTTCGAGTGGTTTTTGGGCAATGAGTCCACCGAGGATGGCAAGGAAACCGGGGAGCCAGCTGGTCAAGAGAAGGCCTAGCCAGAGTTGTGGCCAGGTCAAGCCGAATAAAGAATAGGCGAGGAAGGCTGGAACAATGCCTCCGATGATGAGGGCGAAAATGCCGATGATAATCAGCCAAATCCTGAACCGGCCAGGACTGCTGGCGAAGACGAAGAACAGAATCATGAATATGAAACCGGTGATAGCGCTAGCGAACATTGATGCCATCGTCATGACGGCAAGATCTCGAAGGGGATCACCAGGAGCAAAAATTGCTGCAAGGAGGACGAGAATGAAGATAATGAAGCCAAAGAAGCCATTAGTCACCAAGTAGACGAGTTGGAGCACTGCACCTAGAATGACAAGAATTCTGGCTATGGAGTTTCTTTCCATATAAATCACCTCCCAAAGCCATGGATTATAGCTGAATATCCAGCTTAGGGTGTATTAAAATTACAGGGATAGAGCCCTAGACCGCACCTAGTTCATCGTTGAGCAAGCGTGATTAGGTTACGGCTCTCCAAAGCCGAAAACGGCTGCCTTGAATATGAACTAAACAGCTCAATACGAGTGAAATCAAGGCTGTGGAGTTGTCCTTCCATGATGTGCTGGGAGAGTTGAAGCACCTGCTGCGAATGAGTCTGAGTTACCCAGGTGTTTCCACGTTTGATGAATCCTGTGAAAACAAGGTGCGCAATCGAGGAACTGGTGAATGGTTCAAAGAAGCGGACAAAGACTACTTCGTCTCCACCAAGAGTCTTGCCAGATTTTAAGGGAAAGAAGCGGAACTGGGAGTGCTGGATTTCTTCGAAGTTGAGGATTTGTGAAATGAAGTACCCACCCCTAGAAAGCAACATGTACACGCCTTTAAGGGTCTGTTGTAGAGATTCAAGAGAAGGAAGTAGTGCTAATGAATTACCAAGACACAAAATTAAATCAAAAGGACCTTTTACCGTAGTATTTGCTTTCTCCATGTTAGCCACATAGAATTGGACCTGGACATCATTTTCTTGGGCACAGACTTGTGCCGCAGAAATCATTTGGGAACTAAAATCGAGGCCAATAACCTCGTGACCCTCTCTTGCCAAGGCCACGGCGTGACGTCCGCTTCCACAGGCTAGATCAAGAATGCGTGCTATTTTCTTATCATGAATCAAGTTTCTGAGTAGAGGAAGCTCTCGTTGAAGTCGTTGAGCCCAGTTAATAGATTGGTCATAAATCAGTGCTAACTCGTCAAAAGCAGTCATGGGTATCATCTAGTCGCTTGTTGGTTAGAATTACTCCAAAAGGCTTCGGAGTCGAATGGAATGTGGTTAAACGTGCGTCTGGTGAACGGGCAGACAGCAATGCAGGTTGAGCAGTCACCTCCATTATCACACCAGAACTCATAACATCGTTCGGAGTTAACGGGCCATTTCAAAACTCCAGGACTATTCGACTTACATGTGGACGTGAAGGTAGGCTCATCCGTGCTGGAGATGGCGTCAACTTCGCACGCTTCGACACACAGTTTGCACCGACAGCAGAATTCTGTAACACCAAAGTCGATGGGCTTGTCGACTTGGAGGGGCATGTTGGTGAAGATTTTACACAAGCGAACCCGGGACCCAAATTCGGGGGTAATAAGGAGCCCGTGACGTCCTAGTTGTCCAAGCCCAGCATCGATAGCTAGGGGAACACTAAGGCCTGTGTCATTGGCACATTGAATCGCATCATAACCTAAGTTCCGAATGAACTCGCCAAGTAGCGCGAGAACGAAGGCCATGCGCGAATACCCAACACCCGTTGCAGCAGCAGCAGGGATGGCTGGGGAGGTAGCGATACCTTCAGGTTCCATTTCAATAGCTATTACAATAGCCATGTTGCAATATTCGGGGATATCGACGTTCGAATAGATCCAATTAGAGTTAACCGAACATATGCCAGTCATCGAAGCACCAAATAGCTTAGCCGCTCGTTTAACGTAGGAACTCATCTTAGCCGGAGCTTCAACCTCGAAGGGGATTTGAGCAAGATCATGGTCAAATTCTGCTACCGGTTTACGGAATTTGGGTATACGGGAGTGGGCAAAGGTGCCATTGTAAGTGTCATGGAGAGTCCAGGCTGCTTCTTCGAGGGCAAAATCAATGTGTGTATATCCAGGTTTCGGGTTCCGAATATAGTCGGGGATCCGTTCATCGATCATCCGCTGATGACCTGGCCAGTGAGGGTCTGAATGGACACGATTGAAAATTAAATTGTCTAGGTTATATCGTCGAAGTTGGCTTGGATCAATCGTGTAGGAGGGCTTGTCGAGTCGCCGTATTTGTAGTCGAGTGAGTCCCATAGTTTTTACCACCTTAAGCGTTATTTGCCCGTTGAGCCTTTTGAAGGTTCACTAATGACAACACGCCACTTTAACAATTTCCGCGAATCGATATACTTCGGTAAAGGTGTTATAGAAGGGAGTTGGGGCGACCCGTATAACATCGGGTTCTCGCCAATCACAATATATTCCGGCCTTTGTGAGATGTTCAAAGAGGGTTTTCCCGTTTTGATGGGTTTGGATTGAGAGTTGACAACCGCGTTGATCAGGGTCACGGGGTGTGAGAATGGTGAATTGATCAGTTCCGATTTGGTCGAGAAGAAATTCTAAGTAACCTGTAAGCTGGAGAGATTTTTCGCGGAGCCGTGGTAGAGTCACTTGATCAAACATTTTCAAGGAGGCATCAAGTGGAGCAAGCAGAAGGGGAGAGAAGCTGCTGATTTGCCAACCCGCAGCTCCAATGCTTGCATTAATTTCAGGTTCCATAAGGAAGCGGCTTTGAAGTTTATTACCCCACCATCCTTCAAATCGTGGACGGTCCTGTTCAGAAAAATGGCTTTCGTGTACAAAGCAACCACCAGGACCCCCTGGACCCCCATTCAAATACTTATAAGTGCACCAAACCGCAAAATCCACTTTCCAATCGTGTAATTTTAATGGAATATTTCCTACAGCGTGCGCCAAATCATATCCAACGATGGCACCATGCTCATGGGCCAGATTAGCAATTTCTTTCAACTTGAAGGCTTGTCCGGAATAATAGTTAACACCACCTAAGAGAATGAGTGCCACGGAATCCCCTGTTTCCTCAAAGAGTGCCTTGAAATCACCAAGGGTAATAGTGGTTCCCCTCTCAGGAGTTACCTTTAACAAAGCATTAGCTGGGTCGATGTGATGAAAGCGCATTTGGGATTTGATGGCATACTCATCGCTAGGGAAGGTTTTCTCTTCAATGATGACTTTATAACGGTTTTTTGTTGGTTGATAAAAAGAGACCAGCATTAAATGAAGATTAACAGAGAGGGCATTCATCAAGACAACTTCGGATGTTTTTGCCCCAACAATTTTAGCCATGCTTGATTGAAGAGAATCTCCATAAGTAATCCAAGGAGCATCAGCTTTGGTGTAGGCTTCAACACCCCACATCTCCCAATCTTTCAGAATTTTTTCAAGGTGCGCCCGTGTTGTTTTTGGTTGTAATCCTAAAGAATTTCCTAAGAAATAGGTGGCAGGTTTACCTCTGACATCTTTAGGGAGATGAAAGTCATTTCGGTAGTTGGAAAGGGGATCCTTGGCATCCATCTTCGATGAAAAGGTTTTACTCGCTTCGAATTGTGTCATATTCTGTCCTCACCCAGCTTTTCTGAAGAAGTATGTGAATTCTTGCAGATTGAAGAAGTTGGTGACTTAAGACTATCACATTGAAGGGAGTATGAAGCACAATCCTTTGTTATAGGACTTTGGTTTTGATAATCGTTTAGAAGAAGAAGGTGTCTTTGTCCTCGTCATCGGGTTCTTTGGGTTCTTCTGATTCCTCTTCCTGTTCAGGTGTTGTTTCTGGTGGTTCTTCAGTAAAAGTTGGTTCCTCAAAGATTATCGGTTCTAATGGCGTTCTAGGTTCGTCTTCGGAAGTGTCTGGTTCGGGTTCGGTAACTGGCTCAGCTTCAGGAGCTTCTTCGGGCTCAGGAACCGGTGGAACAGGCGGGGGTGTCGTTTCGAGTTCGCCAGGTTCTTCTTCTACTTCGGTTGAAATCTCCTCTTCATCTTCCTCTTCCTCCTCTTCCTCCTCTTCCTCCTCTTCCTCCTCTTCCTCCTCTTCCTCCTCTTCCTCCTCTTCCTCTTCGTATTCGAGTTCCGAAAAAGGAGTTAGTGTGATATTTCCATCTTCGACTTCGTATAGATAAAGCAGAGGAACAAAATCAACGCCACGCATTTTCTCAATTTGGCAACCGATTTGCCAGCCTTCTTCGTCATAGATTTTGTAGAGAGCGATGACTCCATCGGCAATATGCTCAAGCAGGCGAAGGTCCTCCTCATCGTGAGCCTCACGGGCGAGAGTGTAAAGGAGAATATTCCCATGAGCCTTTTGCTCACGTATTTGATGATGCACGTAGTTGATGGTATCATCCACTTCACGAGCAGAATGCAGGATAGAGGTGAGAGAATCAACCACACCGCGCAAGTTATCCTTGGGCTTCGTTGTCAAGACCGCCTTACGGATTGTGTCATGGACGTGCCGTGAATTACCCAGGTCATGTACCGAGAACTCGCTTTCAGGTTCAAACTCACCCCATCCAAATGCATCGGTAAACGCATCAATGCCAACGAGCTGTTTGGATTTCAGAGCTTTGTCCACATCGATACCTTTGTTGCGAAGTTGGTCGTAGGGAATTCGGAGTGGATATTCCGAACAGAAAAGATAAGCAAATTCGCCTTTGTTCAAGCCCGTGGCCAGGAAGGTTGTAATGAACGCATCAGGGCGGGTGCCACTATCAACTTCTAGTAAAATCACGTATCCCCGTGGGACACCGCCGCCTAGCGCCTCGTCGAGTTCAGGAATGCCAAGTGGTGTTTTATCCGACATGTTTTCCACTCAATTGTCCGAAGACAATTCACTATCAAAAACCTTCTGGTCAAAAATTCTGCTCACTGAAGAAAGTAAGAATTAATTAACACAACCTTACAAGCATTTTAAGGATACTTCAGTAATTGGAGGAGAAGACTGTCAAAACTGGATTTAGTATGCCCGCTTTACGGTGGAACGAAGTTACGCATTCAAACGATGCGCCTAGGAATGGTTTTTCCTGGTGATGTGTTTATTCGTTTAGATTGCCTTGATTGTCGGCTTGTGCTCCTATTTTCAGAAGGTGAATCCCTTTTCAGCCATGTATTTGATGATCAATAGACAGAATCATTTGAGTAATTAGATTTAGAAGATGCTATTAGGTAAAATTTGATAGTCTTAGTATTTATCGTAATAGCGGGCAAGGTTTAATTATCCAAATTCTGCTAGTCAAAGTGCAGTAAACGGATATGCTGGAGGCTACAGAAAGTATGTCTAAGCAACAATTAACATGTCCTTTATGTGGAAATACTGAATTTAAGAAAGAAGAAGGCCGAATGGACAGCCGTTGGGGCGTCACAAGCCACAAGATTACTCTAATGATTTGTACTCATTGTCGATTCATTATGCAGTTTTCGAAAGGTCGGTCCATCTTCGACTTTGACTAAGAATAATCCCGTGTATAATGCTCGGGATCTTCGACAACATTGTATCGATTGCCATCGAGGTCTTCAAACCCAGCCATATAGCCACCCCAAGGCATTTCCTCAGGGAGCATATGGAAATGAACTCCACGCTCCTTCATCTTCTTGTAAAACGCATCGAGGTCATGGACTTCGAAGGTGATGCCTGTATCACGCCCGATTTGGTTGAGCTGCCACTCATACCTGATGGGATCTGCATCAGGGTTAGGTTCAACGAGGGCGATTTTTGCCCGTTCATCCGGAGGTCCAAGTTCCACCCACCCAAACCGTGGTGCATCCAAAATCACCGGAAATTCTAAGATGTCTTGGAAAAATTCTATCGCTGATTCTTGGTTGGAGACGAAGACACGAACGGTCCAAACCCGATATATCGCATCTTTTGTTCCTTTTTTGGTTGTCATAAAGGGTCACTGCAGGTGCTTTAAATCTTAGGTGACATAACTCTTACTCTATTGTATAGTCAAGGGAAATAAAACCCTGAAAAGATTCGAATACAAAGGCTTTAATAACCTAAAAACCGGAGTGCCGCTATCAACCCTCGAATGTGAGGAGGAAACAACATGGACTTTGAATTTTCCCAAGAAGAAGAAATGTTCCGACAAACAGTTCGGGACTTTGCCCAAAAAGAAATCCGTCCCTACACACGGGAAATGGATGAAACGGGCAAACTACCCAAGGGACTTGTCAAGAAGATGGCCGACCTTGGACTCCTGGGTATCACAATTCCAGAAAAATACGGCGGACCCGGCGGCAATTTCATGCTTGCCTGTATTGCAGCAGAGGAACTTGCACGCGCGGATCTTAGTATCGCGATTCCAGTCTTTTATCTTGTCGAAGCTAGCTGGGCGTGGGTTTTTGCCCGACACGGCACAGAGGAAGCCAAACAAGAAATACTTCCCAAAGTTGCCAAAGGTGAATACTTCTTTGGTATTGCCACCACTGAACCCGGTGGAGGTAGCGATATTGTAGGTGCAACCAAGACGACGATCACTGAGGAAAGTGACAAGTACGTGGTGAACGGAGAAAAGGTCTACATTAGTGGCGTCCGCGAATCAACAACCGAAATGAAAGGCCGTTACTTCACCACGGCCTACTTAGATAAGAAAGCATCACCCAAACATCGTGGAATCGCGGCATTCATCCTACCGGTAGAAAAAGACACCCCTGGTTTGACTCCAACCCTCTTTGAAGACTGGGGACGGATGGGTATTAGCACCGGTGGCTTCGCCATGGACAACGTGGAAGTCCCCAAGCACTGGTTAATCGGCGATCCCAAAAAAGGGTTCGTCTACTCCATGGAAGGCTTCTCCGCGGCGCGAGTCATCATCGGCGCCACTTGCATCGGATGTGCCCTCGAGGGACTCGAAATCGGCATGAACTACATCCGCCAACGCAAAGCCTTCGGCAAAGAGCTCGGTAAATACGAAGGTATCAGCTTCCCACTTGCTGAATGGTACAGTAAACTCATGGGCGACCGCCTTGTCATGTACAAGGCTGCATGGCTCATGGACCAAGTTTATGCCGGCAAAACTAAGTACAGCCACTTCGATGTCGCGCTCTGGACCGCCATGGCTAAACTCCGCGCTCCTATTGACGCCTTCGGCATCCTTAACGAAGTCGCCGACTGGCACGGAGCTTTTGCATACACAAAAGATAGTGAACTGGATCTCGGAATCCGGGGTGTGCGATCATATAGTATCGGTGCTGAGGGCGGTATGAACATCATGCGGCTAATCATTGGTCGTGAGCTACTCGGCAAAGAATTTGTGCCCTACGATCGTCCGAAATAGAACAGTGAGTGCAGTTTCGGCACTCCATACCTTTTTTTCTTGTACGTATTACGCTAGGCTCTATTCAAGCCTTTGGGAAGAGTTTTAGAAAATAGTACCCTTGCAACGTAGACCATAATACGAGGCTATATACCGCGACTTTTTGCATGGTCGCACTGCTGAAAATCGGTACATGGGCAATGATGCCAACGAATTAAGCAAAAGCTAGGATGCCGATGATGATGCCGATCAGCCCGAAGAGGTTTGAATACTCACTGTTGAGAAATATGGCAACAGAGTAGATGATGATCGCGATGGCAATGAGAAAGAAGAACACCTGTGTAGCGATGCCATGTTGGAATGGGAAGGCGTCGACGGCGAAGATGGCAAGGGCCGAGAGGAAGGGCATTGCAGCGAGGCCGAGGATGGTTCCAATCCCGCTGATGATGAGGAGTGGAGTTGTTTTGGTGAAAAGGGTTCGCAATGCGAGAAAGAACGGGATGCTGGCTACTGCTACAAATGTGCAGGTTATCGCGAAGAGGATGTTATGGTGGGGAGTAGGCGCACCGTTGGTGACTGTGAGTCCGAGTGAGCTGAAAGTGTTTACGAAGAAGTTGTATCCTGGGAATGGGTAGATGGTCATGAGGATAGCGGTAATGATAATGAACTGTATGGGTCCGATTATTCCAAGGTAGGCTCCAATTCGTTTCCATGACATGGTCAGGTTACATCACCATCCAGTGTTATATTTGAGGTGATCTTTATCTTTCGTGCTGTTCTCCATTAAATACGGTAATACTGCGTACTAATATTGACACGCTGGTGACTACTTGCAGGAAGATTAGGTTGAAATAGATTTTTGTTGATTAACCAGTTGTCTTGTTGTAGTTTGATTTGAGAGTTTACAATCATCAAAGAAAAGCTAACCTTTTTCAACAACTTTAACAAAATATTACAACTGGAGGGATTCTCAATATCATATCCAACTTGGACTAATTTATATCCAGTAGATGGTCCTTCAATCTGGCAATACTTGATTACTTTTCTTCTGATCGCGATCTTCATAATTGAGCTCTATCGTCTTTGGAAATGCAGGCGACCCTGAGTCAACGAACAGGCCAAAGAATAGAAGAATATTCAAGTAACCAGTACTTGAGACCAATCACCCTCCATCCTCTTTTTTTCTACTTCCAAAAAAAGTCTAGAACCGATACTACAAGAAATGACTACAGCTCCTAACAGAAAGGATTCTTCTATCTTCCCCCAATCGGATATATACTTTAATAGAAGTACTTACCAGAAAGAATGTTCCTTATCGTAATAGATTTGGAGGGAGACAAATGGCACTAGTTGACAAAGCTCTATTTCAAAAATTAAAGGTTACAGCTATTGTGACACTTAAATCAAAAACAAACAAATCATTAATTAATAAAGTTCATAACGAAACAAACTTCGCACAATTTGACCCCCCAGATGGTGCAATTGACAAAGTCGCTAATCTGCTAAAAGGAAAAGGATTCATCGTAGGACCTAAAGGCCGTTTCAGCATAGTGATTTCAGGATTATTATCGCTCTTCCATAAAAGATTCTCTGTTAACTTCGCCCGCGAGGAGCTCTCTATCAAAGTACCACCAAAAAACCAGCAATTAAGAATGAGGCATCCAAGACTTCATTATATTGTACCAAAGGGTAAACTTGACCCGAAAAAACTAGGAGCTTGGGGAAAACATATTGCCGATATAACAATGGCAGGTGTCAGCCCCATTCAATGTCAAATCCACGTGTTCCCACCACATATACCGCCACCACCTTTGGTGCCACCACCGCCTCCACCAATGCCATATGGTCGAATCACACCTCCGAGCGATATATCTCGGTTATTGAACGCTGATCTTATTCATCCGAAATACACAGGAAAAGGCGTTCATGTAGTCATGATTGACTCAGGATTCTGGCACGTCAAAGAGGATACAAAGAACAATTTTCATCTATTTTATGAGTACAATTTATCCAGGCAAGTCCTTAATGAAATCGATGTAATCTTAGCTCCAAATTCAGCGGGTGGGATTTCTTGGACTGATGCACAATTAGATGAGGGGGGACATGGTACTGCGATAGCTTCTGGATTGTTTTCAATAGCCCCTAATATCACGTTCACGATGATAAAAGCAGGTGCGATTGCATTTAATTTCTTAGACTTAGCTTACTACAGTGGCATTCATCTGGTTGATGGTTTCTTATTAGCTCAAAATATACCGAATAGACCAAAACCAGATATAATTCTATTTTGTGCTGGTGCACCTGAAGAATGGTGTGTGCCCGGGCAGACCCAAGGTAATCTGAAACAAGCATTAGAAGGCGCAATAGCCGATGAGTTGAATAAAGGGACAGTCATTGTTGCGGCATCAGGAAATACCCAAGAACCAGATGGAACTAGTCAAAATTGGGGACCAATCGTCTGGCCTGCTACGTACCCCGATGTTATTGCTGTAGGTGGTGCCTATCCTGAAGATCCAACACTTGCCCATTCGGATTTAACATGGATAGCCTCCGATGCAGCTTCTAGTGGCACCTCAGTTCTGCATCCCCCGCGTAAAGTCCCTGATGTGTGTGGATTATGTGGTCCTGTGGTAATAGAGGATTTGTTTGATAGATTTGGGAATCAAATTAAGGTCAGGTATCCTGCCCCCTATCAAGCCATGCCCACACAATGGGGCTGTATGGCAGATGATAAGATTGGCCAAGGTAATTGTTCATATGATGGGTGGGTTTATACTACTGGAACCTCTTGTTCGGCGCCCATGGTGGCTGGTGTTGTAGCGCTGATGCTTGAGAGGATAAGGAAAATTAGTGGGCTAATACTAAGAAGGACCTCAGGAATTGGACTACGATTACCCCAAGTCTTGCTAAAACAGATCCCATTAGTGCAAGCCACTTACTGGAATAGTGCATCTATCCTGCTTCCACGCTATATAAAGGAGGTTCTGAAAAGAACTGCGATTGATGTACAACAGGGTGTTAGTGCGAATAACGAACCGACGGGACCAAATGAAGATCCTGCAACAGGTGCTGGTGTAGTCAATGCTGCTGAAGCCTGCAACTATATCAACTACCGTAATATGAGAAACTCCCTTACTTCAAGATATATCAACTTTAAAGCCTTTGATGGCAGTGCGTTCCAGTATGGTGATTTCTTCACATAATCATGTACATTCATATTTTTATGATGCTGTTAACTTAAGATGCCATAGATTGGGAACATTAGATGCTGCATGGGTGGTGCAGCGATGTTTCATAAATCCCTCCACCTTCAGGAAATCTAGGAAAGTTTAGCGTGACAACTATGGACGAGATTGATAAGAAACTCATATTCGAACTACTCGTTGATTATCGGGCTTCTTATCAGTCCATGGCGAAGAAACTCGATTTATCTGTGAACGGTGTGAAGAAACGGTTTGAACGGTTGAAAAGTGTGGGTATCATTCGTGGTGGGCTTTTGGTACCTGTGCCTAGGATGCTAGGGAGTGAGGAGTGGGTGGCGATTTTACGCATGGAAGGATCGAGTACCTCAGAAGAACAGCTGGGTAGAGTGGGCGCACACCGTTTGGTTCGAGCAGGGAGTATTTTAACCGATGGAAGCATGCTATGCTTTGGTAGTGTTGGAGGAGCAAAAGACCTTCAGGAGATTGGGAGTTATTTGCGCCAAGTCCCTGGAGTAGTAACTGTAGAATTTCACACCGTTTTGAATGATCCAGGAAAGAAGTGTGAGTTGACTATGGCTGATTTGAAAGTCCTCCGCTGTTTGCGCGAAGAGCCGCGAATACCAATCAGCGAGATTGCCCAACGAACTGGGTTGACACCACGTCGCATCCGGAAAATACTTGTAAATTTATTTGGGGAAAACGGTTCGGAGATAACTTTTTACTTGAATTGGGAACCGCGAGGCGTGGCGCACCCCAATGAGGTGTGTTTTCGTCTGATGGTTTCGTGGAATTTAAACGCCGGCGGATATACGGCATTCATTATTAGGGTTAAGCATGCAGAAGGCAGTGAAGCCCGAAGTCAGATTGTCAATTGGTTGAAACGCTCATATCCGTTTGAGTTCTGGTATGCTTATGCGTCGGCCTTCGAACCTGTGATTTTTTGCATATTCATGGTTGAGCATTTACGTGAATCAATTGACATAGCGAGTGCTGTGACACAATTACCGGAAGCCACTGATGTGTATCCGATTTTCGGATATCCCACGAAAGTCTTTCGAAGCCAAATAGATGACTATTTTGAAACACTCTTCAAACAGCTAGATGCGAAGTGATGGACCTGGTTACTCATCATCGAATCGATTTTTGTACGACTTTTTCTTGTTGAGTATTTCTAGTAATATCCAGTCTAGGGCTTGTATTTTTAGGTAAGGACCTTATAGTAAATCTGGATTCGGACATTGGAACGCTGCATGGGTGGTGCGGCGGTGGTTTCACAACGTCATCAAATCGATGTAAACCAGATTAGGTAGGTTTGGGAAGTATGGACGAAATTGACAAGAACATCATCTTCGAGTTGTCTGTCAATTATCGTGTATCATACCAGACTATTGCAAACAAATACAACCTCTCGGTGAATGCGGTAAAAAAACGTATACAGAAGCTCAAAAGTGACGGGATCATTCGTGGGGGGTGGTTAGTTCCGATGAATGCAATGTTGGGGATGGAATCTTGGGTTGCGCTGGTAAGAACGGAGGATCCGATTCCCTCGGATGCATTCTTGGATGGTATTGGAGCACACAAGTCGATCGATTCAGCAAGTATTCTCACGGATGGAAGCATTCTCTGCTTCGGACATTATGCTGGTGCCAAAGGTCTTGAGGAAATTGGTACATTCTTACGTCAAACTCCAGGTGTTATATCGGTCGATTTTCACACAATCTTATCTGAACCAGGTATGCGTTGTGAATTATCCTTATCAGATTTGAAGGTATTACAGTGTTTACGACAGGACCCAAGAATGTCTATCAGTGATATATCTCAAAACACCAGGCTTACACCTCGTCGAATCCGAAAAATCATCCAAAATTTGATTGACGAAAAAGGCTCCGAACCAGAACTCTATCTGAACTGGGACTCACGGGGTGGAAGCCGGCCTGATCAAGTGTCCTTCAAGCTTAGTGTGAATTGGGACTTGAATGCAGGAGGTCACACGGCCTTTATGATAATCATCCGTCACGAAGAAGGTAGAGAATTCCGATCTAAGATTGTTGATATTCTTAAAGAGACCTATCCATTTTGGTTCTGGTATTCGTATGCATCGGCCTTTGAACCAGTCATTTTTTGCGTATTTGTGGTTGAGCACATGAGGGAAGCAGGCGATATAATTGAGACCTTGCGGCAAACACCCGAGGTTGTTTCCGCTAATGCAATTTACGGATATCCAAGCCGACGATATCATAGTGTCATTGATGAGTATTTTGAACAACTATTCAAACGCCTAGAAGGCTAGGCAGAACAGGTCGGTTTTTGCCAACTATTGTCAGAATGAATCGTTATTTACCGCCACCAACCTTGTGAGGAGATATATAGCTTGACTATTATAAAAAAATCAACCGGGTCTTCAAGGTTCCTTCCCCTCCATTTCGGCACTTCCCGGTCCAAAGAAAATGGGTGGCAATGGACCTTTTTAGGACAACGGATTCGGAGTTTACGTTCGATTTCCTTGAAGACCCGGCTTTGGTCAGTGTCCAAGGTCCGTGTCCCTGGTGTCAGTGTCGCTCCCTAACAGTAAGTGTGATTAGCGTCGTGATGTGACGATTGCAAAGTTGATTCGATCGCGGGGAGTGCCTCGTGGGTTCTTTGCTCCTGTCACAGCGCGTTCTGCAACAGGCATTTCGACAATTTTCTTCTTTGTGTGTCCGGTTTCTTTCTTTTCGACCATTTTCTATCAACCTCCTGCCCATGCAGGACAATGATGTATAACCCAGAAATTGCCTATTATTCGATGGGAGCTCGTCAGTGCAAAAATTCGATGAAAAGAGAAGAAGCGAGCCAACTTTTGCACTCCTTGGTGCAAAAATTCGAAAAAAAAGGATTTTAGGAAATAAGGGGGGAATTGGGCCCGCACAAGCTCCAAACGGAAGGAACTAAGAAGTGTGGACATCCGCTGCCGGAACGCTGCTACGCCGATCCCCCGTCAACGGATGAAGAGGTGATCGGAGGTTCTGCAGGCCCAATGTCTTCGCTGCGAGCTGAATCTGGTGATCGTGTGTTCACCATGAGAATTCCTCACAGCTTAGCGTTTGCTTAACGCCAGCATGACTGCGTACCGAGTACGAGGTTTCGCAGTCGGGTGGGGGTTGCGGCAGCCAGCGACAAGGCGCTCACAAGCTGACATGTTTTCGAGTTTCTTGTGTTTGTAGGATTTGGCCATCTCAAATCCCTCCAATTGTGTTTGTCACCGGAATCCCCGGGGGGGAACCCCGTTGCAATGAGATATGGGTAAGGATTTGATATGAATCGATGGGAGTAAAATAGTGCAAATGTCCGCGGTTCAAGCTCAGAAATCAAGAAATTTTGAACCGTTGTGTGCAAAATAATGTACCAAAATCTGGCATTTCTCCGTTTTTTGCACCAGATTGGCATAATTTTAGTTTTGCAGAACCCATTTGAATAATGTCAAACGAGGTTTCCGAAAGTTTTTGGGATGTTTTTCTCCCTATCAACTGGTGGTGTTATGCCAAAACAAGATGTCAAGCCGATCGAGGGTCTACAAGCATTACCCCCATTTCCTGTAGTGTTTGTCTCCGTGCAAGAGAACGTAATGACAGCAGCAGCGTTTCATTTCTTTTCATTCAATTCCCTTTGCGTGATGGTATGAATCCGACCACAAACACACACCTTTAGCTTACTACAGCAGGCTAAAGAATTCGGAATAAATATTCCAACGATAACCCAGCTAGAAGAGGTACGTGTCTGTGGGTCCGTGTCAGCTCGGGATGAAGGCAAATTTGAGAAAACCGGATTAACCAAGATGAAAGGGAAAGTCATCGATACCGTCCTCGTGGCGGAGTGCCCTGTGAACTTGGAGTGTCGCGTCGTACACGAAGTAGAGTTTGAAGGGAGCCATCGATGGTTTGTCGGTGAGGTCGTTGCAGCTCATGTAGCCGAGGATTACCAGCGGGATCAGGCCCTGATGTATTGGATGCGAGAGTATCGCCGCGTTGGCCAAGTTTTACTCACCATCAAAGGGCAGTAAGAGAGTTTAGTGAATGGAAAGAGCTTTTCACCACTAACTAATTGGATAACATAGAAGGCGGAGTTGTTAGCGATATGAATCCGTTAGAGGAGTTTCCATTCAAGAATATGCGAACGATCGTCGAGTTGGTTGAAGAAGGCGAAGTTGATGTGAGTGCGATTCGTTCCGCGACGGGACTGTGCAGTTTTGATTCCACCGAGGTGTCGGATATGCTCGCATATCTCACGAGCTTTGGTCGCGTAGAAGCCGAGGAGGGAGGTTGGGTGCTTCAGAATGCAGAGGTGGAAGCCGTTTATGAGCGGTTCCGGAAGAGTTTTCTTGAGGCAGCTGTAGCGCTTCTTTCAAAATTAGCAGAAAAAGCAAAGTCGAGTGAACAACTCTCGAAGGAGACAGGTCTTGCACTGGAGACCGTTGAGTTGTACTTACCGTTTCTTGCCGACATCACTAGGTTAGGTGTTATTAGCCGGTGTTCGACTGAGTATCCTATCATTTGGTGCCAGAAATCAAAGTAGCTGATCGAGCTGGGGCAGGATTTCACCTGCTTTCCCAGAGAGATGCACGTCAGCTGCGAAGGTGAGTGGCGTTTCTTCGATGTTCACCTCAAGAATTCGTCCCCCCTGTCGTTTTACGAGCAAAGGGAATGAGGCAGCGGGTTGGACCAAAGCAGAAGTTCCGATTACTAGGATTGTATCAGCTTTTTGAAGTTCAACAAATATTTGGTCCATGATCATTGATGGCAGACTTTCTCCGAACCATACAACGTCTGGTCGGAGATTAGCATTACAGGTCGGGCATGTAGGGATGCCTTCTGCGGGTTCTGTTTTCCTTGAATGAAAGGAGCAGCGAGTGCATTTCAGTGTCCAGATGTCGCCGTGAACCTCTATAACCTTGGTTGAGCCAGCTTTTCGGTGCAGTCCGTCGACATTCTGGGTGATTAATGATTTGAGGGTACCATTCTTTTCCCAATTGGCTAAAGTGTGGTGTGCGGGATTTGGTATGCAGGTGGCGATGAGTTTTTGACGCCAGGTATACCATTCCCAGACGAGTTGGGGGTCCTGGCTGAAGGCTTGGGGGGTGGCAAGGTCCATGGCATTGTATTGTTTCCACAAGCCATCTTTTCCCCGAAAGGTGGGAACATTCGATTCTTTGGAGATGCCTGCACCTGTGAGGACAATGAGGTATTCGGCGTTAAGTAGAAGGTCGGCGGCTTTTTGGAGATGATTCATGATGAAGCCTCTACGGTTCCTTGGGTTTTATGTAGTTGGCTTTAATTATTGATCTATTGTTTGGGCAAACGGGGGAAGGATACAGCTTTTATAGGAGAAGTGGTGGATGCGGCAGGAGAGCTGATTCATCATGTCGGAAGTTAGGTTACCATCTTGGCTTCGTTGGCTGAACTTCATTATTGGAATAGTCGCAATCATTGTCGGTGTTTCAGTGATTCTATATCCGAGTACCTACGTTGCTTGGGGTCTTGTTATCCTAGGAGCCATTTATCTTTTGAAAGTCATTATCCGTTTGTACGGCGGGGTAAAATACGCTCAGTTCCCCCTATGGCAGCAAGCCTTGGGCATCATCATTGGGCTAGTCTTGATTTTCCTTGGGTTGCCGGTCATTCTTATTCCAGGATTTGGTGACGCATGGTTAAGCATTCTCATCTTAACTGCCCTCCTCTTAGTTGGTGTAGACCAGATTATGACAGGTTTCTTCGTTAAGACGAATACGTCAACTCGACGATTCCTGCACATCATCTTTGGCATTATCTTGGTGATTTTGGGATTAGTGAATTACCTATTTGTCGGGTTGGGCATTTGGGTTACCCTGTACATCATCGCCTTCACACTCGTGATCATCGGTCTTGATTCGCTCATCCAAGGACTAACAGGATACCGCTCCATGTGAAACAACATGATTTGGGAGGTTGGTATATGGGAGAAGCACTTCGTCGAATAACAAAGGGGCGGGCAATCATTGTTATCTTGCCCAATATCCTCTACTTTGTGATACTTGCCATTGGCCTTGTGATGACTTGGTATTTCCCGCAGATACCATGGCAATTCCTACCAGGGACTAATCTGTTATTTCCGTGGCGCCTTGTGGAACTTCTGGGAGGAACAATCCTGTTAATCCTTGCAGTCATGTTCATCGTATGGGGTGTAATTTCGCTAGGGCGGGACCGATCTTCAGGGACCGAGATAGGGGCAACTCGTCGCTCTTCAAGCCTTGTAATCAGTGGAGCCTACGCCTATTGCCGCCACCCGCAAACCCTAGGTTTCATTCTCGCGACACCAGCATTTGCCTTGATATTCGACTTTGTACCACTCCTCATTGTTGCTCTTTTATACACTCCCTTACAGCTCGCCTTACTTGGTTATGAGGAAGTGGAACTACTCCGGCGATTTAGTGACCCCTATGGCACCTACCGTGACGCCGTGCCGTTTATTATCCCTCGCCGAAAACGGATAGTACCAAGTACATGAAAAGTGACTAGCCAATGACTTCATTGCCCAAGATTCTGCGATGGACCATCTTAGTCCTAGCACTGATTCTACTGATTGAAGGCGCCGCCCTCTTTATCGGGATGAATCTTCTCAGCCCAGGAGCTGAGTGGACCCTCCTCAATAACGTCTTGTTAATCATCGACATATTCGTTGCTGCAGGACTATTTCGACTCGTGCTCCGACAAACTAATTTCGATAGGTCAATTGGCCTCTTTGTCCTATTAGTCATTTCCATCATAACCCACGCCTACCGGACCATTGAATACTTCCTACCAGTTCCCTCGAAATTTATTTTCAACGAGGCTTTGTTTCTCGTCAATGCTCTTAAACTTGGATTGGCTATCGCCACATTGATAATCGGTATCTATCTTCAAATCAAGTCGAATCACGAGGATTAGCTGCAGAGCAGAGTATCTTCATTCAAGATCTTTAAGCGCCTGGCGAATCTTCTTGCCTTGCTCCTGCATTTCCTCAGCTGGTGGTGTGGTTCCATAATCGGGACCAGCCTGAATGCGTAGGCCATCGCCCTCGAATCGGGGAATGACGTGGATGTGAATGTGGGGGATCTCTTGAAACGCTGCTTTCCCATCAGCCAACCACACATTGATGCCCTCACTACGGATATCAGATTTTCGCAGGGCGGCAGCAATACGGCCGGCGACTTGGAATAGACGCCCCCCCAGTTCGGGATCAAGATCCTCTAAGCCTGCGGAATGATGTTTGGGGATAACGAGTGTGTGGCCAGGATTGATGGGACGAACGTCTAGGAAAGCAATGATTTCTTCATCCTCATAGACGATTGTGGAAGGGATTTGTTTGTTAACGATCCTGCAGAAGATGCAGTCGGCGGACGATTCACTCATAAGGATGACTTAGGACAGCCTATTCATAAATGCCTTTGGTCTGAATATTCGAATAGGCTATTCTTCTGATCGGGCTTGGTTGAGGATGGGATAGATCTGTTCTGCGTTGATTATCGCTTCTCCATCGACTTCATAGTCGGTGGGATGGACAAAGATGGCATGGGTTTGGTTGCCTCCGACGCCACCATGGTTGCCGATTAATTCTTCATAAGCGGCAACGGAACCGTCAGGATAAACTGGGCTTATAAGTGTGAGATCACCAGCACTTGGGAACTCGGCCAGTCGCAAGAGTTGTTTGATGCGGATTTCAGGTCGCTCATAAGGAATCAGAGGGTTTATTCCATCTATATTACCGGTTCGTAGTTCAACAGCCCCTTTTTCTGATAAGAGGATTGGACCACGATTTTGATCCAAGACAATAAGGAAGCCAACTCCTTCATGGGCGACGAGTTTCGAAATAAAGCCAGGAAATTGTTTTTCAAAGTCTTGTAAGGTTAGGCGTTCTTTTTGTGTATTGAAATAGACTTGTGCCAGATTACCTGATGCACATACTATGACATCATTTTCACTGACCTCTTCACGCATATCAACTCGTTCTTTCTCAGCTTTTTGTCGATAGAAATGGCGTAGTGCAGTTTCGCCCTTCTTACCCTCCACTTCCGCTTTTCCAGCGTTTAGGTCATCGACGAGTCCACCGACATATCCGACGTGGGCATCTAAGGCTTCAATTTCTCCAACAGATAATTGACCTTCTAGCAAATTTTCAATGAAGTCTTTAATGGAGATGTTATATCGTTGTTTAAAGGTCCACCCCACAGACTGACCATGGTCTGAGAGGACAAAGAGATGATAGGGGCGAGGAGCTAGATGCTCGATAGCATGGAGCACTCGCCGAATCTGTTTATCAAGACCCCTAAGAGCCTTCAAAGCATCGCTGGTCATAGGCCCCGAATGATGAGCTATCTCATCGTACCCAAGATAAGTAACATATACTCCGGGTACACCCCGGATGATGTCCTGTATCACCATGGAAGTCGCAATGTCACGCATGAAGATGTTCGTCGCTGCCCGAACCCCAGGATAGAATTTGTGAAACCGATTCATTCGTGGCTTCCGTCGAGTAATAGTTTGTTTGATTATCTGCCCAATTTCTACAATAAGATCCCAGATTGTATAGATAATACTCCGGTTCATCGCCCAAGGATTGAGTAAATAATAGTAGAGATCTTTACTTCGTCGTTCGCTGGCTTCCGTGTCTTTTTCTTGAAGCGTTGACATTGTGAAAAAGGAATAGGTGGCATCACCGCTTACTAGGTTACTCACACTGGACCCTCCGTTGCGGAGAATCCCCTGCCCATCGGATGCGCGTTTATCGATGAAATGTGCATCTGTCTGTTTGTTTGAGGTCAACATGCGGTCTTCGTTTTTAATGTACCAGCGAAACGCAGGAATATCGTAGTTGTTCCCGTGGAGAATGCCAGCTTGACAGGAGGAGGTCATTGAGGGGATTCCGCAGTCCCATCCAGTGAGCTCATGGCTGCCACGGTCCAATAACTTCTGAATAGTGGGCATATTTTCACGTTTTAGTGCCGCTTGCAGAGCGGGATAGCTTAGCCCATCGATTTCCAAGGCAACGACGCCAGGAGTTTGAGGGATATCTTCGGTTGCTATTTCTTTCTGGATTTGTTTAGCAACGTATTGATTAAAGAAGCTACTATCATCATCGAGCCCTACAAGATTAACAATAATCGCATTGAATGCAGCAAAAATAAGCCCACCAATGAGGGCAGCCGGGATATTAACGACTACAAACCCAGGCAAAAAGACAGAGAGAAGATAAAGTATGAGTCCATTAACAAGGAACATAACCACAAAGGAGACGGCAAATCCGATCCACCAGCGGGCAATCCATGAGGCGACTTTGGTGAAGACTGGGCGAATTAGCACGTTGACAAGAGCAATCAAGGCTACGACAATATAGATTACCCCTAAAGCTGTGAGAATGTCACCAGAAAACACGCCAGCAACGATAATTCCATTGTACAATATCGTTGTTAAAAGCAGAGCAAGTGCATTGAGATTCCAGACCAAGATGAAGCGCCCTAGTCGGATATTACCATAGGGTTGATCTTCTAGCTGCCAGATAATAAATGCACCAACAAAGAACACGTTAATTGCCAACACAATAAAGAACACACCTAATGCCACATCAAGAAAAATAAGAGGGCCGATGACGGTCACAGGATGAAAGAGGTTGAACACATAACTGAGAACTCCACCAGTTATTGCTAGAAGAGACACAGCGATACCAAGAGGAACAGCCCATTTCTTCCGATACGCTGTCCCCAGGGCTACGATCATGCCAATAAGTGCAACAAAGGTAAGAGAAACGCCTATTGTAAGAAAAAGGCTGAGAATCAACTGAACGGTGAGACCAGCATTCGTAATTGCTGTCATAATTTGAGCATATTGGGTAGGATTAGAAACAGCAAGGAGGTTGAGATAATCTACGAAACTGGCGGGGAGTAAACTGATGATCCCACCAATTATCGTGAAAGTAAACATCAGTACAAAGTCAATGCCAGCAATGACGCGAACTACTCGAGGGGCTAGGTGCTTTCTTACGGTCTGAGTTTCTGCCATTAATTGTCTCCTCGGTTACTGAATTTGGCGTGCTTTGTCATTTGGTTCCTATTATCTTATTACTTTTCTCTAATATCGATGTCTGTGAAGTGCGAAAGCTATTTGTGGAGTCTTCACTGACTGAGTGTAAGATTCGGTGTTAGGTGTGTTCACCATGAAAGGCTGGACTGGACAGCTATTACGCATTAATCTAACAACAAAGAACGCCACTCCGGAAGCGTATTCGAAAGATTTTGCCCTCCAATTTGTAGGAGGTCGTGGCTTCGCTGCTAAGATCCTTTGGGATGAGGTGCCACGCGGAACCGATCCCTTATCGCCTGGTAACAAGTTCATTGCCGCAGCTGGACCTCTTTCGGGACTTTCAATGCCGAATGTTGGAAAGACGGTGGTCGCCGCTAAGAGTCCCCTAACAGGTATGTATGGAGATGGTAACTTGGGAACCCACTTTGGTTCCCAACTCCGTCGGTCAGGCTTTGACTTGGTTGTCATTGAAGGGAAGGCAGAAGATCCATGCTATGTTCTCATTGAAGATTCAGATGTCAGCATCCTTGATGCTGATTACCTCTGGGGAATTGGGGCTTTTGAAGCGGAACAGAAACTTGAGGATAGGCATGGCAAAAACATCGGTACCCTCATGATTGGTCAAGGTGGCGAAAATCTTGTGAAATACGCCGTGGTTCGGTCAATGATGGGTCGTGCTGGTGGTCGCCCAGGTATGGGTACGGTGATGGGGTCAAAGAATTTGAAAGCCTTAGTTGCGAAAGGCAGCAGAACACCTGAAATAGCGGACGTTTCTGCGTTTCGACAACTTGGTCGTGATGGCTTCAAAGATATTCGTGAAAAACCAGGTTATGACCATTGGATGACTCAAGGGACCATGTTGATTCATGCATGGTGCCAAGAATACAGCGTCCTGCCTAGTTATAACTTCAAGGAGGGCCAATTTGAACACGCAGATGCCCTCAACGGCGATACTATGGAGTCTATGAAAGAAAAGACCCGGGGTTGCCCATCATGTACCATGCAATGCGGTCACTGTATCAAAGATTCTGAGGGGAAATCAGCGGAATTGGATTATGAGAATGTGGCTCTTCTTGGATCCAACATTGGGCTACGTGACTTGCGTGAAGTTGCAACATTGAATCGGTTGGCTGATGAATATGGCCTCGACACGATTTCGCTAGGTAACACTATTGGGTTTGCCATGGAGGCGTCTGAGAAAGGCATCCTCAAGGAGAAACTCGATTGGGGCGATTACCAGGCAACTAGGGATTTAATCCAAGAGATAGCTTTTCGCAAAGGCCCTTTAGGCTCGATGCTTGCAGAGGGAACACATCAGGTTGCGAAAAAACTTGGTAAGGGTACCATGGACTTCGCTATGCAAATCAAAGGACTCGAAGTGTCCGGATATGATTGCCATGCTGCTCCGGGAATGGCTCTCGCATTCGGGGTTTGCTCCATTGGAGCGCATCATAAGGAGAGCTGGATAATTACCTACGAAGTAGATGTCGGACGAGAAACTTATGATGAAAGTAAGGTAGATAAAATCATTGAATTACAGCGGATTCGTGGCGGGATGTTTGAACAACTGGTTAGTTGTCGCTTCCCATGGATTGAAGTTGGTTTCGACCTTGAATGGTATCCGAAGTATTTCACTGCTGCAACCGGGTTGAAATGGAAGCTTGATGATTTCTGGAGCCTTGCCGATCGAGTTTATTCGTTAGTGCGTGCTTACGCTGTGCGTGAATACAACGGTGAATGGGATCGAACGATGGATCACCCTCCAGCCAGATGGTTCGAGCACCCCCTATCGTGTGGGCCACTGACAGGTGCAACGCTTGACCAAGACGGTTATGAGAAGATGCTTTCATGGTACTATCAAAAGCGGGGTTGGGATGATCGGGGAATCCCTAAGAAGAAACGACTAGCTGAGCAAGGATTAGACTGGGTAATCCCCGAGCTTGAAAAGGTCACGACCCTAGAATAACATCCAAGTCTGAGCGATAAAGCACTAGTCTGTCTTATCTGAAAAAAGGATTCGGAAGACACATTGTGGATCACCTTGTAGGCGTCCTGCGGTTTGCGTAACTCGAGCCACATAGGGGATTTCGAGATTATCAATCCAATGTTGTAACAGTCCTTCCAGCAAACCTGAAACTAGCTCACAGTACCGTAAATCCATCTCCGCTTCGAAGGTGTCTTGTGAGCAAATGGGACACAAGTCTGTGCGAAGAAGCAGTGTTCTATCGTCTGTGAATTCTAATGAAGTGGGTGGTTTTCCGGTTGCCAGTGTCCAATTACGTTCTAGATATTCGTCGACCCGGTTTAGAAATAAATCTGGCGAATTAGGGAAGAAGTCTTCTTGTGGTTTACCATAGCGACTGACGAGCCCTAGGAGGAGTGGGGTTGTCATAGTCTTTCCAAGGGAATGAAGGGCAGCCTCAATAGCGGTGGGATTTCCGGCATGTTCAACGGATAAGGCTTCAACTAGACGCAAATAGAAAATAGGCATTAGTGGACCGGAGAAGAGGGATGGTTTTGGTTCGGGAGTAGGTTCGTTCGGTGTCATGCTGTTTTCCTCCGGATAGTTGGATTGAGTTCCTCCGTTCAATCGTCGTCATCAGATTCTGTTTCAGCGGATTCTGCTTTAGCTGGTTTGCCCGTAATTGCAGCCTTCACCTTCTCTCTGCGAGAAGCCTTTGCAGGAACTCGTTCACGAAGCTGCTGTTCGGCTTCGGCCAGGGGACCCATGGGAATAGTTGCAGGTAATGTGGGTGCTTGTCCGGTTAATTGAGCGATTTCAACTGATTTTTCAGCCCAGAGCACTTGCGCTGGATGAACTCCAGCTACGCGCCAATAGAAGAAACGATCCCACAACTTTTCTTCGATAGATAATACGCCAGCGGAAAGCGAAACGAGATTTAAGCCAAGCCGGTTAAATGCTTTAGCTACAATCTTGCGTACTTCGTCACGGATTTCTGCTTCATCCCGTAATGCACTCATAAAATCGTGCTCTGAGAACTTATCGCGCATCACGTTATCAATTAGCGTTTTAAGATACTCGACGAGTTCTTGTGAGTTCATTGGAATTCGTTGTTCGTGAAGCGTGGAAATCAGTTCCCGAGCATCTTCAACATCAAAGGCGAAGAGCAACCCATAGGGTTCTTGGAGTCGGATTGACCGATTGTACACTGTCTTAGCTTCTTTCCCCTCCCCAGTTGTCACTGGAACATCAAATTCTTCACGCCGCCAAGATTTTCCAGTCCAAGTGAGTCGCGCTAAATCGGAAGTCTGAGTTACGCCAGTATTGGCATATACATGAACCCTACCAGTGTAGATGTATACAATATTGGCTTTGAACCCTTGACCCCGCCATCCTGTCTTAATTAAGGGTGAAGGAAAGGTTTCAATGGAATAGGGAGTCTCACTGGGTTCCCAAACTTCGTAGACTTTGAACTCTCGATTGCCATTGTGGAATTCCTCGCCATATGCACAACAAAGCCAGTCTGGAGGAACGTAGACCTTTGCGTCTTTTTCGAGGATTTCGATTTGTTCCATGTCCCGTTCCAAATCCGGTGGATGGTAGATAAACTGGGGGAGGCGTGCATCGGATTCTTGGATTTCGGTTCCTGTGGCGAGTTTTCGGACAATGGTTTTTCCTGTTGTGAACCCACCAAAGGCTGCAAGCCTGGTTAGCCGGCGTATTGCCCGGATTGCTTGGGCACCCCGATCCTTATGAGGGGCTTGGATCATTTGCGTCCAATAATTTTGACTACCTACATCTCCAATTGGGATACTGGGATGAGGACCCAGTTGTGGGTCTGGTGCCATTAAACAGATTGTTTTTGCCACGATGAAAGCCTCCGTCTCATATCTGCGAATACTTCTAGCTTCAAATAACTATTGGTGGATGGTTAAAACCCGGTTATCTCATACCGGTCACCAAGTCGTTGTGCCTTTGCTTCTTCTTTGCTCCTCCATTCTTCAATGAATTGCTGCGTCTTCTGTTGGATTGCTGAATTGGCTGATTGGGCAATCCAATCCATAGAGATATGGACATGATCCTCTCGAAGGGCGATGGTACGGGCTACAGCATCATAATAGCCTCCCTGCCCTTTCTTTCCGAGGTATGATATAAACGTGGTAAATAATTTCTGTGCCTTGTTGTTATAGCTTTGAAGCATACTTTCTGGAACAATGGGGATTTGTTTGATGATGCGTTTTCCGATGAGATCATAGATGGCCGTTTCTGTTGTTTTTTCGTGTTTGACCCCGCTTTCAAGCAGTGTATAGAAGTCTATGGGTCCTGTGAAGCAACTCTTAAAGAACTCATGGCTCGTGCGTTGGAAATCAAGGAGTTCGCCTGTTGCTTTGATGTAGACGACCTCTTGTACGCCATCGGAACGTTCCACCGCCAAGTTGATGTGTTTTTTCCATTTGGTGTACCCCTGGGGATTTTCCTGCAGTTCAGGAAGAAATACGAGGGGTACATTGAAGAAGACCTTGCTGTGTTTGAGGGCTTTTTCTAACTCTCCCTTGTATGGTTCAGTGGGTGGTAGACCTTCGACTTCTGCTACAAATGCGGCGCGATAGCTTGTTAAAATGAAATGGCCGTCCTGCCCCTTCACCATGAGGGGGTCGGTGCCAGCCCGGACGCCCTTGGCGATTTTGACTTTGGCCACCAAGAGCAAGGTTTCGTCAGCCTTGGGGAGGATGCTCTTGGCGATGGTCAGTTTTTCTGTTGGTTCGAGTTCCCAAGTCAATGCGGTTAACCTTCCTGCTTTCAATCTATTGTAGGATTTGGATTATTTGATTATTGTCCAAGAAAACGGTTGGCGAATTCAGCAAACTGTGCCATGGTTTCCTTGGTGATGCTGGGTTTTGTAGCTGCGATGGCTTCTTTGAAGTGTGACATACTTACACTGGACGCTTCCAGGTTCTTGCGTAGAACTGCTAGAACTGCCTTTCGACACACATTCTGGATATCTGCACCAGAATAACCTTCCGTTACTGAGGCAAGTTGATCGAGTCTTACATCATCGGCAAGAGGCATGTTGCGAGTGTGGACGGCGAAAATAGCTTGTCGAGCCATCTGATTGGGAGGAGGAGTAAAGATGAAGATGTCGAATCGACCGGGTCGTAGCAGGGCAGTATCAATCATATCCGGACGGTTAGTGGCGGCTAACACTACCACGCTTTCAAGTTCTTCCATGCCATCCATTTCAACCAAGAGTTGGTTTACAATGCGTTCGCTAACACGGCTATCGTATCCCGATCCTCGGCGTGGAGCAATATTGTCGAGTTCATCGATAAAGAGAACCGAGGGAGCGGCTTGGCGGGCACGTCGGAAGATTTCGGCGATGATTTTTTCGGATTCACCAACCCATTTACTCATCACTTCAGCGCCACGAATACTGATGAAATTCGCCTGACTTTCCGTAGCAACAGCTTTTGCAATAAGTGTTTTCCCGGTGCCAGGGGGACCAAAGAGAAGAATCCCTTTGGGTGGTGTGATGTTGAACCGGGAAAAAATATCAGGTCGACTGATTGGTAATTCGACGGCTTCGTGAAGAGCCTGTCTAGCTTGTTCCATTCCACCGATATCATCCCAACAAACCATAGGGATTTCAACGGCAATTTCCCGTAAGGCGGATGGTTCGACCACTTGTCGGGCAGTTTTGAAATCAGTTGCATTGACCACAATTTGGTTGATCATGTCAGGGGGAACTTGCATGTGCTGATCTTGGATTTTCGGCAACACACGGCGTAAAGCACTTAGAGCAGCCTCCTTGACCAGGAAGGCTAGGTCAGAGCCCACAAACCCATGGGTTCCCTGTGCGAGTTGGTGTAAATCAACGGAGTCATCCAAGGGAACACCCCTTGTATGGACGCGAAGAATGTCATATCGACCATTTGCGTCAGGTACGGAGATATAGATTTCACGGTCAAACCGTCCTGGGCGTCGAAGGGCGGGGTCAACGGCATCCAACCGGTTAGTTGCCGCGAGGACATAGACCTGGTCTCGGTCTTGGAGCCCGTCCATGAGGGTCAAAAGTTGGGCAACTATGCGACTTTCCATACCTCCTGATTCGCGTTTAGCAGCAATGGCATCGATTTCATCAATGAAGATGATGGCCGGTTTGTTTTTCTCGGCTTCTTGAAAGGCATCTCGAAGGAACTTTTCTGATTCGCCATAGTATTGGCTGACAATTTCAGGACCGTTTATAGCACGGAAGAAGGCTTCGCTTTCTGTCGCAACCGTTTTTGCCAAAAGAGTTTTTCCACATCCCGGAGGTCCATGCAGAAGCACACCATGTGGTGGTTGAATTTTAAGACGGGCAAAGAGTTCCGGATGGCGAATAGGCAGCTCGACGATTTCACGGATTCGTGCTATTACATCGTCTAACCCGCCAACATCATCATATGTAGCTGTAGCTATCGCGGGAGTTTCTTCAGGGGCAGTTTTTTGAAGTTGAATATCAGTATTGGCTTGGACTATCACGTTTCCAGCAGGAACTGTTTTCGCCACATAGAACTTCGCTTCGCCCAGGGCAAACGCTGCACGACCCACTGCAATGATGATATCCTTCTTAATGGGTTTGTTTAACAAATTTGATCTCAGCAAAGACGTAGCAAGTTCTTGTCGGTATTCAATTTCTTCGCCTTTGAGCGGTGTTAATACAATACTACGAGCCGGTTGCGCCTCTATGCCATGAAGTGTAACGATATCTCCGATGCGAACACCAGCATTCAATCGAGTCAATCCGTCCATTTTAATAACGTTCTGACCATGAAGAGCAGAATCACGTACAGCTAGCGCCGAGACACTCTTCTTCCCGACAATTTCAAGCAATGCTCCATCTGCTAGTTGCAGTTGGTCTAATACTGCTGGATCAACTCGAACTGTGAATCGTCCAACATCCACAGCACTTGCTTCAGTCACGCGTACCGATGCTGCACTCATGGCTATACACCCACTATGACTCGACAGATGAGGACTCGTTATAACCCTCGCGAGTAGGATATTTAACTCCGGCGCCTGATAGGAGAATATGGGTCGAATGACTATGACGTCCCCAAAGCCACCTACTATTCATTTTAACACGGGCCATAATGAAGAGCTTGCTATCGATGAACCGGAATTAACCCAGTTGGTGCGTCTACTCGAATTAAATGGTATGCAACCTACAAAGTTGACTACAGCCCTAACACACGAATCCCTTGCAGAATGTAAGGTTGTGGTGCTTGGCAATCCTAGGGATTCTCTATTTACTTCAGATGAAGTTTCGGCTCTCGTTTCCTTTGTAGAATCTGGTGGAGGGCTCCTCATTGTAAGCGGTGCAACCATTTTTGGGAGAGGAGGGGATATGGCGCGAAAGACAAATCTCAATGAAATCGCAAAGCATTTCCAATTTGAGTTTGCAACCAAAGCCCTCGCACAGCCAGTAGATGTTTCTGATGAGGTGATTAAGGCCGTTCCCACACACGATCATCCTATACTAGTTGGCATTGGGCCGCTACTTCTGGCATCAGGAGTCAGCCTACTGGCAGAAGATACGGAAACACATCTTTTTCGGGCTGCAAATATACCAGGTACACAAACGGTTGCCATTATCACCGAGAAGAAGGAAGGACGCATAATCGCTTTTGGTGGTGGAACCTTCTTCTTTAACGATTATATTCAGTTAAGTGATCATGAACATCTTCTTGTACAGATTTTTCGATGGCTTTCAGGTGTCCCCTTGAACCTCCCAGTCCAAAGGCTTTCACCCCAAGGACCCATCTTAGATGAAGCATCTGCTACAGAAGCAATCGCTGTCTTAAGACAGCAACTGGACAAAATAGAGACAGAACTTTCGAACCTTAAAGAGGTAATTAATACTAGCGTCAAGGAAATGGAAAAACTCGTACGTCTATGTCAAGACGAAGAAAAAGAGACCTAGTCCTTTGGGGAAACTAGCACTTCAATTCGTAACCGTCGTTCTAACTGGACGGCTTGAAGGTGCTGTAGCCTGAAGTACTCTAGCATCACCTGAAACACGGGTTGTCGAAGTTCTTTGGCAAGTTCTTGAATTGATCGGTTTCCATCAATCACATCGAGGAGTGCATGCAGTTCCTCGGGTGTTTGACTCTTGGGAACAGTGTGAACACGGACTGGAACATATCGTTCTGCAACAGCATACGGTCGAAACAGTAAATCGATTTGTGGTGCAATTTCACGAAAGTGACTTAGATCACCCAGCCAGTTCTCTAATAGCTCGCCATGTTGGCGCTCCATGATGTTAATCAGGGTACGCATACGGTCACGGATGGCAGGCAGGTCATCAGTGGAGAAGACTGCAACATAGATGTTTTTTCCATATTCTAAGAGGATTTTGACATCTTCACGGTCAATAATACGGAGGCGCCCATCTTCACGTTCAAGAGTCCGTAATTTTTTTCCATCCTCGGAAATACGACCAATTAAGTCAGAAAGAAACATACTCACCGCAGAGAGGAATCCAGTGACTAAATCAGGCTCCATGTTTTCGATCTGGAAGTCCTTTTGGAGTAATGTTCGTCCATCTCGATAGACAACATAGAGACTATACAGTTGGGCCATCCGAACTCAACCTTAAATGATAGTTCACTGAAGACGCGAAAAGAGAAAAGCTTTCCGAGACCTCATCGAATCCGTTGTGCAATCCGATGGATTTCGCTTATAATTTCCGTTGGTGATGTGAGTTCAGCACCTAGATAGGTGCGCCCGTGCGTGATATAAGCCATGTAGAAACCTAAGAACGGTATTATCTTGTCTTCTTTTATTCCCACTTCAATGAGATTCGGCGTATTTAGTTCTTGGGCGCGTTTATGTGCCCAATCAAGAATAACCTCGTGATGCTTTTTCTGTCTTATTGGAAAGAACTCATGGTGAAGGTTGATAGTCACAAGAGGGATTCGGTTGTTATTCATCAGGTGACACTGATGAAGCACGTCAGCAATCGCTTCAGGTAACCCAATATCAGGTGTATCGGAGTTAGTCAATTGAATATTGGGCAGGAAATCACTAAACACAACAACAATGGGTAAGACATTGGAGTTTCGACGGCGTTCACGTTTAATGGTTTCATGGGCTCGTTTCACTCCTGCAGCTAAGGGGGTATATCCAGAGAGGCGAAGTGACATTAGCTTGGCGACCAACCGGGTCCAATTCGTAGTAGGTGCTTGTACTTCCACAGCGCCCCAATCTTTGAGGGCAATGAGTCCAACCCGATCTCGGGTACCTTCTAAACAATTCTTGAATGCAATCAAAGAGAGCTGAAGTTTATCAAAACTGCGAAGCATGGATACACTCAGGTCCACCACAAAGATGATGGTAAGTGGAGTCCAGCTCTGAAACCGTTTTTCCCGAACATCTGGAGGTCGAATACGAACTCTGGGTTTTTCCCGAAGAGAAAGATCTGTATGAAGAGCAGCGGCTTTAATGGTGGCAGGAATGTGAATATTTCGAGGAGAGCCTCGAGGAAGTCCGGAGCCAAGGAGCACTCCACCTTCAGTTTCTCGGGATTGCAGAGACCCAGCCCGTCGTCCAACCTGGCGAATTGACCATTTGGGTGCCCGTTGTCGACCAAAATATCGAGGCTCAAGAAAATCTTCCAAGTCAAAGAGCGGTTTCCCTTCATCCATTCGAATGAAAGAGGAGGTAACCGATGGTGAACTTGGACTAGAGGGTTGAGAGGAAGATTTCGCTAACTTTTGTGGTGTGGAACTAACGGCAGCAGGACCTGTTGAATCACCCTCATGTTTCGCTCGACGATACTTTCCTGTAGTGTCAGGAGGTTGGCTGCCTTGGGCCAGTGCAGGCATCACTGATCCAGGGCGTTTATGATAGCGGTAAATACGTTCCAGTGCCATGACGAATCCGACTGCAATTACTCCGCCGATAACGAAATTAATGGGCCATGGAAGTGGTATAAGGAGGCCGATGGCAGCCGCGATAACCATATAGAAACATACGAACCCAGTATATGAGCAGCGTCCCCCAGGACCACGCCTGGGTGGGGTTCCAAAAAAACGCTCACCGTCGTGACTACTGTCCAAAGGATGGTGTTGCTTGAACTTGCTGGTAAGTTTTTGATATTCATCCTTCGTGTAAGGCGCTTTGTCTTTAGCTTGGGGATTTTGCGTCTTCGTCTTTTTTCGCGCTTCCTTCATTGCATCTTGAATGTCATTTCGGTTAGGAGGTTCGAGAATACCACGCTGCCGAGTGCGATGACTGAGCGCAAGGGGCGCTACAATTTCCACATCTTCGGCTGTGATGGATGTCCGTCCATCAAACGCAGCAAAGGCCATCGCAGTCTTGGCAATCACAATATCTGGGCGAGCCCCATCAACTTGTAGTCGAGTGGTCAACTGGGCAATGACCTGCATAACTTCATCTGAAATCTCCACGGTCTTCATCTTTTCTCGAGCGGCAATGATTTCAGCTTGGAGTTTTCCTTCTTGTTCAGCCCATTTTTTATGAAGTTCTTGGGGATTCCTTTCAAATTCAATATTTAATCGGATGATTTCAACGCGTTCTTCAGGAGAAAAGGGGCGTTGGATTGCAACGTGAAGGGGGAATCGGTCCAGTAATTGAGGACGTAGTTCTCCTTCTTCTGGGTTCATTGATCCAACAAAGATGAATCGAGCAGGATGGCTGACTGAGATGCCTTCTCGTTCAACAACATTGACACCAGTTGCTGCTGCATCAAGAAGTGCGTCCACGATGTGGTCAGGGAGAAGATTGACCTCGTCTACATAAAGGATATTTTGGTTTGCATCAGCAAGAATTCCAGGTTTTAGAGCCGCTTCTCCTTCACGGATAGCCCGTTCTACATCTAAACTTCCGACTACACGGTCTTCAGTGGCACTTAGCGGGAGATTTACCACACGCATTTTTTGCATTTGAGTGTTCAGTTTTTTATTCTTCGCAAGTTTTGCCATACAAGTGCCACATAGTCCAGTGGGGTCATTAGGATCACAACGAAACTGGCAGTCGGTTACGACAGGAATATCAGGCAACAGCGCAGCAAGAGAGCGAACAACGGTAGTTTTTCCTGTACCTTTTGGACCTGTAATGAGAAGGCCTCCAATGTTAGGGTTGATAGCATTGAGTAGAAGAGCGAGTTTTAGTTCGTCATGATTAACGAATGCCGTGAAGGGCAGAACGCTACGTGTAGTGTTGCTCGCTTCTGGTACCAACCCAAGAACCTCTACCTCTCCTGCCCTCATTCCACTTATAGAATTTTGGGAAGATGCACCACTTCCAAAGAATAGGTGATAGAAGAAGGTGAAGACATTTGGGCAAAAGCTTTAGTTTTCTGAAGTCCTCCTTTTATCCATGTCAGCCCAGCCCTCGAAGGATCTCCGCAGTGGTTTAGCCGCAGCATACGAGGCAGCACGTAACTACCTACGTTATATCCTCACCGAGCTCACCCCTGAACAAGCTTCAAAAGAGCCCGCCCCTGAGTCCCGCACGATTCTGTATTATTTAACACATATCGCCAATTCCGAACTGTATTGGCTGGCAGCATCAGGTCGTAAAGTTGTGGTGTACGCAAAAACTGTTCCGCTAGATATTGCCAAAGACCGCTTAGAAGATGTTTGGAAACGCATCCTCAGAGAGCTTAGGGAATGTCCAGAAGAGGAACTAGTTTTTCAACCGCCAACTCAGAAAGAAAAACCGAGTCTAGGCTGGGTGGTATCTCACATCACCTTACATACATTGTATCATTCTGGTGAGATTATCTATGCACGTTATGCTGTTGGAGGATCTGATCTTCCTAACGATGAGCTTGAAGAGTATTGGGGAAAAATGATAGACTCCATTGTGTATCTAACATTTTTTACAAAACAATGAAGTTTCCTCTTCCCTTTTCGGTCCAATCCCTTGATCAAGGCACCAGCTTTTTCAGCGTTTTTTCAAATATCGAGTAAGAAGCGGGATCGAAGAGACAAAAGACAATATGGCGAAGTGTCGATTTTGTGTTCTTCACATGATCAATTGTTGTTGAAAGAATTAGATTTGCTGCTTGCGCCTTGGGAAACCCGAAAATCCCAGTGCTAATAGCAGGAAATGCGATGCTGCGTAATTGTTTACTTTCAGCAAGCTTTAACGCGTTTTCAACTGCGCTAATCAGTTTAGGCTCTTCATCTCCTTCACCCCAGCGGGGACCAACGGCATGAATTACGTACCGTGCTTTCAAATTACCACCAGTGGTCAGGATTGCTGTCCCAACTGATGTGCCCCCAATATCATCGCATTCCCTTTGGATTGCTGGTCCTCCTCTTCGTCGAATGGCACCCGCCACACCTCCTCCCATTTGTAACGATTCATTGGCAGCATTAACAACCGCGTCAGTTGCTAGGTCAGTAATATCCCCTTGAACAAGTTCGATGGTGACTCTGTTGACCAGCTTTTGCATACTCCAACACCCATCTGACCAACCACTACGCGCAAACAGCCTAATATCTCGGATTAAAGGTTTCCCCCAATGAGAAAACAGCCCTTCAAAATTACGGGAATAGGGG
The DNA here is from genome assembly GCA_016839365.1 of Candidatus Hermodarchaeota archaeon. Taxonomy (GTDB): domain Archaea; phylum Asgardarchaeota; class Hermodarchaeia; order Hermodarchaeales; family Hermodarchaeaceae; genus Hermodarchaeum. The sequence goes on from JAEOUH010000004.1 coordinate 40,725, forward strand.
GAGCATTCCCCATCCAGTTATTCCTGAAATGAGTATGAACACCCAGCTGATAGCGATGAATACACCACCAGTGACAAGGAAGCCACGTTTGGCGCGAGGATCGACTAGCCCTAAATGCGCATCGAGGTATTCAGTTTTGAAGCTTAATCGCACATAATAGATGGCAGCAATTGCCACAGGAACCCAGATGATATCAACGAAGGTGAAGAGAACAGCAATAGCTCCAGCAATTCCGAAGAGCCAGAAGTCTGCTATGACAAAGCCGACCGTTTCCCAGACTACGCCCACTATCATTGCGAGGGGTTCACGAATTCGTCCCAAAGATTTAGAGCGTCCGATGTAGCCAACGATGAGGGCTTCTGGTGCACGAACAGCAACAATTCCAGGGATGAAGATTGCAGGTAGGCCCACCGCGGTGATCAAAACCCCTTTCCCGATGAGTTGCCCAATGGTTGTGATGATGAGTCCGAATGCTGGCCCGTAAAGAATGGAAACCGCGAAAATCAGAACTGACGAGGTATCAATTGAGCCAATAGGTGGTGGCAGCACAACGGCAAACATCGCCATAAAAGCCATCAGAGCGCCTAGTACACCAATAGTCGCTACATACAGGGAACGGGGGGCGTGCTTTTCCGCTAGTAAATCGTTCATGGTGATTGGCTCCTCAACAAAATCCTGATTCTATACATGGCGTATATAAGCCTTGTGTAAAATGCCGTAGACTCAAAAAGGAAGAATTATCTAGAACTTTACAGGTTCAACCCAGTGAGGGATTGTTGTAATGGACGACAATTCTGACAAACTCATTCACCAGCTATTTACTAACATCTCTGCTCTAACTCGCACTCGTAATTTTGGTCGATTAGTTCCAGAAGTAGGAGGGAATTTTGTGGCGTGTGAAACTGGGGCAACTAAACTATCCCAGGTTGCAGGATTGACCGGGCGTATCATTTTAGTACGAGGTGAACCAGAGCCGATCGGTGAAGTCGAACTGGGCTGGGCACCCTTTATGGGGCGAGTCCTATTGAAAGCTCATAGCCTGAATAACACTATCCATTCAGCTGTGTCATTGAAATATTCTACAATTATTGTCGATGCAGCGCGTCAAGCAGAGTTACAGGTTGTGGGATTCCGTCTAGGAGAAAACAAGCCTATTCCCAATTGTATGACGTTGGAGGCACTCAATAAGTTGGGATTCGTACCAGAGGTATTATTTGACTGGGGAGCCCATGGAATCGAACCGCTCGTTGTTGTGTTTGGCGAGACCCCTGCTGTTGTCACCAAACGTGTACGAGCGATCCTATCGAAATTAGCCATTGATGAGTGACAGGAGCTTGACCAACAATCCAAGAAAAAAATCAGAACATACAAATGAAGTGAGTCAAGCGTTTGGTGCAATTGCTCCATTCTATGATGCCTGGTACCAGTCGCCCGTCGGAGGTTATGTCTGGGCTGTTGAAACAGAAGCGATACAAGCCCTACTTCCAGAACCCCAAGGTGGAGTCGCGTTAGAAGTAGGTGTTGGAACTGGAATGATAGCAACTTTTGTCCAAAACCCCTTACTACAATTTGTGGGTGTTGATGTTGCCTGGCAAATGCTAGCTGTCGCTCATCAAAAACTCCAAAAAACGGAAAACCTACATCTAGTGCAGTCCGATGGAGAACATCTTCCTTTTCGAAAGAAATGTTTTGACCTAGTATTAGCCATGACCGTGCTTGAATTCGTTCCAGACCCGGAACAAGTTCTATCCGAGATTCATCAATGTCTACAGCCTTTTGGGCATCTTCTATTGGGAATACTCACATCAACAAACCTATGGGCCGTTGAACGACGAATCCGGAGTTTCATTCAACCTGATGTCTTCAGGTATGCCCAGTTTCCAAGCCCATGGCAGGTTATCCGCTTACTGTATCGGAATGGATTTTCACAGGTTCAGTACAGGGGCTCTGTGTATGCACCTACATTTACACCGACACGCTTGCTTCCAAGGTTTGCTTCCTTGGAATCGACATTGGGAACAAGGTGGTTGAGTCGTGCCCTAGGTGCTTTCCTTGTGTTTTCCGCTAGACGAAGTGTGATCAGGTGATTTGATCTGTATAGCGTGTATACGGGTCTTCTCCAGGTTTGAGACGCTCTGACTTTTCATCAGTCTCAATAATCACATGCTTCTTTTTAGTGAAAGC
>JAEOUH010000038.1 GCA_016839365.1 Candidatus Hermodarchaeota archaeon
ATTGAAGAAGAACTCCCCTTCGAGGAAGCTCCCCCAATCGAAGAGTTTGTGGAAGAAGAGATGGAACCGGCTCCTGAATCTGTCGAGCCAGAAACCTCAGTAACCCCTGAGGTCGAACCAACCCCCGAACCCTCCTCTGAACCTGTTCCAGAAGAAGCCCCACCCGCAGAGGAAAAACCTGCACCTGAAAAACCAAAGCCTGAGGCCAAACCCAAGGAAGGCCCCGAAGCTGAAGCTCCAAAGGAAAAGGCACCTGAAACGCCCAAGGAAAAACCAAAGCCAAAGAAAGAGGCCGTCAAGGAGAAACCGAAGGCCAAGAAGGAGAAGGCAGAGCAGAAACCTAAAGCCGAAGCCAAACCCAAGGCCAAGGCCAAGCCAGAGCCTAAGAAGAAGGCGGAGGAGAAACCGAAGGCTAAGGCGAAGCCCAAGGCCGCTAAAGCTGAAGAAAAACCCAAGGCCAAAGCTGCAAAGAAGCCGAAGACGGAGAAAGCAGCCAAGAAGGAAAAGAAGACGAAACCCGAAGCGGCAAAGGAGAAGGCTTTGAAATCCAAGAAGGAATCTTCAAAAAAGTGAGATGAGGAGGCAAAGGACCAATGCCACTACTGAAAATGGACGAAATCCGGAATATGACTCTCGTTGAACGGGAACGGAAGCTCGATGAACTCCGTGCAGAGCTTGCAAAACAACGAGCTGCAATGATGTCGGGTGCGGGAATGGAAAATCCCGGCGTCATCCGTGGGATTCGTAAGAACATCGCTCGGATTCTAACTGTGAATAATGAAGAAGCACGTAGGGCTGAAGAAGAAAGCTTGGAGGAGGGTGAATAGCCATGCAACACACCAGCCATCTGGTCATAAAACCCCTCATTGGCCTCTTAGCAACTGTGAAGCAGGCGACCAATCCGATGCTCCGCAACATTTCCGGAATCATTGTGGACGATACCCATAACATGATTACACTCGCTGACGGACTTCGACACCGTCAGATTCCGAAGACCTCCACGGTCTTCGAGCTGTCCCTGCCTAGCGGCGAGACAGCAAAAATTAACGGGACGGCTCTTCTGGGCACTCCCGCAGAACGCCTAAGGAGGGCGAAAAAACTACGATGGTAGCAAAAAATATCGGTCTGAAGGTCACGCCTCCTGAAGAGGAATGTAGCGATCCTAATTGTCCATTTCATGGAACACTGCCAGTTCGTGGACGAACCATGGATGGGGTTGTTGCCAGCACCAAGATGCGGGGCACTGTTACTGTCCGCCGTGATTACCTCAAGTTCATCAAGAAATACCGCCGATATGCGCGGAGTCACTCTATGACTGCGGCCCACCATCCACCCTGCATCCCTCTTGAGGTGGGAGACACTGTCCGGATTGCTGAGTGCCGACAAATTAGCAAAACGGTATCCTTCGTCGTTGTTGAACGCATCAAATCCAAGGAGGCGACCGACTAATGGTGAAACGAGGTAAAAAAGCCGCAGGTGTTGCGCGCACCAAGATCAGTCGTGGTCTACCCACAGGGGCTAGACTCATCGTTGCTGATAACAGTGGGGCACGGATAGTAGAAATCATATCTGTCATTGGCTGGCACGGACGACTCCGACGTCAACCGGCCGCTAGTGTAGCCGATATGGTTGTAGTCTCCTGCAAGGCGGGGACTCCCAAGATGCGCCGCCAAGTACTCCGTGGTATCATTGTGCGACAACGCAAGCCCTTCCGCCGTAAAGGTGGTCAATGGATTCGCTTTGAAGATAATGCTGTCGTTATCACTTCAGAAGTTGGGGATCCACAAGGATCCGAAATCCGTGGCCCCATTGCCCGAGAAGCCGCTGAACGCTGGCCACGTATTGCTAGCGTCGCCAGCATCATCGTTTAGGAGCTGAAAAGAAAATGACCTCACGAAAACCCAAGAAGCAGCGTAAATCGCGATATACCGCACCCTGGCACCGTCGCCACAGATATCTCACCGCAAAACTGGCTCCTGAGTTGGTGGATAAACACGGCATCAAACGACTGCCGGTCCACACCGGTGACACCGTCTATATCACACGAGGCGCCTTCCGAGACTCCGAAGGCGATGTGATTGAAATCGACATGAAAAACCTCAAGCTCAGCATCGAGAACATCACAATCGAAAAAGTGGATGGCTCCGCCGTGCCTTTTCCGATACGCCCCGAAAACGTCATGATTACCAAACTGAACCTCGATAAAACCCGTCAAACGGCTATCGATCGTAAAGCTGCCGCCCGAGCCGACTTGACAAAGAAGGAGGATTAGCACTATGCCCAAAGGTCCCCGAAAACATCTGAAACGATTGGCTGCCCCTGGTCACTGGCAAATTAAGCGCAAGGTTCGTCCCTTCACTATCCGCAGTAATCCTGGCCCCCATGCGCTCCAAGAAGGAATTCCATTGGGGGTCGTCATCCGAGATATGCTCAAATTAACCACCACGCTGAATGAAACACGGCGTGTCATTGCGCAAGGGCACGTGAAGGTAGACGGATGCATACGTAAAGACTACAAATTCCCCGTTGGCTTAATGGATATCATCGAGGTGGATGAAGCCAAAACACGCGTTCGCGTTATGCCCGATTCACAACACCTCCTCCAACTTTTAAAAATCACCAAGAAAGAACAGAACCTCAAACCCTGTAAAATCACTGGTAAGAACACAGTGTCTAAAGGAAACATACAACTCCATCTTCACGACGGCCGCACCATCCAACTTCCCATAGAAGATCCCAAAGTCAAGCCTAAAATTCCCTATAATCCCGGCGATACACTACTGATCAAGTTGCCCGATCAAACCATTCAGGAACATATCCCCCTTAAGAAAGGAATCACAGTTGTCATAACAGGCGGAGATCATACGGGTAAAGTGGGCACACTCATCGAGATTGATCCTGAGAATCAACTGGGAACCATCCAGATCGCGGAGAAAAAGACCATTTTGACCGCTATTCGGTACGTCTTTCCTCTAGGTATAGATACTCCATTGGTTTCCATTCCGGAGGCTGGCTAACCATGTCAACAGCAAAGAAATCATCTCAACCAAAATCCTCACCCAAACAGTCGGCTTCAGTGAAGGCTAAGGATGCCGGAGCGGAGGCTAAGCCAGCGAAGCCCCTGCCGGCTCCCCAACCAAAGGCGAAGAAGGATAATGTCATGCGACAAATCTTCATTTCGAAAGTGGTCGTAAACATGTCCTTGGGCACCGGGGGCGAACCCTTAGCGAAGGCTAAGGCAATTCTTGAAAATCTAACGGGGCAAAAACCAGCAGATATCTTAGCCAAACGCACAAATCGTGACTTCGGGCTCCGTCAAGGTGAACCCATGGGCTGTAAAGTGACCCTACGTGGTGAGAAAGCCATGGAATTTGCCAAACGAGCTTTAGATGTTGCCGATTTCCAAATACCGGAAAATGCTGTCGACCACTCAGGGAACGTTTCGTTCGGTATCTCTGAACACATTCAGATTCCAGGTGTCAAATACGATCCCAATCTTGGAATCTTTGGAATGGACATTGCCATATGCACGGAGCGTCCTGGATACCGAATTAATCGGCGACGGCGAGGACGCCATAAAGTTCCCCTTCGCCACCGGATTACCCCCCGTGAAGCGATGACGGTTCTCTCCACAGAGCTGGGAATTCAATTCACACGACCCGATATGGAGGAGGACTACTAATGTCACAGGAGAAAAAACAGGGCAAAGGACACCGCGCATGCAAACGATGCGGGACTCACCGTGCCATTATTCGCAGTTTTAAAATTGGTTTATGCCGACGCTGCTTCAGAGAAGTCGCCGAAGAGCTCGGGTTTCGAAAATTTAGTTAGAGGTAGAAAAGACAATGACAGTAAAGAAACCATTGGCAGATGCCTTCTCAAACATCATGAACCACGAGCTACTGCGTAAATCAGAGGTAGTCATTGCACCTGCCTCGAAGAAAATCGGCGCGGCGCTCCGGATTATGCAGCGAATGGGCTATGTTGGGGAATTCGAATTCATCGATGATGGTAAAGCCGGCATGCTCCGTGTGGAGCTTCTTGGCCGTATCAATCAATGTGGTATTATTAGCCCCCACCACGCGGTGAAACGCCACGACTTCGAAGAATGGGAGAAGCGGTTCTTGCCCTCCCGGGCATTCGGCTTCCTCATTGTATCAACTCCCAAAGGCTTCATGACTCATCGTGAAGCTGAAGAACAAGGTCATGGAGGACGGCTCATCGCCTACGTCTACTAAGCTAAGGAGCGGATTGTGACAATGCCAGCCAAAACCACACATTTCGAAAAATCGACTCCTATCCTGGAGAATACCACCTTAACCCTTGATGGGAAGTGTGTGACTGTGCAAGGACCCAAAGGCGAACTCGCCCGTGATTTCAGCCACGTCGACGTAGATATTCAAAAAACCCGAAATAAAATCGTGGTCTCCGTCGAGTATCCCCGGAGCCGTCAAATCGCTCTTGTGGGCACTGTTGTCTCCCACATCAGAAACATGATGCTTGGTGTCATTCATGGTGTCACATACAAGATGAAGGTGGTCTACGCCCACTTCCCCCCCAGCGTGAAAGTTGAAGGAGATCGCCTTATTGTCGAGAACTTCTATGGCGAGAAAGCTGCCCGCCGTGCCAAAATACTTCCTGGTGTCAACGTTAGTGTGCAAGGTGACGACGTGATCCTGGAAGGGATTGACATCGAACTTGTTGGTCAGACAGCAGCGAACATTCAACATTCAACGAAACTTCGTCGAAAAGACCCCCGCAAGTTCCATGATGGGATATACGTGTACGAAAAACAGCTTGGAGATCAGCATTGGAAGATTTAGCCAACCCGGATGTGTAAGATTATGAAGAAGAGTAAACGTGTCAAACAACTTCAACGCGAACTACACAAGAAGCGACAATTGAATCAACGAAAACCGAAGTTTCGGCGTCCGGAGAGTTGGCGGTATAAACGATTAAACGCCAGATGGCGGCGTCCCAAGGGCATTGATACTGCAATTAGGAAACGCGAAAAAAGCCAACCGAAAATGCCCCGCATTGGCTACCGAAGTCCGGTCAAGCTCCGGGACTACCACCCGTCTGGCATGAAAGAAGTGCTCGTTCACAACCTCCAAGAAATGGAAGGGCTTCATCCCAAAATTCATGCCGTCCGAATCGCTCATCGCGTAGGTGATCGCAAACGGATGGCCATCATTGATCGAGCAGATGACCTCGGCCTTCGGGTAATCAACCCTCAACTGAAATCGGAGATACGCGAACTCCTCGACCTTGACACAGAGGAAACTAGCTAGAAGGTGAATACAACCATGAATGTAAGAGCCCAACGAAAACTTGCAGCGCGGATCCTGAAAGTCGGTGAAAATCGGGTCTGGATTGACCCCGAACGACTTGATGACGTATCATTAGCCATTCGACGCGATGATATCCGTCGGCTAATCCATGAAGGGGCTATCCGCAAAGTGCCAATTCAGGGTATTAGTCGTGGTCGAGCAAAAGCTGTTCATCTAAAGCAGAAACGAGGTCTTCGTTCAGGATCAGGCAGCCGAAAGGGTAAACGGACAGCGAGACTCTCAGGCAAAGAACGGTGGATGTTAAAGATTCGGGCTATCCGTCGACATCTCAAACAACTCCGAGCTCGACGGATCATCAAACCCCGTGATTACCGACGATTATATCGGCTCTCGAAAGGTGGGATGTTCCCCAATATCCGACGAGTCGACATGTATATTCAAGAACATAAAATGAAGAGGCGATAAAAAATGGCACACGGACCACGATACAAAGTTCCTTTCCGTCGACGTCGTGAAAGTAAAACCGACTACCACGCACGACGCCGTATGGTAGGCTCTGGACGACCACGCCTAGTCGTACGAAAAACCAGTACTCGCGTCATCGTCCAAATCATTGAAGCCCTACCGGAAGGAGACAGGTGCATCGCAGCGGCTGATTCGCGACAGTTAAGCGAATTTGGTTGGCGTGCTGGTGTAAAGAACATCCCTGCAGCGTATCTCACAGGATTCTTAGCTGCCAGTCGCGTTCTGAAACTAGGAACAAACGCAGCCATTGTTGACATTGGATTATCCCAACCGATACCCGGATCCCGAATCTTTTCAGCTGTCAAGGGTGCTATCGACGCTGGACTTGAGGTTCCCTGCTCAGACAAGATGTTTCCAAAGGAAAAACACCTTCGAGGCGAACACATCGCTAGCTACGCCAAAGACCTCAGCGAGAACCAGCCCAGCACCTTTCAACGCCAATTCGGAAAGGTTTCGAAGGGCCGCACCGATCTTACTCAGCTCCCAAGCATGTACGATACTACCAAGAAGAATATCACAGCGAAATACACTCGTGGAGGGTCGAAAGAATGAGCCGAAGACCGCGAGAACAACAGCAACGCCCACGCGGCTTCAATGTCGAGGAGTGGGAACCAGTCACAAAAGTTGGTCGACAGGTGAAGGCTGGCGAAATCACCTCACTGGAAGATCTCTTTCAGTTAGCTCTCCCAATCAAGGAGCCTGAAATCATCGACGTATTGCTGCCAGACCTTCAAGAAGAAGTCATCGACATCAACTTGGTACAAAAACAGACTGATGCTGGCGAAAAATCTCAATTCAAAGCCACTGTCATTGTAGGTAACGAAAACGGCTTTGTCGGTATTGGTGAAAGCAAAGCACCAGAAATTGGACCGGCCATTCGGAAAGCCATTCTTCGGGCGAAGCTCAATCTCATTTCAGTTCGGAGAGGCTGTGGAAGTTGGGAATGTGGGTGCAGCGACCCCCACTCCGTTCCCTTTCAAGTGAATGGTAAAACAGGAAGTGTTCGTGTGAAGCTCCTTCCTGCGCCTAAAGGGGTGGGGCTGGTTACAGCCGACACCATGAAAGTTGTCCTTAGGCTAGCTGGCATCCACGATGTATGGTCCCGAACACGTGGGCATACGCGCACCACCCTCAACTTCGCACGGTCAGTCTTCAATGCATTAAAAGGAACCAATCAGATCATGACTCCCCAAGATTGGACGCGGAGATCTGAATAACATGTCAACAGAGACCCAACAAAATCATCCATTGGTGGCTGTCATCCGCATTCGCAGCAGCATAGGCTTGCGCCAAGAAGCCAAAGACACACTAGCCCTGATGAATCTTTCCCGTGTGAATCATGCCGTGGTTCTGGATAAGCGACCAACCTATCTAGGAATGTTTCAACGGGCAAAAGATGCCATCACTTGGGGTGAAATTGACGCCCCTACTTTATCACGCCTTCTCCGAAAACGAGGTCGGTTGATTGGGGAAAAACCTGTCACTGACGAATATGTGGCACAGCATACTAAATACAAATCCATTGACGAATATGCCAAAGCCCTTGTCGCGCAGAAAGAGGTGTCACTGGCTCTTCCCAAGCTGAAAAAGGTCTTCCGTCTACACCCACCTTCGAAGGGATTTCGAAGAAGTGTTAAGCGAACTATCCAACAGAAGGGTGAACTCGGTTACCGCGGTGAGGATATTAATACCCTCCTCAAACGAATGTCATAAGAGGGAGAATACGAAAACAGGATTGATGAAATATGGCCGAAAACGATGATCGTTCTAAACGGAAGCGTTGGTGGGATGATAAGTCCAATGATTCACAGTTCGAAGCACTTCAACGGATGTTTGAAGAAATCATGAAGATGATTTCTGATATTAATCCTGAGGACATGTTTGGTCCTGATGCCGAGCACCAACTTGAAGAAATCCTCGAACAGCTCCAAAAGAATCCCATGGTTTGGGGCTTCTCTGCAGGTATCGGGCCAGATGGTAAGATACGATTAAATCCATTTGGCAACCTTAACCCCGAGGGTGGACCGCCAGTGGTCCGCAATGAACGTGAACCACTCATTGATGTTATGGATCAAGATGACCAGCTTATTATCATTGCAGAACTCCCAGGCGTGAAACGGAATGAAATCCACATCAAAGTGAATGATTATAGTCTAACTCTCCAAGTGGATTCAAAGGATCGAAAATATGCAAAAGACATCGATCTTCCCGCACCTGTTGATGTTGACTCCGCCAAGACCAGTTATCGTAATGGCATCTTAGAAATACACCTCCAGAAACGTTAACCCCAAAGGAGACAAACAACCATGTCGACACGAAAACCCAAAAAAGTCCGCAAAATGCGTGGGAGCCGCATGCACGGTTATGGACGAATAGGCCAACATCGCAAAGGTGGCCAACGCGGTGGCAAAGGCAAAACTGGTGGACATAAACACGACTGGACCTATGTAACCGCTCATGACCCAGACCGCTTTGGCAAACAGGGCTTCCACCGCCATACCAAACTCCGTCAAAGTCACACCACCATTAATGTGGGCGAGATTGCTCGTAGTCTTTCTCAATTCACCGAAGGAAAACCTGCAACTAAAGATGCACCCATTTCTATTGATCTTGCCGCACACGGTTATGATAAGGTGCTTGGAGCCGGATCGATAACGGTTCCCATATCAGTTACTGCTCCAATTTTTACTCACCGTGCAGCTGAGAAAATTAAAGCCGCCGGAGGGAAAATCAAAGGTTCTGTCCAAGAACCCACGAAGCATCCTGCACCGTCTCTAACTGAACCCCCCAAACCCGCACCTAAGCCGAAGCCCAAGCCCAAAGCAAAAGGCGAACCGAAAACCAAGCCAAAAGCCGCAGCGAAAAAGGCAACCGGCAAGCCGAAGAAAGCACCTAAATCAGAAACTACGACCAAGCCAAAACCGAAAGCTGCTTCCACCAAGACAAAACCCAAACGAGCGGCAGCTACAAAAGGAAAGGCTAAGACCTGAACCAAAACATAATTAAACAGCAAAACCTTCCGCTGTTTTCACCTTTGACACGGATTAACTACAAACACCAAATTTTGGGGCAAACGGCATGAGTCGGTTTCTCAACGCACTGCGTCCATTGATTCGCATCATGCCAGAGGTCAAGGCACCTGACCGGAAGGTCTCGTTCCGGGAAAAAATCGTCTGGACCGCAGTCATCCTCATCTTATACCTCATAATGGCCAGCTTGCCTCTCTATGGTATCAACCAACAATTAGGATTTGACTACTTTTTCTGGCTTCGTACAATCCTCGCCTCTTCGCGAGGTACACTCATGGAACTCGGCATCGGTCCCATCGTGACAGCCGGGCTCATCATGCAGCTTCTTGTGGGTTCCCAACTTATTCGTGTCGACATGTCTGACCCCTATCAGCGGTCGCTCTACACTGGTGCTCAAAAAGTTCTTGCTATCTTCATGACCGCATTCCAAGCCTTCGCTTACATCTTCGCAGGTGCTTACGGGCAGATCCCCACTCAACTGTCCTTTGGCAACGCCATCTTGGTCTTCATCCAATTGATGTTTGCTGGCATTGTGGTCATCATGATGGACGAAACCATTCAGAAAGGTTGGGGTCTTGGTAGCGGTGTCAGTCTCTTCATCATGGCCAACGTTTGCACCCAAATCATCTGGGGTATGATAGCAATCGTACCCCCACAAAACCCAGACCTCACCACCATCCCCGCAGTACTCACCTACCAAGGAATCATCCCCTACGCCCTTCAAAACTTCAGCGGTTGGTCCGCGAGTGGTTTTAATCCTGCTGCAATTTATGACCCATTCGCCGGTACTGGATGGGTGGCCGATCCGGTGACCATATGGTTTAGACCACAAAATCCCCGCGCCAGTGGCCTTGGCCTCATCACAACCTTCGTTACCTTCGTCATTGTCATTTACATGGAATCCTTCCGTGTCAATATCCCCCTGCAATACGCCCGCTACCGTGGCTTCCGAGGTCAATATCCCATCAAGCTCCTCTATGTCTCGAATATCCCCGTCATCTTCACCCAGGCTCTCTACGCCAATGTCCTCTTCATCACCCAAATCCTCTGGGTTCAAGTCCCCGCTCTCCAAACATCTTTCTGGTTCAACCTAATCGCCAGCTATTCTGCAGCATCTGGCGGTGGCAACTACTTGGTACCCAATCCCTTCTGTTTTGTCTGGTTCCTCACACCACCCATCGGCATTCTCTCACTATACGAACCCGGTGGATGGGTCAGAGCTGTTGGCTACGCTCTCCTCCTCATGGTCTTCTGTGCCGGCTTTGCTAGGCTCTGGATCGATGTCTCTGGTATCTCCCCACGCGACGTTTCCCGCCAACTCATTGGCGCTGGCATGCAAGTCCCCGGCTTCCGCCGATCACCCCAAGTCATTGAAAAAATCCTCAACCGCTACATCCCCACCGTCGCCGTACTCGGCGGAATCATCGTTGGTGGACTCGCCGCCTTCGCTGATTTCCTCGGTGCACTTACTACTGGCATTGGAATACTCCTTGCTGTCGGCATCATGCGGCAATACTTCGAGCTGTTAGCAAAAGAGCAGTTGGGTGAAATGCACCCGATGATGCGTGGTCTCTTGGGTGTTGGCTAGCTAGGGCATAATGAGTCCTTTGTTGCAGGCTCGAAAAGCTCTTAAGGCTAGGACCTTGAGTGTGCTAAGTTCCGCTGGAGGCCAATCGATTGCAAGTGCGTAAAGTCGTCGTTGTGAGTGGTGTACCCGGAGTCGGGAAAACAACTGTGGTTACTGATGCGATTCGGATGGTTGAGGACCGGCTTAATGTCTCGCTGATTACCTATGGGTCGGTGATGTTTGAGATTGCGCAGAAGATGCGGTTGGTCGAGAGCCGGGATGAACTTCGTCAGTTACCGGTGAAGAAGCAACGTGAAGTTCAGAAGCTGGCCGGTGAGCGCATCGCCGCGATGAGTAAGACGCAAGTTGTAATTGTCGACACGCACACTCTGATTCAAACCGCGGATGGTGGCTATCTAATTGGTCTTCCTAAATGGGTGGCTGAAGCCATTCGTCCGGCGTCAATTGTGCTGGTCGAAGCGGATCCCGTGGATATTGCATCTCGTCGGACGAAGGATTCGACTCGGACCCGGGATGAGCAGATGATTGAGAATATTGCTTCTCATCAGTTGCTATGTCGGTCAGCTGCGATAGCTGTGGGTACCTTAACTGGTGCTACCGTAATGATTCTTAAGAATGTAGAGGGTAAAGCTGAGGAGACAGCAACCGCTTTTGCGGAGTTACTCTTGAAAGTGTGATGGCCTTGCAAAATATATTCATTGAAATCGCCGTTGCTATCCGAGCCGCGCTGGGCTTTTGGGCCTATCCACCTTTGTCTGCGGTGGTTGTACTGTTGGTCAGTATCATAATCTCCTTGACATCGAATTTGGTGAACCGTCATTTCATTGATTATGACCGGCTCAAGCGATCGCGAGAAGAGATCAACAAATACAACGCTATGAAAAAACAAGTCAAAGAGGAGGCTGATCCGAGGGCGCGTCGGAAACTCGAGTTGAAGATTAAGCGGCGTGAACGGTACATCATGAAACTGCAAGGTGAAGTGAGTAAACAGTCGTTTGTTCCCATGCTGGTGACCATCATTCCCTTCATGCTGGTGTTCACGATTATGAATGGAGTTTTCGTTGATCCAGGATTGGCTTTCCCGCCAAATGCTATTCCCGCTCCGGTTCTTTGGTCTCCTCTGAATTTCGGTCAGTTATTAGGGCCCTTTGGTCTTGGGTTCGGGTGGCAGTATGGGCAATGGGTTGATACAGGTCCATACGCTCCAGGGGTACCATTTATGGGAATGGGCTTGCTCTACATCTACTGGTATATTATCTGTAGCTTCACCATGAATATGATTATCCAGAAATTGCTAGGAACCACCATGACTTCTGCTTATGGATAAAGGCGCGTGTGATGCCATGGGCTTGACAATTGCCATCAGTGGCTTACATGGAGCAGGCACAACTACCGTCGCTCAAGCGTTGGCTGAAACCTTCAATCTCCGTTACATTTCAGCAGGCATGATTTTCCGACAACTTGCTAAAGAACGGGGTATGTCTTTATCTGCATTCAGCAAAATCGCTGAACAAAATCCCCAAATCGATCAAGAAATAGATGATCGGACCCAACGTGAGGCAGAAATCGGTAATGTAGTCATAGACGCTTATATCGCGGGATGGGTGGCGCGACGGTACGCGGACTTGACAATTTACCTGCATGCACCCCTTGAAGTTCGCGCCCTCCGGATTGCGAATCGCGAATCACGTCCTTATGAAGAAATCCTGGAAGAAACACTGACACGGGAAGAAAGTCAGCATGATCGATTCCAAGAATTCTATGGTATAGATGTGACGGATACTCGCCTCTTTGATTTGGTTTTGAACACCGAACGATTTAACGCTGTTGCTACGATAAGTATATGTACCGCAGCGGTGAAGGCGTATCTCGCGTCCTCCGGGAAGCCATCTGAATGACGCTGTTATGGTAACACGACAGTTGACTGCTAACCGGTGGAGGTTGAATCCCCATGAGTTTAGTTGAAGTTGGCAGAGTTTGCGTGAAAACGCATGGCCGTGAGGCCGGAAAGAAATGTGTTGTAGTTGAACGTGTAGATAAGAACTTCGTCCTCGTCACCGGACCACCAGAAGTAACAGGTGTCCGTCGGCGGCGCTCCAATGTTGATCACCTGACTCCGACGAAGAATAGTGTCGACATCAAAGCTGGTGCAGAGGATGCCGCTGTTGCGAAAGCTATCACGAGTGCGAAGCTCACACCCTTTATGAAAGCAAAAGGAGATGAATAACACAGGCCCTTCTAAAGGGGCTGAGGAGGACTTCGAATCTGACAAAGTCGCAACTCCCTGCGGATAAGAAACGAACCCTAGTCACCCGTGCGGAGGACACCACGAACCCTGCCCATGGTGGTATCCCCCAGGAGCGAACCATTCCCGAGCTGTTTCGGGATGGTATCATCAATCTGGATAGTTTGCTGAAAGGTGCTGAGCTCCCTTCCAAACCCAGAAAAACCTCCTGGACCAACCAGCCACGAAGTAGTTTCGTGGGTTAAACGCATTTTGGGACTGGATCGCGCAGGGCACTCAGGTACATTGGACCCCCAAGTTACAGGGGTACTACCCGTCATGCTTGGGAATGCGACAAAAATTGCGAATGCCCTCCTGACATCCGGCAAAGAATACATCTGTGTGATGCGAGTACACCGAAAGGAGAATCCCCAAAAGATCCGAGACGCCGCTGGTGAATTCGTTGGCACTATTTATCAGCGCCCGCCGGTTCGCTCTTCGGTGAAACGGAGACTGCGAACACGAGAAATCTACTACCTTGAGGTTCTCGAAATCGAGGATCAAAACGTCCTTTTCCGTGTAGGATGCCAAGCAGGGACATATATCAGAAAATTGGTCTTTGATCTCGGGGAGGTCCTCGGAGGAGGTGCCCACATGGCTGAACTCCGACGCACTCGCACTGGCCCTTTCAGAGAGGATGCCACTTTGGCTTCGCTCTATGATGTGATGGATGCCTTTCATTTCTGGAACGAAGAGAAGGATGAACGGCTTCTTCGCCAATATGTGCAACCATTAGAAAATGGGGTAGAACATCTTCCCCAGATTATCATTCGCGATACTGCAGTTGATGCGATTTGTCATGGGGCTAATCTTGCGGTGGCTGGTGTATTAAAACTCCATACGGATATTCAACCTGGTGACATGGTAGCTATTATGACCCTAAAGGGAGAGCTGGTGGCACTTGCGGTTGCGCAGCAGGAGAGTTC
>JAEOUH010000039.1 GCA_016839365.1 Candidatus Hermodarchaeota archaeon
ACCGCTGATGTTGAATGCCATGAAAACGACTTCACCAGGCCATGACTTTTCTTCCATTGGCCAGTAATATCTCCAACCGGCTAGCGGATCATAGTCTTCAACCAGTATGTAGCCTTTATTTGAGCTGATATTCCCAATCCGGGTGAAGTAGCTTTCATCATGATATAACATGCCCTTATTGATATGGACTGTGTAATCGGAAATGTCATTTCGATTGTTGAATGACCGTGATATATTCCATGTTAATTGTGTAAGACGAGCTGAACCAGCCCCAGAATGACTGATCGGGATATCAGGGGTTTCTACAGGATTGTCGGGAATTGAGGTAGCAGTTGGAGAAGTAAACTCAGGTGTATTCTTTGCGGTGTCTAAAGGGCTGTTGAATATTGAACCTGGAGAGATTCCGGTTCCCACATCCAGAGCGTTTGTGCGAGGCGATATTGCCTTATTAGAGGGGACAAGGGGAACGAGTGGGAACAGTAGGATTGAGATTACTAACAATAAGAAGAGCTGTTTTAGCCGCATGATATCCACCCTAAGATTGGAGGGTTGCCTTTGTAGCCGCATGTGTGCTAGACACAAACTCTGAAGAGGGCTAGCCACCTCTTCAAAGTCTACCTAGTGCCCGCGAAATACGCGTTCTTAAGTATTTGTCTAGATGGCGGATGATAATAAACCCGTTAAGGAGTTAACAAACCGACTGAGCGTAGCCTATAAGGGATTGAAAGGCAAAGTGTACCCATTCCAATACTGTGGAGTGAATCTTGATGCAACAGTTTTACAAGTTCATTGCGAGCCGACGGAGCATTCGTGAATTGAAGGAAAAGCCCGTTGCTTTGGCTCAGCTTAACCGCGTTCTCAAAGCAGCCCTATGGGCACCTTCGGCGCATAATGCCCAGCCTTGGCGGTTCTTCGTGTTACAATCTATGAAGATAAAGGCGAAACTAGCCGAAGCAATGGGAGATGTGTTGCGACAAGATTTGACAGCAGATGGAGAAGCACTAATGAAGATAGATGAATTAGTAACCACCTCGATCACACGGTTTACAAGCGCTCCGGTTCTCATCATCGTGTGTCTTACGATGGAACCGATGGATGTTTATCCTGATAATAAACGTCAGCGTGCAGAATACACAATGGCAGTTCAAAGTGTTGCAGCCGCTATACAGACGCTTCTTCTTGCCGCGCACGCAGAAGGGTTAGCAGGATGTTGGTTTTGTGCCCCGTTATTTTGCCCAGATACCGTGCAACAAATACTAGGATTACCTGAGACCATCATTCCACAGGCCCTTGTTACTTTGGGATATGCTGATGAAACACCGGATCCATTATCAAGGCAACCTTTTGAGAAGCTTGTTTCTTTCGTCAAAGGAGAAGGAGATTGAGTTTATGTCAGTGGTAGCGTTAGCGGGTGGCGTAGGTGCGGCACGCTTTCTAGAAGGACTTGTTCAGGTGGTACCTCCAGAAGAACTCACTGTTATCGTGAATACCGGCGATGATATGGCAAATTTCATGGGGTTGTATATTTCTCCCGATGTGGATATCGTCACATACACCCTTGCTGGTATTGTGGATCATAAGAAAGGCTGGGGAATAGAAGGGGATACATTTCATGCGTTACAGGCGCTTCAAAAGTTAGGATTTGATACCTGGTTTTCGCTAGGCGATCAAGATCTAGGCACCCATCTTGCGCGGACAGCGATGTTGCAGCAAGGGTGGTCGCTTTCAAAAGCAACTCAGGCAATTAGTGAATTGCTGGGAGTCCGTTGCCGTATTATCCCCATGACGGAGCAGTGGGTGCCAACGCGGATTGTGACAGATGTCGGGTTAATCCATTTCGAAGAGTACCTGGTGAAGCGAAAAGCACAAGATGCAGTTGAGGATGTGCTTTTCGATGGCATCGATAGAACCGTACCAAGTCCTGGTGTTCTTGATGCACTAGAACAAGCTGAGACTATCGTTGTATGTCCTAGTAACCCCATTGTCAGTATTGGACCCATATTAGCCGTACCCCACATCAAGCCAGGAATCATGAAAGCTGATGCTGTCAAGGTTGCTGTTTCACCAATCATTGGGGGGAAACCGGTGAAAGGTCCGGCAGACAAATTGATGGAAGGTAAGGGTATCGAAGTGTCAGCTGTGGGAGTGGCACAAATCTACGAAGAGTTTCTCGATATTATGGTGATCGACAAGGAGGATCAACATCTAACACCCCGCATCGAGGAGTTAGGTATGAGAGTCGTAATTGAACAAACACACATGACATCCATGGCACGTAAAAAGAAGTTAGCGCAAACCGTTCTAGCGGCAGCAAGAGAGCAGAAACGGAAATCGTAATAAAGTACTTTTATACCGGGGTGCACTGCTGATTCAGGTGGGAGACGCCATGTTACAGGTATATAATACGCTTTCACGGAAGAAGGAGCCTTTCAAACCCCTACATGAAGGTGAAGTTCGCATGTATGTCTGCGGGCCCACTGTATATGATTCAGCACATTTAGGCCATGCGCGCTCAATTGTGGCCTTTGATGTAATCAGGCGTTACCTGGAGTACAAGGGCTATGATATGCGCTTTATTCAAAACTTCACGGATATCGACGATAAGATGATAAATCGTGCACAAGAGCAGAATACGACCACGACCAAATTAGCAGCGAAGTATATCCAAGAGTATTTTGAAGATTTTGATAAGCTACATGTGAAACGTGCCACAGCATACCCGAAGGCTACCGAGCACATCCAAGAGATGATTGCACACATCAACAAATTAATCACGAAAGGGTTTGCCTACGAGGCAAATGGCAGCGTGTATTTCCGGGTGTCAAGGTTCAAGCAATATGGCCGCCTATCACGTCGGGACCAGGGGGAGGAGATGCCATTTGAGCAGGAAGATCAGGACGCTGGAGTGATTGAAGAGAAAGAGCACCCTGAGGATTTTGCGTTATGGAAGGTCATGAAGCCAGGTGAACCGAGTTGGGACTCTCCGTGGGGAAAAGGTCGCCCAGGCTGGCATATTGAATGTTCGGTTATGTCGACAAAGTATCTAGGCGACCCCATTGACGTTCATGGGGGTGGCCTTGATCTGGTGTTTCCCCATCATGAAAACGAGATTGCCCAATCCGAGGCCTTATCGGGTCAACCCTTCGTTCGGTATTGGATGCATAATGGTTTTTTAACGGTGAACCGCGAGAAGATGTCCAAATCTTTGGGGAACTTTTTCACTATTCAAGAAATTACTGCGAAATATGATCCAGAGATTGTTCGCTTATTCCTCGTTTCATCGCACTATCGTAGCCCGATTGATTTCAGTGATGCTCAGCTTGAGGAGGCAAAGGCTCGGTTGGCACGAATTCACAACTCAATCGACCTTATTCAGCGACGGCTGCGCGAAGCCCGGGTGGAGGAGGCAAAGAATCCGAGGAAGCCATCGGAGGCAGATACGAAGATGTGGGAGGCGCTATCCACTTTCGAACATGAATTTGAGTCAGCTATGGATGATGATTTCAATACCCCTGAAGCCCTCGCTAGCCTGAATAAATTCCTGACTACACTGAATACCATGGTAGTAGGGAACCAATCAGTGACTGCCGGAACGTTAGAAAAAACCTTCATCAGCCTTGATGCTGTTGGCGAAGTCTTGGGGCTATACCGTGAACGGATGGCATCAGGTGCAGCCGATGACCGAACGGTCGACGGATTAGTGAAGATGCTAATTCGAATCCGGGATCAAGCCCGAAAACAAAAAGATTTCAAAACAGCGGACCAAGTCCGTAATCAACTCAAGGACTTGGGTATTATCTTAGAAGACGAAAAGACTGGAACTGTATGGAAGTGGGGATGAGATTGAAGGCACTAATTCTCGCGGCGGGATATGGCACACGATTACATCCTTTAACTCAGCAGCGACCAAAGGCCATGATACCGCTCCTTGGTAAACCGATGCTGCACCATGTGATTGATACAGTCCGTGAAGCGGGTATGAAAGACATTGTGTTAGTTGTGGGTCATTTCCGTGAGCAGATTGAAGCGTATTTCGGTGAAGGAGAAGACCTCGGAATTACTATCAGCTACTCTGAGCAGGCTGAACCGAAAGGAGAATACGACGCAGTTCTGGCCGCTGAAGATCGCCTAGCGGATGAGGACCGTTTCCTAATGACTGATTGTGACATCATCACAACAACTGAACGTTTCAAGGCGACATTGAAAGCCGCCAAATCTAGTGATATGGCTTTATCGTTATTTGAGGTGCCAAATCCTTGGCAGTTTGGGGTTGTCGCTCTGGAAGGGACTGAAATCACAACTATTGTTGAGAAACCCAAGAAAGGAACTGAGCCAAGTAATCTCGCTGTAGCAGGTGTCTACGTTTTCAACAATGCAATCTTTGACATGCTTCGAAAAACTCAGGATTTAGAAGTGGGGATTCAGAAACTTATCGACGAAGGGCATACTGTCCATGGAAGCCATTCAAAGGATCCTTGGGTTGACGTTGGACGCACCTGGAATATCCTCGAAGCTTCTCCAATCCTCTTCGACCGATTGCACCAACAGAAAGGCGATCCCGTCCATCCAACAGCAACCGTTAGTGATTCTGCACATCTCAGTGGGGACGTGTGGATAGGTCCACAAGCCCGCGTGTTTCCAGGGGCAGCCTTAGTGGGACCCGTTTATATCGGTCCCAATGCCATTGTTGGCAATAACTGTCTAATTCGTGATCACGTTGTAATCGATCAAGGAGCAAGAGCCGGCTTTTCCTGTGAAGTTCGAAATACCGTTATGTTACCTGAAAGTAGAATTGGTCACCTCGCCTTTGTTGGTGATAGCATCCTTGGATTTGATGTGGAGATTGGGGCGAGTGTTGTGTTGGCCAACTACCGATTCGATGGCTCAGAAGTTCAGGTAATGCTAGGCGGGCAATTAGTTTCTACGCATACAGACAAATTTGGCGCCGTCATCGGGGACGCATCGAAAATCGGATGTGGTGTCGTTGTATTGCCAGGGCGAACTATTGGGTATAACTCATGGATTGACCCCTCGATTGTTGTCCAAAGGGATGTGCCCGACAATACGCATGTTAAGCTCAAGCAAACCACAACAGAAGATCATCGCCACGCCCCTACCTAATTTCCCGTTTTAATGTCTCTTGGGCATTTTTGAGAAGGCCCTTCGCCCTTTGCGCTGAAAATGCTTCAACTGTAATGCGGATGACCGGCTCTGTACCAGACGGCCTGATGAGCACCCAGCTAGAGTCATGGAAACTGGCACGAATACCATCAATTCGATTCACTTCTTCGATGTTCTTCCATTCTTCGAATACTGATTTGATTGCTTTCATCACAGCCTCTTTTTTCTCGTTAGGACAAGTCACAGATGCCCTTAGTAGATGGGTTGATGGTAGATCATCTGCGAGTTGACTCAAGGAGCGGTTTGCCCATTCGAGGAGTTCAAGTATTTTACATGCTGCAAGTGGTCCATCGGGACAATAATGCACCTCTGGAAAGATGAACGGCCCAGAGGGTTCGGCACCCATCACGGCTTTATGTTCTTTGACTAGATTGGAAACAAAAACGTCGCCAACTCGGGATCGCTCAACCCGTGCACCGTGCTGTTTTACAACCTGATCGACGACACTCGAACTTGACACGGTAGTGGCAATGACCTTACCTCCCCGGGTAGCAAGATAGTAATCTGCAACTAATGCCAAGAGGATATCCCCTGCTAGAACTCGTCCTTTATCATCGACTGCTAACACGCGGTCTGCGTCGCCATCATGGGCAATTCCGACATGCGCTTTGGTTGATGTGACGATTTCACTGAGATTATCAAGGTGTACGAAATGTTGCCATTCTGCAGCTGCGGCACTTTGTATCTTTGATGGAGGGCAATGCTGTGCATATTCCTGTCCATCAGGGGGAGTATTAAGAGGTTTGACGCTAGCGTGTAGTTGCTGAAGCGCTGAGGGGGTGACTAAGCTTCCAACACCGAGTGCGCCGTCCATAACAACATTGTATGATCGGGTCACCTCGCATGCATTCACTATAGCATCGAGGTGATGCGGAATGGCTTCAAATGAGCTGAAATCAGTGAACTGTTTCCAATCTACGGGCTCAGCTTTCATAATCCGCTTTTCGAGTTCTTCCTGTTGGATCGCTGTGAAGCCCGCCCCATCGGGATTGTGGAATTTGAAACCATTGTATTCGGGAGGATTGTGACTTGCAGTCACAATTATCGATGCGTGCATGCCCTCTTTTCCTGACGCATAGGCAATAGATGGTGTGGGTGCCATCTCGGTTCTTGTGACGGTAACTCCTCCCTCTAGTAGTCCGGCCATTAACGCTGAAGTCAACATTGGGCCAGTAGTCCGATGATCATGCCCCACCATTATCTGTGGATGCTTCACTATAGCACTTAGATAGTCTGCAGTCGCCAGACCAATTCGGATAGCCAATGGACCAGTGATTAACTCATTGACTTTTCCCCGGATACCTGAGCTTCCAAACAAGGATCGTGTTGAATACATGATAATTCTCCATTTAATGTTGCTTTATTATGAAGCAGCAGATTTGAGTACATCTTCAATCCAATCAAGCCCTAGTGTAAGGAGTTCCTGAGCTCGTTTTTCCTGACGCGATTCCGCAAAGCACCGAAAGACCGGTTCTGTACCGGATGGACGGAGAAGCAACCAGCCATCATCGAAAATGACTTTGACTCCATCTGCGGTATTGACTTGTACATTGGGATAATCTTTTCTCACCATTTCTAGAGCATACAAGGTAACAGCTTCTTTGAGATTATTAGGGCAATCAATTGCGCGTTTTAATTGGGTGTACTTGGGGAATGCATCAATAATCTCACTTAGCGTCTTTTCGGTACGTGCCAAATACTCCAACAAATAAGCGGTACCAAGACCACTATCCGAAAGGTAGTTGAGACGAGGGTAGATTATTTTACCAGATTCTTCAAAAGCAAACAGTGCGTTGTGCTTTTTGATGGCAGCCACTATCGCTGGTGGTCCAACGCGGCTATACACGATGCGCGCTTTAAATTGCCCAACGACATCTTCAACTAGGTTACTAGAATTGATTGGTGTGACGATGGTGCCTCCCCCCTCACGGATTAGCTCAATCTGAGCCAGCAGGGTGCCTGAAACATCACCCATGATTGCCCGTCCTTTATCGTCGACAAAGAACGCACGGTCAGCATCACCATCAACAGCGACACCCAGATCTGCCCTTTGTTGTTTTACCAACTGAACCGCTTGATCCAAGAGGTTAACTCGTAAATTAGGAGATCGACCAGGAAACGTAGGATCCCGTTCGGTGTTAAGCTCGATAACTGTACAACCCAGTTGTTTGATGGCATCTAGCAGCCAGGGGATAGCTGTGCCATTTGCAGCATCAACAACTACACGAAAATTTCGTTTGGCAATAAGACCTGCATCCACTTGTGTTACGACCTTGTTTATCCAAAAGGAACCTACATCAGAAGCTTGTCGGAGGCGTCCATAATTCTGCCAATTCACAGGTGCGGCTTTTGAAATATTGAGCGCTTCGATTTGTTTTTCAACATCACGTGGGACTGGGGCACCATCATGGTCGAGTACTTCAATCCCAGACATATGAGCGGGGATATGGCTGCCAGTGATTAAGATTGCCCCTCCCAAATCGCAATGGCGGGGATACAAGCTTACAGCTGGTGTGATGACTTCGCCTCCATAATGAGCGTCAGAGCCTCCTGCCATTAATCCACTAACGACAGCGTTTGTCAGCATTGGGCTGCTTGTACGGTTATCGTGGCATACTAAAAGAGGTGCACCCTTGAAAACCGTGGCGACACTATAGCCGATTTGCCAAGCAACCTCTGGATGCAGTTCATCGGGGACAGAGCCACGAATACCACTAGTGCCAAAGCAGGGCGTCCATGTCATTATGAAACCTCATTCAAGAGCTGCGTCTTACATCATATCGCTATGCTTAAAAAGCCCTTTTTATAGCGTGGTTTTTTCTACAATGCACAAAGCAAAGAAGTTAAATTCGCAGACTACTCTAAGCTTGTTAGGATGCGGGTCGTTAAGTCTGCAGATTCCCTCGGGAATCCTCAATCAATGGATGAAGACCATCTTGCTGCGGTCATCCGTGAGTTCGGACGCTCAATGCGTGAGGTCACCGGAGGTCTGGATGATGCTATGAATCGGTGGGAATCAGCCCACCGCGGTTCACTTCGACCCATTCGAGTCATCCTTGGCTCATTATCTAAAATTAATTACCTTCGTAATATTGAGGATCTTGGAAAACTTACTTCTTTTGAGGGTATCGTCGATAGAGCTATCACAAAGAACATGGGACTCCTCGATAAAGTGCTCCCCAAGTTGTTAGCCCTAGCGTCCGATTTTGAAAGTTCGATCAGAAAAATGCGGCTAATGGAAAAACGAGTCTCCGAATTGCAACGTCGTGGAGGCAATCTACTTAGTTCTGAGGGAAGCAACGAACCACGGATTTATCAATTGGTTGAAAACGTCGACGCCCTTAGCCGGAAGCTTCGTGAAATAGTGTGCATGTACGAGGATGAATACCTATTTCGATTGAAAACAATCCGGAATATCGAAGAGCTGTTGGATCCAAAGGAGCTCTATACCGGACTGCTCTTATGGACCATGGAGCCATACCTGGAGGCGGATCGTATCGAAGTGATCCGTAAAGAAATCGGAACTCACATTGAAGAGACTCGATCACTTGTGTCCCGCCAAAACATTTCCCCGAATATGTTTTAGTTGGATATCGCGGGACTGAACTAGCCCACAGATTAATACCTTCGCAGGTAGGTTTGATGATTACAAGAGGAGACTCCGTTGACCCGATTGTTTGGGACGCAAGGGTTCCGAGGCATTGTCAATAGAGAACTCACGGCATCAGTGGCATATGATGTGGGCCGTGCATTAGCTGATTATCTTGAAGGACCGAAGACCATTGGTCTAGGATGGGATTCCCGCCAATCCAGTGAAATGCTTGGATTTGCCTTTAGTGCGGGCTTGATGACTGGAGGTTGTAACGTTCATATTCTGGGTCTGGTTCCCACGCCTCTGTTATCTTATGCTATTCCTCAACTCAAATTGGATGGGGGAGTAATGATTACAGCAAGTCATAACCCACCGGAATACAATGGCATTAAATTGTGGGGTCCAGATGGCGCATCTTTTACAATGGAAATGGGACGGGCAGTTGAGGACTGTTATTTTGTTGAAGACAGACCTTTACCTGAATGGCAGGCTTGTGGGCGTCTCGTTCCCTCTGAGGATTTCAGGTTGCAGTATATCGAAGCCCTGCTCGAGCAGGTTAATGGACAACGTCTCATGAAACGACAGTTCCAAGTTGCTGCTGATTGTGGTGGAGGCGCCGCGGCTATGGTTGTTCCGGCCCTGTTGAATGCAATAGAGGTACGGACCAAGCTTCTTTACTGCGAACCTGATGGTCTCTTTTCTAACCGGTTACCAGAACCTAAAGAGGCTAATCTCCAAAAATTAATTCAGACCGTTAAAAAGAATGAACTCGATGTAGGGATGGCCTGGGATGGTGACGCCGATCGAATTATCCTAATCACAAATCAAGGGCGATACCTTATGGGTGATCGTGTCTTCGCACTCGCAGCATATCATTCGCTTCGAGACCTCCAAGAGAAGCCAAAGCGTATCGTTACACAAGTGGCGACCAGCGATGTCATCCACGAAGTTGCGCTCCTTGTTGATGCAGAGATAATCGAAACGCGGGTCGGTGAACCCTTCATAGTCCAGGCAATGAAATCTAAGAATGCGGTGATTGGTGGTGAAGAAAATGGGGGAGTTATCTACCGCGGATGGTCTTGGACCCGAGAAGGGATGCTTACGGCATTGAAGATTCTTGAACTCATGGAATTAGAAGACAAATCTCTAGAAGAGCTAGATAGCCAATTTTCCACCTATCATCAGGTTAAAGAGAGTGTTCACTGCGACCTTCAAGAGAAGGATACACTCCTTGAGCTCATTAAAGAATATGCTCCCTCTGAGGTTGAGTGCAGCACCATCGATGGAATCAAAGTTCGATACTCTGATGGGTGGGTTCTTCTCCGCCCCTCTGGAACCGAACCCATCTTTCGCGTCTTTGCAGAGGCAAAAACTGAAACCCGAGCAAAAACATTAGTCAATCAAGGGCTCCAAATCGTATCTGATGCTCTTGGAGATATGAAAACAAATTAATAATATGGTGAAATGCGTTGCGTTTGTTGATTTTTCATGGGAATATAGCCTACAAGCCTACTGAAGCAGTAAGGATCAGTATTCGTGATGAAGCCAAGGAGGATACCTGGCAAGAATTCGAAAACTGCTTAACTGTTTTTTGTGCCGTAGAAGCTTCTGATGAAGGGCGGTTATCCGAAATTGTGCAAAAGGCGACAGAAGAAATTCAGTTGGTGGCTAACAGAGTCAAGGTTGGGAACATTGTGTTATATCCACATGCACACATCTTTCCCCGGAAACTCGCCAAACCCAAGTTCGCTGTTAGGATATTGCAGAATTTACTGAAGGCCTTAGAAGATCAAGGCTTCGTGGTGCACCAAAGCCCATTCGGTTGGTACAAAGCCTTTAAGCTCGAATGCTATGGCCACCCCCTAGCTGAAAGCGGAAGAAGTATAGATTAGATGCGTGTGAGAGCACAAAGTTTTTCAATCAAGGACACATGCTCCACTCAGGCGGTCATGGAATCAGCTTAAAGGAAGGCTGATTACACCCGCTGTGAATCTTCGAGATGATCATATATTGCCATCTAAACGGAAAAGTGGCGGTCGCAGCAAAGGTGCGACTGGCCGTGGAGCCACAGTTCAGTGTACTAAATGCGGAAAAATAGTCCCTCGGGATAAAGCGAAAAAAAGAACATCACGTACTTCTTTTGTCGACCCACAGATGGCGCGCGAACTACGACGTACAGGCACCTTTATTCCTGCGCGACAGACCACTAAGTGGTACTGTATCAGTTGCGCCGTGCATAGTGGAGTTGTAACCATCCGGAGTCGCAAAGACCGAAAAGGAAGGTAACCGGCACAAAACAGGTTCTCCATACAGCAGAGGGCTAGTCACTGGAGGGGCAGAATTTGGACCTGAACATCATTGTAGACGCACCACGGGTACGCACCTCAGACGATTTTCTGATACGGGATGTTCCAGGAACAAGTGGACGACTGGATGTTATTTGCCGCATTCTCGTATCTGCGTATCGAACAGTTCCAGAGCTCTCACCCACCATTCAAGTTGACGCTATTTTTGAAGGGCCTCCCAACCCACCACTTCGACTCCAAGTCACCAATGTAAACCCAAGAGATTTCCCTGAGAGTGAACTTGAATGTGCACTCATTTTGAAAGGCCTACTTTATCGGTATCGATCCCAATCTGTTTCACAGGATCCACATTGGCCCCAATTTACAATCACACCTCAAGACTTTGAGCAAACCCTTGAGGATGTGATCCAGGATAGAAACCAAATCCTCTATTTGGTTGAAACCGGTCAACCACTAGAGCAAGTAAAGCTAGGGTTGGATGAGCCGATTGTTGTGATTTTGGGCGATGACCAGGGGCTTTCCTCAGCGCATGAAAAAAAGGTCAGAACGAAGGCAGTCCAAGAAATCAGCATTGGAACGAGAAGCCTTTTGGGAAGCCAAGTGATTAGTTTATTTCTACTCGAACTATTCCGACGAAAAGAAACACAATGAAACTATAGACGTGGACCGCATGACTGATAATTCCGAGTTTGTTCATGCTCTGGACAAGTATTCGAAACATCAGACGAAAGCTATGCGACGGTTAGTGTCTCGGACGACCAAAGACAATCTTTGGCTGTATGTCCTGACTCTATTGGAAGAGAGGGATTACTTCGGATACGAAGTGCAAGGAAGTGTTAAAGAGCGATTTGGAGTGGACATGGCTTCAGTGACAGCCTATGTGCTCTTACATAAACTCCAACGTGATGGAATAGTAGAACTCAGTGAAGAACGAAAAGAAGGTCGTCGACCACCTCGAAAATATTATCGGATTACCGACTTGGGCCGAGAAACCCTCAAGCAGGCTAGGCTGTTTCTCGATTTGTTGGCTCAGACTCTGACTCCATCTTAGAAAGTGCACGGTAGGCATATATCGTGCGTTGAATCACTGTGACATGGGCAAGGATGGCAACAAGCACAACGCCATAAGCTATCCAGTTGTCGAGACCGAAGAAAAGCGGTGGAATAAAGAGGACGCCAATTACGGTAAGATACTGTAAGAGGGTCACGACCATTAGAATGATTAGGCGTTCAGGGCGTTCTGCAATTCCTATACCTAACTGGGTAATCCCTGCGGCTTCCGCGCGGGCTCGAACATAGCTGACAAGCAGGCTCCCCACAATGGCAATGATACCCCAAAGGGTGGAGACCCAGCCACCAAGGATTATTCCAAAGAGAACGATGGCATCGCTATAGCGATCGCAGATGCTGTCTAGCACTCCGCCAAAAGCTGAGATCTTCCCCATCTCTCGAGCCACGGCACCATCAAGGGCATCCACAAAGCCTGAAAGCAATAAAAGTAGAAGCGCTAGCGCCAGTTGCTGTTGAATATACATCAATGCGGCAAAGGTGGCAACGACTGGCCCTAAGAGAGTGAGCGCATTGGGTGGGACGCGTGACCTGGCGATGACACGTGCAACTGGTGAAAAAGCACGTTTGAATTGTTCTTTGATACGTCCGACGACCACTGTGACCACTCTCAAGTTTGATTACATTCCTGTGGAGCTGTGCCTATTAAGTTTCTTCGCATCGTTGGATAACTCGAAAGACTGAAAAGCGTGTTTTCCGCAGATAAGGTATTAGAAGTATTGGATCTCCATTTTTTTCTGGGAGCCCGTGACATCGTTATGCAAGAGGAACTTCAAGAAGTCGAATATCAACCCATCCCAGTTCGTGACTTACTTGTGGAAATGAAAGACCTCAGTGAGTTAATGATTGACCTGGCTTACTCGGCAGTTATGTTCAATGACCGGGATTTAGCTGAAGAAGTCATGGATATGGAAGAACGCGTCGATTACCTCAGCTATTTACTACTCATGAATGCATCTTTGGCTGTTCGTGATAAAAGAGACGCTGAACAAATCGTCAGTATAATGAAAACAGCTTCATCTGCGAATAAAATCAGTGATGCCGCCGCAGACATCGCGGGACTTGTCCTGCATGATATTGGCATACCCGGGATACTATGGCTCGCCATGAGTCAAGCTGAAGAAATTGTTGGACGAGCAACTATTCTGAAAAAATCGATGCTCGTGGAGAAGAGTCTAGCTGATATCAATCTCGAAGAGGAAATTGGTGCAGATATCATCGCGATTCAACGAAAAAGAAAATGGACCATCAACCCACCTGAGATCTTTGAATTACAAAAAGGTGATCGAGTCATCGCTCGGGGTTCAGCTGATAGTATAATGAAATTACAGAGGTTAGCCGCTGGTGAGCTTGAAAAGATTGCTTAAAACACCTACTGGAGAGCAAACGACAGAAGAACGTATCCTGACAATGCTAATCCAATTGAAGGACACCTCTGAGCTTCTCATCAGCCTAGCTTATACTGCCTTGTTAACGAATAATAAAGACATAGCTGAAGACATCTTTGAATTAGAAGAAACCTTCGATGGCTTTCATACTGAATTTGAACTTGAAGTTTTACGTATGGAGCTCGAAGAAGGAGAAGAGAAACGCCGATTGGGTCTCATCAGGCTTGGCGTTGCTGCTGAAAACCTAGCAGATGCCGCCTCGCAAATGGCGGAAATTGTGCTTCGTGGCGTCGACGTCCATCCTCTCATGCGTCTGGCATTGAAAGACGCTGAGGAAAGGGTTAGCCGTCAAGTTGTTGATGCTAACTCGATCCTTGCCCACAAAACCTTAGGACAGCTCCGATTGGAAGATCATGGTACTCGCATCTTTGCCGTGAAGCGCAAAGACCAGTG
This sequence comes from Candidatus Hermodarchaeota archaeon, assembly GCA_016839365.1. GTDB lineage: Archaea > Asgardarchaeota > Hermodarchaeia > Hermodarchaeales > Hermodarchaeaceae > Hermodarchaeum. The sequence goes on from JAEOUH010000039.1 coordinate 13,989, forward strand.
GACCTATGATCCACGAGGGCGATTCAAACTTCTTCCTGGCGACATCATCTATGCTGGTGGGTATAAAGAAGCGGTCGAAAAACTTGAAGAAGTTGCTCAAGGGAAGGTCCAAGAACTGTAACTGCTCTTTATTTTTCAAAGAACTTGATGTGCTAAGCCAAAATGTACATATAGCGGACAAACTGTGATGCCTGAGTTGAGGCGAATTAAGTAATGGTAGAGAAGCGTGATCTCATAATTGTTGGGTGCGGACCTGCCGGTATGACCGCAGGCTTATACGCAGCACGAATGGGCTTGAATGCAGTAATTTTAGAAACAGGAATTTGTGGTGGCCGAATGATGAATGCCTGGGAAATTGAAAATTACCCTGGCTTTGAGAAAATCAGTGGAGGCGATTTGACCATGAAAATGAAAGCCCAAGCTGAAAACGCAGGAGTAGAAATCCGTGAGATGACTGCGGCAGAGGAGTTCCGATTTTCGAAACCAACGAAAGTGGTGGTCACTGCAGATGGAGATGAATTTCACGCCCCAGCTGTGGTTTTGGCGATGGGAGCCTGTGATGCGGAACTAGGGGTACCAGGTGAGACCGAATATCACGGACGCGGCATCAGTTATTGTGCCACCTGTGATGGCCCTCTGTATCGTGGAAAACGCGTGGTTGTCGTCGGCGGAGGGAATACTGCTGCAATGGATGCCCTCTTTTTAGCTAATATCGTTGAAAAAGTGTATGTAGTGCACCGCCGAAATCAACTACGAGCAGAAAAAACCTATGCAGATCGGCTAAAGGCTATGTCTAATGTTGAAATCCTATGGGACACCATTCTGTTAGAAGTTTTAGGTGAAGAAGCGGTCACAGGTGTGAGATTGCGCAACAATAAAATTGACAAGGAATGGACCTTGGAATCCGATGGTGTGTTTATTGCCGTCGGTTGCACGCCTAACAGCTCGTTTTGTGAATCAGTAGGAGTGAATCTTGACGATGAAGGAAACATCATAGTTGATGCAAATCAGCAAACGAACATTAAGGGTGTCTATGCCGTAGGAGATATAACTGGTGAACCCCGACAGATTGTAAAAGCTTGTGGCGATGCAGTAAAAGCTGTTACCCATTGGCTTATGGTCAGACCCATCGAATAATTGTCGCTGACCACAAGGTTTTAAGGTATATTTTGCCGTGAACGTCGGTACACGTGAATTTGGAGGACCATTGCTTGCGTAGGTTCACTAACACCTTGATTCTCGGGCTTATTCTTATTGTATTGGCTAGCCCTTTGACTGCCTTGGCGGCGCCTTCTCGACAGGATGTTATCATTCCCTTCTCCGTGACTTGTTTAGATAGCTCTGGTGGTGCAGTCTTGCGACCAGGTGAGTCACTTCCCCAAATATCTCATACCTTTGCCATAGCCAACGTCTTTGACACCCTTGATGCCTGGATTGCGGCGGACCTCCTCACCCCAGATCGGGGTTTAATTGAAAACATGACAACTTGGGTCACTGGACTTTTCGTCGATGAAATCGCTTCGGATCCAAGCTATGGGGGATTCCGACCCTATAATGGATTTCCGAACGCAACGCTCTCAGCAAGTGCCTTTGCAGCCCAAACCCTCGATCTCCTCAATCAAACAGATAGTATTGATTCCTCTATTCTCATTGATTTCACTATAAACCTACAGCACACCAATGCCACTTTGTATCCTGACACGATTGGTGGGTTCATGGATTGGGCTAACACCTCTGCTACAGTGTCTGCAACCTATTCTGCAATCCAAATCCTTAACGTGTACGACGCGATTTCACAAATGAACACCTCTTTAGCAATTGACTGGTTGAATTCCAGCCAACTCTTAACAGATTCACTCTCTCCCAGCTATGGAGGGTTTGCTAACGGGCGAAACTCTACAACAGCAGACTTGCAGACAACTTATATGGCCTTGCGTAGCCTCGAAATACTCGGAGCCCTATCAATAATCGATGAAGAAGCCGCGATTGATTACATTCTTCCCCATTATCGCGACGATGCAAATTATCCTCAACACCAAGGAGGCTTCAGTTATACGCCAGACAACCCCGTCGCTACCCATCTGGCAACTTTTTATGCAGTAGCTAGTTTACAAATCCTTGGCGCAGAGAGCCAGCTAGTTACAGAGGATATCACCGCATGGATACTCAGCAAACAGACTCTTGACGGCGGCTTTAATGATATCAGCGGAATCAATGGAACTGCCCCACAAACAAATTTCGCAGTTTCCACTCTAGCCTTACTTGACCAACTTGCCCTGCTTCATTTACCAGTGGGACCTGATCTCTTCGTCTTTCCATGGTGGATTGTCGCTGTTGTCGTAATTATCGTTTTGATCGTATTGTGCATTATTATCGCTCGACGGGCTGAAATATTCTAGAGCCCGAGTGACTTGAAGAAAAAACCAGCTAATGGGTTGAGAGTGGAGGGAAGGTTTTTTAATCGCAAAATAGTGAGTGCTCTCCGAGGAGAAGAAATTGAGTGCTTGGTCTATACTTACTGCTGTGCGTGAAAATCCCGAAATACTTCGAAGGTCTCAACGGCGTAGAGGGCTGGATCCTACCGTTGTTGATGAAGCCATCCAACTAGATGAAGCTTGGAGAAAAACGCGATCTGACCTTGCAGAGTTCCAACGCCAGCGAAATGAAGTGGCAAAAGAAATTGGGAAAACTAAAGACAAAACTAAACGAGAAGCCCTTATCAAAAAATCTAAACAACTCTCAAAGAAAGTCGAGGCAGGAGAGAAACAACTTGCTGATCTTGAGAAACAGCGGATGGACATGCTCTGGGGCATTGCCAACATTGTACATGATTCTGTTCCGGATGGCATGGATGAAACCGCAGCGAAACCTATGAAATATGTTGGTAAGCCACGGGTTTGGACCAATCATGTAGACCAATTCCTTGCAGCGGCCCAGGGCTTAAAGACTGAATACCAAGTTCTTGAAGATGTACCAAAAAGCCACTATGTTATCTCAGAGGAAATTGGTTTAATCGATACGACTCGTGCAGCCAAGGTTGCGGGATCTCGGTTCTACTATCTCATTGATGATATCGTCTGGCTCGATCTTGGATTGGCACTCTACGCTCTTGATAACATTACAAAACAGGGATTTACTCCCCTCATTCCCCCACATTTACTCAACCATGCAGCTTACAGCGGAGTCACAGATATCACTGCCTTTGAGGACTCATTATACAAGCTCGAAGATCAGGACCTCTATCTCATTGCTACCTCCGAACACCCGATTGCCGCCCAGTATATGAACGAAGTTCTCGAAATCGACGAACTCCCCCTCAAATTCGCCGGCTATAGCCCATGCTACCGGAAAGAAGCTGGAGCTCACGGGAAGGACACGAAAGGAATATTCCGCGTCCACCAGTTCTCCAAGGTCGAAATGTTCGTGTTTTGTCTCCCTGACGATTCCTGGGATTGGATTGAAAAGATGATTGCCATCGAAGAGGAAATCTGGACACCGCTAGGCATACCCTTTCGTATCGTGATTTTACCTAGTGGAGACTTCAGCCGGGTAGCCTCGAAAACCTATGATTTGGAACTCTGGATGCCTTCTCAAGGGCGATATCGAGAATTTGTATCCTGCAGCAACTGTACTGATTACCAAGCATATCGTCTCAACACCCGCTTCGCTGAAGCGCGTGGACACCCAACAAAGGGGTTCGTACACACCTTGAACTCAACTGTGATTGCGACCACCCGATCCATAACCGCTGTGTTGGAGAACAACCTCCAACCAGACGGACGCATTCTGATCCCGAAACCCCTTCAAGCCTATCTTAAGCCCATTGAAGCCGCTCCAGACAAATACATCACACCAGCCCATATGAAAAGCAAATAAGCCAGCTAGTGGCATGATGTTTACCTTAAATTGGCATATCCGTTAGGATTAATGACCACTAAATATTAGAGGTAAACTCTGCATTCCCAGAAAACAATTATTAACACATAGAAGTATGTAGTTCTGTCCGTTGGGGTTGGTGACCTGCGTGCCTAGAGAATTAGTGATGCTCCGCATTGTTGACACCGGTGAAACAGTTCAAATCACCGATGCAGCTCCAGCGAAGACCCACTTGAAAGACGATGAAGTCCTCATTGTCATCGACGATGAGGAACGGCTAATTTGGATATGGAAAGGTAATGATGCCCCTGTCCGAAGAAAGTTCATTGCAGCCCGTCGTGCATCTGGCATCCGAGACCAGCGAGGTCTTGTTTATAAGATTCTATCTGAGGACCAAGGTCAAGAGGGAGCGAAATTCCTGGAGTGTATGGGATTACCACTCTCAACCAAGCCTGATGAGGCCATGAAAGCACCACCTTCCGCCCCACCCATGCCGAGGCAAGCCACGGAGCCGGTAGCTGAACCACCAAAACCAACTCCAATCCAAGGAACGAAACCTGCGGACTATCGAGAAGCTGTGGTGACAGCGACTAGAACACCAGACCGTCAGACAGTACAGGTTCCGCATGTGCCATCTGAAATTATTGAACAGGTTGAAAAACTTGAACCAGTTCCAGGTTTTCGCCGAGAATTCGTGTTGATTGGGTTCGATGCCTTTGGCATCACCGAAGAAATTACCAGTGTCTTAGGTAAAACAACGAAAACACGAAAATTACAGCGTATTGATTCGTTACCTGAAGGTACTGTCTTCGCCCAAGGATATACCCCACGGGTAGTGATTAAGGATGGACAAGTCTTGGCTATCGAATTCCTCAAACATCTAGAGGAAGAAGAATACGTGCACGAAAAAGAAGCTGTTAAGGAAGAGATGGCACGACAGATTACTGAACTAATTGAAGCATCTCGAAGTGAAAAGAGCCGTCAAAAATCATAGGATTACGAGGGGATAAAATGCAACAGTTTGCGATGAGCGAAGAAGAAGCCAAACAACTAGCAATGTATCTGCGCGAAATCACGTTGTATACAGAACTTGAAACACTGGCAGTGGTCACAAAAGCGGGTCGACGGGTAGCATTCAGCTCAACGAAGGGTGTTAACATTGATCCAGATTTATTATCAGCGATTTCTGCGGTCTTGCTACAGACAGGTATCGAAGCGGTGGAGAAACTAGCTTTCGAACCATTGTTTGAACTCATCGTTCGCGGGGAAAAGGGTATTATTGTGGTCACAGACGCTGGACCTTTAGTGCTCATTGGGGCAGGAGTCAAGATTGAATCATTGGGACATGTCGTATCTGTGTTCCGACACTTTGGGCGCGAAATCGCCTCGTTATTTTCCAAAAAGTGAGCCTTTTTTCAAGGACCAGCACTAAGTGTGAGAGATGACACTATTCCAATTTCTCACCATTTGTGATAGCCTTAAGTGGATTCCCCGAACCGGTTGGCTGCTTCGAGGTGTCCCACTCTCGAGTGCAGAAAATGTTGCTGCGCATTCACACACCACAGCTTTGCTTGCCTATCTTTTCGCGCTCCAATCAGAAGAGCAAGTGGATATTCAACGGCTTCTTGTCATGGCATTAATTCACGATCTCCCTGAAGCAGAAATCGGTGATATTCCGATGAGTGCTCAACGGGCAGATTCAGACTTTCGAAAAGCCAAGGAGAAGGCAGAGGATAACGCAATGCGAAACATCCTTGCCCATCTTCCACCCAAACTTCAAGCACTTCTACTAGATACGTGGAAAGATTATCAGAAGGGTGCTTCCCTTGAAGCGCGGCTTGTCGAAACCGCGGACCGTTTGGCTACCGCCCTACATGCAGCGCAGTTAGTTAAAACAGGTTTTCCAGCTAAAACCTTTCAACCATTTTTAGATCACGCTCAATTGACTGTGACAAAACTCCAAGTACCCCAGGCAATGGATTTCATCAAAGAGTTACAGCAGATATTTACCCCCAATTCCAAGAAATGAACGGAAGCTTGAGAAAGAAACGTTTAAGACACGCATCAACCGAGAACCCGCAGGAGTAGATGAAGATCACACTAAAACCAAAGTCACCGAACAAATCTAGCAACGGAATGCTCCAACGAACCCACTATTCCAATGAGCTCAATCCGGAATTAGCGGGGGAGAATATTACAGTTGCTGGATGGGTGCAGCGTATTCGACGCTTAGGCAAGATTAGCTTTCTATTGGTTCGGGATCGAGAGGGAATTGTACAGTGTACACTTCCCCATGCTAAAACAGCTCCTGAACTCCTTGAGATGCTGGACAAACTGGATAACGAATATGCCGTTGTGGTAAAAGGGAAAGTCAAGGCAGAGAAGCAAGCAAAACGAGGTATTGAGCTCATCCCTGAACAGATTCTATTAGTAAATTCTGCCCCTGCAACTCTGCCCTTAGATACATCAGGGAAGGTTGAAGCAGATATTGGCACACGATTCGATAATCGTGTCATGGATTTACGACGAATAGAAGCACAACAACTCTTCAAAATACAACATTTCACAGTTTCTCGAATGCGACACTTCCTCGAGGAGCACGGTTTTCGCGAAATTCACACACCAAAAATCGTTGCCACAGCCACAGAGGGTGGAGCTGACTTATTTGAAGTACAATACTTCGAACGGAAGGCGTTCTTGGCTCAGAGTCCCCAATTTTACAAGCAGCTCAGCCTTGTGGCAGGCTTCGACCGAGTCTATGAAGTTGCCCCAGTCTATCGCGCGGAGAAGCATAATACGCCGCGCCACCTGAATGAATACACGAGTTTCGATTATGAAATGGCCTGGATTCAAGACGAAGAAGAAGTAATGCGCCTTGAAGAGCATATGCTTGTAGATGCCTTCAAAGCTGTCAACAAAACCTGTGCAGAAGAACTCAAAGAACTCAATGCTGAGATCAAGGCACCCAGAATTCCGATTAAGCGGATTGAGGTTCGAGAAGCCCTTGATATGTTGCGTGATGAGGGGTTTGAGCTTCCTCCAGATTCTGACATTCCCGCTGAAGGGGAAGAAAAGCTCTACCACCGCATGAAAAAAGAAACAGGCGAGGAGTTCTTCTTTCTGACCCGATACCCTACTGCCATTCGACCCTTCTATACAATGCCATTGGAAAGTGATCCAACGCTAACTCGTGGCTTCGATTTAATTTATCGGGGAATGGAAGTCACTACTGGAAGTCAACGGATTCACACATATGACCTGTTAGTCGAGAAACTTAAGGAAACAGGATTGAATCCCAAGACCTTCGCTTTCTATGTTGAGCCCTTTAAATTTGGAGCTCCACCTCATGGGGGGCTGGCAATTGGTGTGGAGAGGTTGACGATGCAAATGCTGGGTTACTCCAACATCCGTGAAGCAGTTCTTTTTCCACGGGACCGAACCCGACTTGTCCCCTAATGGTGTCTTGATACAGGTAAATTCAAGAGGATAACAGCATACAGGATAGATGGGTGTATTCGATGTCAAAACCAAGTGACCAAATGAGTGCCTATTTTCAAAAGAAGGGTGAAAACCTCGAAGAGCTAGCGGATCACCATGCAGCGATTGGTGAAGTACCCCAGGCCAAAGAGCTCTATGCTCAAGCTCGTTCGATGTTTGAACGATTAGGCAATGAGGAACTAATTTCTCGCATTGACGGAAAAGTAGGGAAGCTCAAGTAGTTCAGCGGAGTGGTTTTTCAGCGTCGTTTTCACTTTAGAAGATGGTAATAAACCGGGTTGCAGGCTCACTGCGAAGTCGTACAGCAACATGGTCATTATTAAGCTGGAGAAAATGCCGTTCATGTTCTGTTAGCTTTTGATCAAGGGGGGAAAGGACTGCATCGAGGCCATTTGTGAGAATGAAGTTACCAACCTGATTGACCATTGGATTTGATTGATTGACCTTCGTTTCAAAAAAGACCAAGGGACTCTGTAAAGCCGCATAACGAGTACAGAGCCAATAAGCCAGCTTGGGGGAGAGCTCAGGTGGATTAACTAGGAAGAGGGGAGGAAGAGAATTTTCCTCGCGTGAAATAAGCTTCATGAGCAGTAGGTTCATTGCAAAAACGCTAGTTGGTGTATCAGTAACCGAGATTATTGTTGGAAGATGCGTGATATGAGACAAGGCGACATTGTCATAATTTGGTTTGAGTAGGTCATGGGGGAGGGCATCAATTAAGCGGCGTATTTCAAAATAAGAAGCACCATGATGGTGATAAAATGATAGAGTATTTTGGAGGTACTCAATTGACGGTTGAGCAGCCGACAGAAGTATTTTCCAGATAATTACGTGAAGAAGATTCCGAGCTGTAGGAGAGAGAGGATAGAACTCTTCAAAGAGTCTTATAAGGATGCTAATCTGCTGCGAGGGATGCAGTCCACCGCCTAAGTTCAAGGCGTTGAAGGTGATTTCATCCTTTTCTAAGTCTAGATGCCACAGGGGACCTTCACAGACTTGTTGTTCGAGACCCTCTGAGGGCGCCCCTTTGATGACAATGACTGGGATGCGGTGATCGTCATGAAGTTGTATGAGCAGATTGAAGTAGATGTCTTGAGCCCTGGGACCGACAACGAAGAGGTTGATGAGGTCTTGAAGTGTCAATGAAAAGGGGTGAGTTTGATGGTTCTGTATTAGGTATCCGATTTGAATCAACCCGGTCGTGTGGTGCGATTCGAAGTTAAAATGCGAACTTTCATCCGACAAGCCGTTTCCCCACATTCCATGCGGGTTCCGCCTCTTTTTTAGGTATTCGTGATAGTCTGTTTTAATAGACAGACATACTGCAGAGAGGTCACTGAAAGTAATCGCTGACCTTACTCCACTATGCCGTTTCCTATTTAAGCGATAAGCGGTAATGCTCATTTCATCGATGAGGCGAAGCCTATGAAAGTGAAACCATTCATTGCGATAATGCGCCCCGCGAATCCATTATTTGGTAGCCTCACCGCCATAATCGGCATTCTTACCACAAACTACTTCATCATCACCAACTTTGGATTAGTCCGCTGGACGATTCCGGAACTAATCATCGTTTTGATTCTAACAGCACTCACCTACATTTTTCTCGCTTCAGCAGGCAACGTAGTCAACGACATCTACGACATAGAGGTCGACAAGGTCAACCGTCCTGAACGGCCTCTTCCCAGTGGACAAATCACACTGCGCCAAGCTAGGGTGTGGACAGTAATACTTGTCCTCATCTCCCTATTCTTCTCAGCTCTAACCATTCCATACTCAGCGATTGGTTTTTGGACAGTTGCCATTGCGACCCTGTTTGCGCTTGTCGGATTAGCCTATGCAGCTAAAGGAAAGGTTATGGGCATATGGGGGAACTTCACGGTCGCGATTAGCTTTGCTTTTGGACTCTTCTATGGATCTCTGGTAACCTTTTTGTTTATTCCACCAGTCATCTTCATCTACTTCTTAACCGCGGCTAGTGTTCTTCAGGGACGAGAAATCATAAAAGGAATTGAAGATGTGGAAGGTGATGCGCTTCGTGATGTCCAAACAATTGCCCGAAAATACGGTGTCCGCAAAGCAGCTATTGCCGCAGCAATCTGTAACGTCATCGGTATTATCGGCTTTTGGATACCATGGATTGCCAATTTGCAAAGTTTTCAATGGACCGGAATTCTTTACATCGTGTTATTAATTCCAGGGTCCATCTGTGTAGCATTATCAACAATCATCATACTAGGAAACCCTGAGAAGAACGCATCTAGAGCTAGTTTCTTTGACAAACTGGGCGCCTATCTGGGCTTGTTAAACTACGTGCTTGGATCGATTTTTATTATATGAAAGGAGAGAAAACGAGGCTGCGAATTGCTGCCACAAGTGACATTCATTGGCCCCAATATCAGGGATTGTTCATCAAAGCTTTACGACAATTACCCAAGCCTGATCTTTTACTCCTCGCAGGTGACCTTGTCAATCGGGGAAACCCACACAGCATTACTCCGGTCATTGAAAAGCTGAAAGAAGCCAAATTAGAGTGCCCAATACTCGCTTGTTTTGGAAACGACGACTATGATTCCATTAAAGATACAATGCGCACGCAAGGACAAGACACTATACAATTTTTAGATGATGAACTCGTGACACTTCCCATTCAAGGAAAACAGGTTTCAATCGTGGGGAGCCGTGGCGTCCTTGACCAACCTACTTTTTGGCAGTCTCGAAACATCAAGGAAATAAAAGAAGTTTATACGAAAAGACTTGATGTTCTCGATTCCTTACTCGAGAAGGCAAAGGCACTGAGCCGATATTTGATTCTCCTCACTCACTACACCCCCACCTTTATGACGTTGAAAGGCGAAACTAAACGATCCCACGCCCAAATGGGCAGTCGACGGGTCGAAGAACTGCTCAAAAAACACTCGCCAATGCTTGCAGTTCACGGACACGCACACAACGGATTGCCTAAAGCCAAGTTGAACAAGGTGCGAATCTACAACGTTGCCCTCCCCTTGAACCGTCGGATTGTCGTCATCAATCGATTATAATCGAATTCTTGTGAAGATGAGCTGCGCGCTATCGCAAGGATTTAAGTCGGACGGAAACTCGTTTCCAAGCCTGTTTGCGCCCGTTTTACTGAATTAGGAAAAGTATATGTGGTTTCCAAGAAACGGAAGGCTCATGTCCCAGCCAGCGGTGGATCCAAAAAACAGTGGTTTCTGTCCCTCCTGCCATATCAATATGGCAGAACGTTACTGCAAAGAATGTGGACAAGTCTTTTGTCTCCCTTGTTCACGTCAGGATAACAGCGAATTCTACACCTGTGCCCGCTGCGGACCGGACACCATCGAAGAACGGGAAGAGGGTGAATGGGTTTGCACCGAATGTGATGGACCCGCTCAGTTGGCGACCCGCCGAGTCCATCTTTGCCCAAATTGTGGCTCCGAGGGAATCGTCCCAATTCACAATATGCGACAAGAACTGGTTGGCCGCTATCGGACGACTTACTACAGGCTTAGAACAGGTCATGAACTGCTATCAGGATTTGCTGCCCGGTTGCGGATTTTACGATGGCGAATCCGAGAATTACGAACAGCGAGTTTTCTGCATGACCCAGATGTGGAAAAGGAACTCCTTGATCTGATTAAATCTGACTTGTCTAGCGTCCAAGAACGTATTCTCTTTCGTGCACGGAGTGTAGTCGAACGGCATCGAGCAAGCAAGATTCGCTTTTTGCACCCAGAACGTTGGACCATCACAGACTTTCCCTTGCTGGCTGGTCTAATCGAAGCGATCCAAGAAGACGTGGCAGACTACCAGGCCTATTGTCGTGATCTTGTCGGTGAGCTAGACGTAAAACTTGCTACCATCGAGGCCCGGCTAACCAAGATTGCCGAATGGCACAAACTCTTCGATGACCACATCGAATATCTTCCACTTATTGAGAATGAACGACCCGTTGCTGCTATTCATCCTGTGAGCCTGAACAAAACCGACACGAATGAAAGGATGGGTAACGGAATCTTATTCATCACCAGCAAGCGTTTGATCTTTCTGGGGCGGAAAGGGTTCTTTACCAAAGAAACTAGGGTCATCCGTTCATTAGCCCTTGCGGAAATCACCGATGTTGAGCTTGAAGGACGGATTCGCAAACGGCTACGAGTCGCAATTGAAAATGATGAGTTGAAACTTGGTGGCCCCTCAAGAGTATTGGAAGACATCCCGGATGCCATTAATTTAGCAACAAGCTTCTCGGAGCACAGCCTGGTCACTACCTCGGGTTCTCTGCGTATTCTAAATTTAAAGGTCGATGTGACTTCTCTGCGGGATGAATTGGATCAACTCATTAATTACGCAATTTCTCCTGAGGACGGAGACCTATCTCGCCAACCTGAGGGGTCTCGCCCTTATCCATATCCCGATGGGTATTATCCTCGGTTTTCTTCACGATCTGATGGGTTAGAGCGAGATCCTGTCTTCCAGCTAGAGCAACAGCGGTTTAGCATCGAATCCACTATGGAGTTGCTCAAGAAGCAGTTCGAGGAAGGAAAGCTGTCTGATGAGAAATTCTTCAAACAGTACCGTTCCCTAACTCAAGAACTGTATCTTGTGGAAGCCCGGATACGAGACACACAATCTCGTAAGGGTTTCGAAGACAAACGATAAATCAAGCTAACATTTGAAGGCGTACGTAAGTTATTCTTTAACTTCCTTTTTCAGGCGTTCAAGTTCTCGCTTTGTTCGCTCGCGTCGTTCCTCTGAGGTTTCGAGGAGCTCTTCTTCGCCTTCAGGCACAGAAGGTAGTTGACCTGCTTCTTCGAGGGCGATCATGGTTTCGATGTCCTCAAGTTCGGCATCAACCTCAGCGTCCATTTCTTCGTCCTCAAGGCCGAGTCCCAGGATTTCTTCGGTGGCTTCAGCTTCCTCAATGAGGGCTTGTGTTTCAAGAATAACTTCACGTGCGACCTCTGGTGAAGCTGTCTCTCGTAGGTTCTCCAGTTCAGCACCGATGCCTTTGAGGGCACTGATAACTTCAGTTTCTCCACGAGCTTGATCGATGGCTTCAACGCCACGTTCCATCAAATCGATTTCTTGCTCAATCAGACGGGCTTTGCGCAGATAGCGTTGACGTCTACGAAGCTGTAACTTCGCCGCCTTTCGATCACCCCGACGAACATAACGGATAGCTTTAATCCTCGAGTCCTTGGCCTTCGTTTCATATTGACGACCACGGACTTCAAGTTTGTCTGTTACCCGATGAATCCGGGCAATCGTGTCTTCTTTAGGTTCAGGTTTTTTCGGAAAGAGTTTTTCCCAGAATTTAGCCATTTGTCTAGCCCTCCTCCTTTAATCGTTCAATTTCTTTTTCTAATTCAGAGACGCGCTTTTCGGGTTCGGGGAGTGAGGTACCTGTTTCTACTTCGATTTCTGAATCGAGCTCCCGAAGTGCGTCTTTCACTTCGCCATCAGTGACCTCGGTGGAAACGGCCATCCGGTCCATTCCCGCTTCGGCGACTTCTTGGGTCATTTCGAAGTGACGAAGGTTGCCTTCGATCTGATCAACAAGTTGTGCAACCTCAGGAACCTTAACCTGGTTCTTCAGTCCGCCAAGGGCAGAGTTGAGCTGGCCTAGGATTTTAGCCACTTCACCCATGGCTTCACTTTGGCGTAGTTGGGTTTGTAATCCTTCAATACGGAGACGATAGGCATCTACGCTCAGAGCCCATTTTTGGAATCGCAGATGATGTTGAAGGTACATCCGCGTGGCATCCATATTACCCGATAACCGGTACTTTTTGGCCCGTTCACGGCTTTTACTCGCTTCTTTTTCGAGCATCTTCCGTTGTAAATCGAGCTTCCGGCAGAAGACATCAAGACGGAAGATGAGCTTCTTCAGATCGGGTCCACCGCCCAGCCAATTCATAAATCGGCGAATAGCAGACATTGTCATTAACCTACCACTGACACCCTTCAAATCGGGACTATTATACTTTTGGTCTATTAGCCTTTAATTGCACGGTTCCATATATCGATTCGCAAAACCCAAGAGGTTTAGAAGCCTTTTAATGGCGTAGGACTTTGCCATGGAACAGCTTATGAATTGATAATTGGTTTAGGTTCAAAGGATCTACAAGACCGTCTTTTGTAAAGGGTCTCAATTACTGGGTTCGCCATTACCATCACTGTCCAAGGACTGACATTATATGCATAAAAACGTTTAACATTCAATTGTAAAGAGATACAGAGACCAACATACATCAAAATAGTAACAAGTTAGGTGGTGGAAACTTGCAAATAAACTCCGGTTTGTTGATTGCGATAGCAGAAATCGCAGGTATCTTTGTAGGATTCGGTGCCCTCATCGGAATCACTCGCGAGAACAAGATTGCGATAGCCCAACTTGCACGGATTCGCGGTGTGGTCATAGTTGGACTAGGATTAATAATCGCCGCCCTTATACCGGTCGGTCTTAGCCTTTACGGCCTCACTGATCACACCCTCTGGTTTATTTCTAGCCTCATCTTCTTTTCTCTCAACTGGACCGGCATCATCTTGTCTATGCGAGATCCTTTGTATAGAGAACTTATGAAAACCGAGATGCAGACCAGCCCAGTTATCTACGTACTTTTTTGGCTCGGCCTAGAGCTCCCCCTTCAAGCACCATTGGTTCTAACCATGCTTGGCTTGTTTCCTAATCTAGAATCCGCCTTCTACATAACTGCGCTCTTGTTTAACCTCTTTCAGGCTGCGTTCGCACTGGTGCAACTAGTCCATTCGCAAGCAGACTTACAAGAGCCTGGTAGGTCCACTAAATCGCAAGACCAAATAGCTGACTGATTATCATATCGGTTTCAAAATATACTTTGTTATTATTTTTAGCTATTAGAGAATTAACCTGCAAAATTTGCCATCCGCTAGTGCGTAGCCGCAAAGACTAAAGAAGGCGTTTCTGGGGGCGATAACTGCATGATGTTTCCAAGAGTTTTCTCGAGTGATAACTGAAAAAGTCAAAACCTTCTCATGCTATCATCGCATTACTAAAACAGCCAAAGCAAAATCCCGAAGATTAATTTAAAATTCTCTTCGACTGTTATCAGAAATTGCACTAGTCTTAAATATCGAATCACTCAACGCACATCACGCTTCTAAATAGTATTTTGAATTTAGGAGGAAGTTACGATATCTAAGCGTAAGGATGCGTCGAAATATACTGCTCAAGCCAACAAGAAAGTCCTCACTAATCCGGTGTTGAAGTGGGATGACCGAGAAGACTGGGAAGCTGCACAACGTGGCTTTATTGCTAAACTGGAAGATCCCAATATTAGGAATGAGGAAGGCCGATCAGTCTGGGACTTGAATGCCTTTGCATTTCTCGATGAAGAAAAAGCTCCTCCCACAGCAAATCCTAGCCTGTGGCGACAAGCCCGACTAAACATGCTACACGGTCTATTCAAAATCCATGACCGTATTTATCAGGTCCGTGGTTATGACTTATCAGTGATCAGTTTCATTGTAGGTGAGACTGGCTTCATTGTTATTGACCCCCTGATTTCTGAAGAACCTGCAAAGGCCGCTCTCGAGTTGCTCTACAAGCATGTTGGTAAAAAACCCATCAAAGCGGTGATCTACACCCACAGTCACATTGACCACTGGGGTGGAGTGAAAGGTATCGTCTCCGAAGAAGATGTCAAATCAGGGAAGACAAAAATCATCGCATCAAAAGGTTTCATGCACTACGCTATCAGCGAAAACATCCTGGCAGGCAACGCCATGAGTCGCCGCGTCACCTACATGTATGGCAGCCTCTTACCCAAAGATGAGAAGGGCGTCATCGACGCCGGCTTGGGCAAAACCGTGTCCACCGGTAAGACGGGGCTAATCGCTCCCACCGATATCATCATCGAAACAGGAACGAAAATGACCATTGATGGGGTCGATATCGTTTTCCAATTCACCCCTGGAACCGAAGCGCCTACGGAAATTAATTTCTACTTCCCGCAATTCAGGGCACTCTGCATGGCTGAAAATTGCTCCCATAACCTCCATAACCTCTACACGCTTCGGGGTGCTGAAGTGCGTGATGCCCTAGCCTGGGCACACTACATAGACGAAGCCATTGAGCTATTCGGTGATAAAAGTGACCTCTGTTTCATGAGTCACCATTGGCCCGTATGGGGTAAGGATAAAATTTTGACCTTTCTCAAGCGCCAGCGGGATGTCTATAAATATATCCATGACGAAGTCCTACGCCTCGCCAATCATGGGTACACTATGCTCGAAATCGCCGAGATGCTTGTATTACCTAAGAGCCTTACTGAAGCCTGGTACAATCGTGGCTACTATGGTAGCATAAACCATGATGCGAAAGCCGTCTATCAGAAGTACCTTGGATTCTTCGATGGAAACCCAGCAAACCTCCACAAACTGCCACCAGAAGAGGCAAGCATCCATTATGTGGAGTTCATGGGCGGTGCTGATGCCGTCCTGGAAAAAGCCCGTAAGTACTTCGAGAAAGGTGAATATCGCTGGGTCGCACAGGTTGTCAACCACGTGGTTTTCGCAGATCCCAAGAACCAAGAAGCTCGTGATTTCCTGGCTGATGCCCTCGAACAACTCGGCTACCAAGCTGAATCGAGCCTCTGGCGCAATTGCTACCTTGCCGGTGCTCAAGAGTTACGCCAGGGCGTTCAAGATCTCCCTGCGACGAGACTGTTGTCGCCGGATATTATCAAAGGCACACCCGTTGAACAGTTCTTCGATTTTCTAGCTGTACGATTGAACGGACCCAAAGCAGAAGGTCGGCATATCATCATCAACCTCGACTTCAGTGACCCCAAAGAACAGTATGTCCTGATCCTGGAAAATGCTGTACTGAATTATCACAAGAACCGACAAGATCCGAATGCAGATGTCACGCTTACACTTACTCGAGCTGACCTCAACCAAGTACTTCTCCAAGAAGCAACCATTGAAGACCTCATTGATGCCAAGAAGATAATGTTCAAAGGGAACCGCAACAAAATCACCGAATTCCTGTCGCTTCTCGATACCTTTGAATTCTGGTTTAACATTATCACACCTTGAACTCCGGCTAAGAGAACACTCATGGAACGGTTTTGTGTTCAAGACCGTCCATTGGCTCGCTAACTAACAACCTTTATTCCGTTCTTCCAAGTATTTTTTGAGCTACAAGAGGAGTATAACGAAGCTGATTCCATTTCTCTATATAGAAGCTAGACAATTGAACTTCATATTAGGTTAATGGAAAAATCTCTAAAAATTCTGATTAGAAGGTTTTCCTGAAAATTTTGCCATCCGCTAATGCGTACCCGTAAAGACTAAAGGAGGCGTTCTTGCGGGCGATAACGGATTTAATGTTTCCAGGAGTTTTTTCGTGTGTTAACCGGAAAAGTAGACTCCTTTTATTGTCATCGCACCGGTAAAGCACTTGTTCAGCTGCATAGACACGGATTCGTTTCATCTAAGTATGGTCTACGGTTAGGACTACATTGCCTTGTTGTGCCCTTTTTCGACATAGCAATGAGCTTCGACAATCTGTTCCAACGGATAGCATCTATCTATGACCGATTTGGCCTCACCCGGGTGATATCTTCAGAAGTAGCCCTATCTATGGTGTGACATTCACTGTAACAGGTGTACTTCGCAGGATATAAGATTCTCTGGAAAATAGTTCTAGACTTCGTTAGAGTTCTCTTGTTTGAGTAAGACTTGCATGCACGCATGATTTATATGTTTAAGTTATATTTGCTGTGAAAAAAAGGGAAGATGCGTTGAATATATTTTTACTAATTATAGCATCCATAGCAGGAGTCCTTTTTCTTCTCTACATCGGATTATTACTGTATAAGTACTATTTGAGAAAGTCGACTAGAATAGAGACAGCTAATGGTATTAGTTCATTGGAGGAGATTACACTTGGTGACTTAAAACAATGGATATTTATCAGAGGTACAGATCAAAAAAATCCAGTTTTGATATTTTTACATGGTGGCCCTGGTGCGCCATTGTTGGGGATGTCAAGTTCGCGTAAATATGATGCCGAGTTAATTAAACATTTCACGGTAGTTCATTGGGATCAACGCGGGGCTG
>JAEOUH010000005.1 GCA_016839365.1 Candidatus Hermodarchaeota archaeon
ACGTCAACCTCATCGTCTCCACCGTCGGCAACAACCCCGGCATGGACAAAGGCGTCCAAACCCTCGCCCAACGCCACATCAAAGGCGGCAAAATCAACCAACACATCGAAAACTCCATCGAAATGGTGGTAAGAGCTTATGACCCTTGTTTATCTTGTGCAGTTCATGCAGTTAATGGGAACATGGCTATGCGGATCAAAGTACTCAACCATCTTGGTAAGATCACGCAAGTGATTCAGAACTTTGAGAATTAAAGATCTCGTTTCTTAGGTTCTCGTTTTTTAAGCCATTCCTATACTTTAGCCCGTTTTGGATTGGATGATGGCATTGCGAGTTTTGCTAATCGTTGGGCATTACTGGTGTTGTGACCGTTGGATGATATCTGCTTGGTGTTAGTCTGTTCTTCTACCTTCAGGGAATGAAACGGATTGTTACTTTTCTTCTTGGGGAATACGATTTCCCAGTTGGTAATAGTTGAAGTCTCCGCCAGTGGCCCAGATGATGGGATGGACTTTTTGCATGTCAAGTTTTCCATCCGTGAGACATTCTGGGTTGACGTAGGATTTGACGACGCGTCCGATGATGCCGTCGTTTCGTTCATAATCTAAGATGTCGGCAATTTCACATTCGATATTGATGGGGCATTGTTGGATCATGGGGGCCGTTTTTAGCTCACCATAAAACGTTTCGAAAAGAGTGCTCTTATCGACATCCCGTCCGGATTTGCTGCCACAGATGGTAACCTCATTGATGAGATTCTCGGTGGGCACGTTCACACTAAAAGTGTGGTGTTCGTGAATGCCAATACGGGTGTGTCGTTTCTTATACAAACTGAAGAATAGATATCGTCCAAAATCGAAGGGACAGATGTATCCAATTACGAGAAAGTTAGGAGTGCCGTTGACGAGAGCCCCAACCAAAGCAATGGGAAGGGGGCTAAACATGTTCTCTTCAAACACTTTCTTCTGTTGACTTTGCGCATTCATGAATATAATCTCCTTCCATTGAATCAAAGGAGGGTTAAGGTGGTGATGAGTGGAACGGGTGGATTAAAGGTGATGTCACTATTTGGGTTTGAAGGCTTCAATTTTAGCGCTTGTGGCGATGTTGAATGCAGCTTCACTGACAATGTGTACATCGGTAAATCCGGCGTCACGAATTTTCTGAAGATATTCTTCCTTGAGGATTGCACCGCCAAGACAGCCTGTATAAGAAGCCACCTCGTCTCTGGTTTCTTGAGGTAAGGACGCTTCTAAGACAATATCGGAGACTAACATTCGTCCACCTGGACGAAGTACACGGAAGGCTTCTCGGAATACCTTGCTTTTGTCTGGGGCTAGATTGATGACACAATTACTAATGATTACATCAACGGAGTCGTTCTCTACGGGGAGTTCTTCAATATCACCAAATCGGAATTCGACATTTGTTACGCCCAGTTTCTCCGCGTTCTCTTTCGCCTTTTCAATCATGGCTGGTGTCATATCGACACCAATTACATGGCCTGTTTTTCCAACTTGATGTGCTGCCATGAATACGTCTAATCCGGCACCGCTTCCTAAATCTAATACGATTTCGCCTTCTTTGAGGCTTGCAAGGGCTGTGGGGTTACCGCATCCGGCAAAAGATTCCGTTACCGATTCGGGAAGATCATCAACCGAATATCCTAGGGTCTTTGCATAATTGCTTCTGGTGCTTGGTCCACAACAAGAGCCGGTGGGCTGGGCTACTTTCGCATAGGTTTTTCGTACTTCTTCTTTGATTTCTTCATCATTCATTTCAGTTATGCGTTTTGTCTCTGTCAATGTGTTCCACCAAAATATATTGGTTGTCCAATATGTTTGTGACTATTAGAAAACGGACACATTTAAATGTATCGGGTGCCCAATAAATATTATGCCAGAACCATCTGAAACTGAGACAGAAGCCGAAGAATGCTGCCCTCCTGACTGCTGTGATATGCGCGGCATGCTCTCCTTCCAGATCCTTTGGGAGCTTAGCAAAAAACCCATGAATGGTCAAGAGCTGGCGGAACAAATCGGGCTCCGACGAGGGACTGCGCCTTCACCTGGAACGATTTATCCAGCACTCAAAGAGCTCACCCAAAAGAATTTGATAAGTGGAGAAAAGAAGGGTCGCCAAGTGGTTTATACCCTTACTAAGGAGGGGCGAGTTGGGCTCGAGGTGGCCACACGCTATTTCTACAAAGTTTTCCACGAAATCATTGAAACCGCACAGCCTCCCTAATAACTGCGGTAGCTCGGGGCTTTTTTGATTTCTCGATGTTCGGTGGCTAGTGGGGGTTTGGAAAATATAGGGTGCCCGATACATTTAAATATCGGGCGTCCAATATCTTGTATCGGACACCCAATAAATATGAGGTGAATAAAATTGACAAACGATAAGAAATGGATCAAACTTTGTTGTCCCACTGCTCGAATAACAGGTACTGGAAAAGAATTCGCTAAATCCGTTCTACTAAGTCGCAGGTAGAAGAGCACATCCTTAACACATACCGAAAAAAGTGATAAACATGACAAAAGCAGAAACTGATCACTCAAACCTAACCGCATCTACCTCCTCAGTACTTCCTGAAACCGTCAACGATTTCTTTGAAGTACTAAAAAATCGTCGGAGCATTCGACGGTACAAATCTAACGATATTCCTGATTCTGATTTACAAAAAATCCTTCAAGCCGCCCAGCTCGCTCCCTCCACAAATAACAGTCAATCATGGCGCTTCATCGTCGTAAAAGATCCTCAAACAATAGCGCTATTAGGTCAGCCCCAACAACAGCGATTTATTGCAAACGCGAAAGCTATCATCGTGGTATTAGGAGTTAAACAAAGCAGCTGCTGTCCTGGAAACTTAGCTCGCTGGCATTTACAGGACCCTATGATTGCAGCCGATCATCTAGTCCTTGCGGCCACCGCCCTCGGTTATGGGACATGTTGGATTGCAGCCTACGAATCGCGCTCCCCTGACTTTATCCAACAAGTCAAAACGAAGCTCAAAATCCCCGAGAACGCGGACATAATAGTATTCGTGGCCCTCGGGGTTCCTGATGAAAACCCTTCAGCTCGACCACGAAAACCCTTAGAGGAAATCGCATTTGATGGAAAATATGGAGTCCCCTGGAAGCCGCACCAAACCTGAAAGAATCAATTCCTCCTCTCCTGCGCTGTCCACACCGTAAATGTCCACATGGCGATACGTATCGCAATCTTGACTCATCCCTGTGAAACAACCCAAATTATCCAGCTTTAGCGAGTTGCCTCTGTGAATTTTAACTGTAATTATCGTAAGTAGAGTAAAATTAATATGTTGTAAGTGGGTCGGTAACCTGTGGAGGGAACGAAGTGAAGTCTCGACAACAGGTGATGACGGTTGCGGTTATTGCAATTGTAGCGTTGTCGATGTTTGCCTTTGTGGTTGCAAATTATAGTCAACCAGTGTCGCGCCGACTGAGTTGGCTTTGGCGTCCTGGTGCGTTCGCGATTTATGCACGAGAGCATGTTGAGCCGTGGGAGTTACCGGTTGGGTCTCTGCGAATGGAAGTTGTTGAAGGGTCGCCATTCTGGACTACAATCAGAGTGAGTACCTGGGAGGATTCGGGCTGGAGTGTCGATGCGACGTATTTTACCGTTCCGATTTTTCAGTCGACAAATTTTTGGATAGCGAATAGTGTGACTCTTGGCAGCTCAATCACATATCTGTTTACCAATCAGACTGCTACAATCACATGGATCGCGTTTGATGGCGTTGATGAAGCCGACGAGGGCACGTCATACCAGGTGGTAATGATTGCCAGGTCGCTTTTACCTGATGACAATCAGTTCGTGGGGCGGTATATTGTAGATTGCGGGCTAGTCACATCATGGTGGTATGAGGATCACAGCGGTGGTGAAAATAGTGAT
Organism: Candidatus Hermodarchaeota archaeon; assembly: GCA_016839365.1. Lineage (GTDB taxonomy): Archaea > Asgardarchaeota > Hermodarchaeia > Hermodarchaeales > Hermodarchaeaceae > Hermodarchaeum. The sequence continues at coordinate 3,919 of JAEOUH010000005.1, forward strand.
TATTTTCGCCTTCACGCTACAAACATCTTCTTCGGTATCTATAATGGCTTCACAATGGTGATTTTTCTCATTGCCGGCTATTCGGCCATGGTTGTGTTTCTTATCGCATCAGGGGTTCTTCTCGTTGAAGGGATTCGTTATCTTCGGAACTCATCCAAATCAAAGACTTAAGAAAGAAGTGAGGCGCTTGAAGGTGTTTACCAGCTTAGCATCTTATTCTGGTGCAATACAGTGATTAAATGCGGTGTTAATATCACCGATGTTAAAACATGCTGAGGTCTAATGGGTTCATTTCCGAAGGACATACTTCGGGATACAATATGCCGAATTCATGTTCTTCTCTGCCTACAAAAGGGGTTTTGTGTTTCTTTCTTGACACCGAATGATTTATTACAAATAGTTAACATAATTAGGTTAATTCTATTAGAGTGTTCGCGTTAACTAAGGAGGCTAAAATAATATTCAGTTCCTTTCGCTATCCCACAAAACAACAAGGCTTTATTTGGCTTAGACGACGTCAAAAGGAGAGACCCTCTGAGATTGCTAGGGATCTGGAAGTATCAAGACCTTTTGTCACCATGTCCCAGAAGAGAGCTGAGATTCGCATCAAGGAGCTTCTTCAGCATGCAGCATCAGTCAATCGAGTAAAGATAGAACATCTAAGTTTCAAATATGGTATTGCTAAAGGGTTTTGCCATGCGTACAATGCAGTAACCTACATTTTCTATTCTCCTAAAATCGGTCTTCAAACATGGTATGAACACAGAGGTGATTGTGGCATATGTGAAATGAAGGACCAATGTCTAAACACTCTTCAAACATTGGCAGAGGAGTGGGAGATTCCTCTTCCAAATGACAAGCCTCCAACAGAACTCGGTGATTATCTGGTTGACATAATTAGAAGGCGACTCAAATGGGAGTAGACAAAGAACCCCATTCAAGCATATGCCCTCTTCCTCCAGATTCAAAGGAAAAATCCAAGCGGACTCTGAGACCTAGGAATATCATCATGGCTGTGGGTTTGATGGCAATTTTGACATCAACGTCTCTAATAGGCTTAATGATGCAAAACTCAATAGTTGTAGTGCCGCCATTCATTTTGGATGATTTTGATCAACAAGATGTTTTCATTTTAAAAATGGATGAGAATTGCCATCTCCTATGGAATTTCACATTCGGTGGTCCTTGGAATGATAGGCCTCGTTCCCTAGTAAAAGTTTCAACGGGGGGCTATTTAATTGCAAGTTTACATATTGAGGATTTTATTCCCCCAGGTAGTTCTGGTTTTGCAAGGTTATTGCTAACGCATATAGATGAAAGTGGCAGAATTGTCTGGCATAAGACTCTTGGTAGAGTAAGTCAAGGTGCCGTAATTTCCATGATAGAAAGGAAGGGGGGAGGATTTGCCATCTTTTGTGAGAACTTCTCAGCCGAAAATAGGAACTATGAAACTTCAATTCGAATTATCAATCAAGGAGGCACACAAGAACGAGTCCTTCCTGTCGAAGGAGCTGGATTATATGGTGACTTCATAGAATGCAGTGATGGAGGTTTCGCTTACGGGGGAATTCATTATGGAATGCACACATGGACAGTCATTACTCGTATTGATGCCAATGGCAATACCCTCTGGGACAAAGAATACAATGATACTTATTTCCAGTCAAGTCATGGAAATGTTATTGGTGACATTAATGGGGGATTTACTTTCACGATAGGAGGGACTCTGTATCGCACAAATAGCCAAGGAGATGTGGTATGGAGCCAATATTATGAACAACTTGAGGGCCATACCACAATAACCCAATGTAGTAATGGAGATTATCTGCTTACGACGAACTCT
>JAEOUH010000040.1 GCA_016839365.1 Candidatus Hermodarchaeota archaeon
CGAGGTCGCCTTTTTCCAAGCCTTTTCCAGCTTCGCCAGCTGCGTTTTTAATAATCGAATAATCCTCTTCACCTGTTTCAGAGACAAGAAGTGGTACAAGAAGGATGATCACATCTGATTCTTTTGCGGCAGCCGGACCATCAATAGTAGCCCGAAACCGGCCAGCAGTAACCATTTCCTTGAGGAGTTCGGGGATTTTAGGTTCTCCGATAAGGGGTGATTCTCCTCTGTTTATTTGTTCCACAATCTCTTGGTCAGTTCGTACGCCGACTACTTTCGCGCCTTCCTTGGCAAAGGCTACGGCTACTGGAAGACCCATATTCCCAATACCAACTAAATCGATAGTAATGTCTCCCTTGCGGAGTAAGCGTAAGGCCTCTGTAGCAGATTTTCCATATACTTTCACCATCTCAGCAACCTCGCGAAGTAAGCACCACAAGCCCGCACTTAAGGGTTATTGTCAACGAAATTTCTCAATGAACCAAAATTATAACGTGGTAAATTCGCGATTATTTGAAGTTTAATTTATCGCTGAGAAATGCCAAGATCATGGGAATGATATGGTTAAGACGACGTGTCCAGAAATGATTTGCTCCTTTGATGACACGAAGGTACTTCTCTTCCACCTGTAATAGGGCATAGATTGTTTCAGCTTCAACCAGGTTGACAGAGTCATCGTCTTGTCCATGCACCACATAGGTGGGACATGGGACATAGCGAATGGCGTCTTTTACCAATCCTGGCTCCAGATCAGGGAGGCGAAGTGGGGCACTAATTGTTACTAGTGCTGCGGGTGTAACATCCATCGCTGCGGCAAGGCTCATACTTCCTCCAAAGCTATAACCCAGAAGGCTAATCCGTGTACTATCTGTATGGGGATGGTTTCGAAGAAACTTGACAGCGGCGATTGTGTCTTGAATCTCACCGATTCCTTGCCCAAATTGCCCCTGACTTTTCCCGACTCCACGATAATTGAATCGAAGAGTATTGAAGCCTTTGGCAACAGCAGCTTGTTGAATGGCGATAAGGCGAGAGTCATCCATAGAGCCGCCAAAAAGCGGATGAGGATGACAGAGGACCAATCCGGGTTGGTTTACTTTTTCCGTTAGGATTAGAACCCCTTCTAAAGTAAGTTGATGCGATTCAATCGACACAGGTTGTTCTCGAGATTTGGTGGTAACCTTGTCGCCATATGAAGTTGACATTCTATTGCCCCAGTAATCCTAGGCTATTATTGATTCGTGGTTATCTCGTCCTTTTAAACCTGTGTTCAAAATCTGGACATTCCTCGAATAATCTAGGATTAGAGAGCAGATACGAAACTGCATCATATTCTTAAAGACGTATAGAAACGACGCATATCGGAGGTTATTCGGTGTCAAAAGAAACACAGAAGCTACATGAACAGCTGAACTTGAAGGTCATAGATAGCCATTCCCATTATCTCTCCTATGCAACATTTCAATCATGGCAGGTAAGCTCGACGGCCCTTCAACGTCGTATTCGCACTCGAACTGATATGACAAAAGTTGACGTTCCAAATCCAGATGAAGATTTTGCCCAACGGTGGGTCAAGGAACTGGATCGATATGGTATTTCTCGCATAGGTATGATGGTAGGACCCGAAACATGGCAGGAATTCGCGGATGCTCTCAAACGATTTCCCAACAGATTCTATGGCTATGCAAATATCAACCCATTATTACCTGACGCTGAAGACCAAGCACGGTACGTGATTCGTGAACTGGGCTTCCATGGATACAAACTGTACCCCGTTCTCAACAATTTCCACACCTATAATGAGGAAGCGTACAAAATCTACCAGGTTGCCGATGAACTTAGGGTACCTGTGCTTCACCATTTTGGCATCTCGATTGGTGCAGGGGTAAACCTACGATACGGGAATCCCTTGGATTTACAGCCAGCAGCTCGTGATTTTCCCAATGTCAAGTTTGGGATTGCCCACCTTGGAGCCGGCATGTTTCGCGAGGCTCTATTACTCTTCTATCAGCAAGACAACATCTACGTTGACACCTCGGGTTCAAATGTTTGGGTCCGATATATCCCCTATCCTTCAACCCTGAAAGGTGTCATACAAAAAACCCTGGAAGCCGGAGGACCCGAACGCATCCTCTTCGGAACAGATAGCTCAATGTTTCCTCGAGGATTTCGATATGATATTCTGGAAAATCAGCTTCGGATCTTCAAAGACCTGAACGTATCGGATGATGATTTGCAGAAAATCTTCTCAGAAAACATTCTCTGCATCATGGGTGAGAAATAGGATTAAACCTCGAGTTGAGTTTTGGATTTCTCAGTTTTCTCTTTTGGTTGTTGGCGTTTCAGTGGTTCCTTTTTGTCAATACTGTAAATCGCTTTGATATACAGTGTTCCTTCACAACGTGGGCAGGGACCGATTTCTCGAAAGATATGATCCCCGGACTCAAGTGGTCCTTCAGTTTCTACTCTGCATTGGTCACAAGCGATGAGTCGTCGAACTTCAGCGAATTCAAGTTTTGCTGGTGACCGGGTTCCACGGTAGACAAGGACAACGAAAATGATAAGAAAAGAGAGCCCAATGCCCCAAAAAAGGAGATTGAATGGAGAACCAACTAAAAATCCCCACACCAAGAACACGAAAATGAGCGTTATTAGGAGTGCCCACCAAAAACGCTGGCTTGAACCGCCAGCCGCTAGTTCGGGGGTGGGTTCGCCTGCCGCATGGATTTCAATCATCTTCATTTCTTCCGAGTTGTTTCTCTGGATTCGGTTTTAAGCGTGGTGGTTCATTAATTCCTGGGCAGGGCCGCTAGAGGTTCGTGCTATTTGGGCTTGCGCATGCGTTGAAGGAAGGAGAGGGTTTCTTCAATCTCACGTTCGCGCGCTTCAATCAGTGGCCACATGCTCAGTCCCATGCTTTCACCTGAGATTTCTGCAAATAAATCAATGAAGAGCCCGACCTGATAGGCATACATGTTGGACACCGTTTGTGAGGGGCGTCCATGCTTGATATGGAACTCAACTAGCGCATAGTCACTCCAACGACGATATGTCTCACTCTGCCAAAGCGTCGCAGCATCAAGGGGAAAATGCATTAAAGCGTTTTTCTTTCCAACATTCGGATAGAGAAAAGGAGCCTGAAACGGGTTCAACACATTCCATTCAATATGGAGTAAGTCCTGAGTTTTCAACGGGTGTAACTGACAGGGCAGAGCCTGATTATCCCGCCGGACTTCAGGCGTGGTGAGATCATATGAATGCCATTTTCTGGGAACATGCAAAGCAAAGAGACTCTCAGAACCTTGAAGATTATCAACATGGCTTACACGACGGTCACGTGGCACCCCTTGGTAATAATAACTGCCACCAAAGGCTTTCGTCATATAGTCAGCCATGGGATTGAACTCATCCGGAGAAATCTGTAAATCTTTACTATCCCAGTTGATAAAGGTCCGAATAATATGGCCAGGACGCTTACCTCTTAGAAGTACTCGAGCCCCATAATCAGCGTTGAAAGAAACAAGGAGGGGTACGAAGGTCTTCCCCTCTTTTCTAACAATGACATACACCGGTTCGTAGTCGTACCAATGCCGTGGGAACAGCTGGACAGGCCAGTAGGCGAAATATTGGATGCAAAACACGTCCTTGTCAGCCGGATCGCGGCTTACACGGTACTTCATCACACAGGTGGGTGTTTTTTCTGACGGAAAGATACTCGCGAACAAGCTGTGAACGTAGTTGTGGAATTGACTGGAATAGTCGGATCGAAGTCTGTCTCGAATCTTATCAAGAACCCCATGCATCTCTTTGTCCCAGGGAAGGTCGCTGTCAGGAAGGGCGACACCTAACACAGCGAGTTTTGCACCTGTTAGATTCTTGGGAAATTCACCAAGACAAAAGAGAAAAAGTGAATCGACAACGCCGGCAAACTCATCACCACGAAACCGTTTCTTTAGGGCCGCGAGCCGTCCTTCAGGTTCAATTAATTCGAGATTCTTTGCAAGGTCTGTCTGCTCTTCTTTGATGAGCGCAGGGTCTGCATATAAAGTGGGGCAAAATTGCTGGGCAAGTCGATGTTCCTCATCGGTGGGTTTACGCAAGGCCGGTTTAAATCCGGCTAATGGAAATGCTTTCTTCCACCGCGTGGTGATTTGTTCTGCAGATGTCATAACTCGAATCTCCGGTGTCAGCACCCGTGAATAGCATAGGAACAGATTATTATCTACTTTTGGGTCTCAGTTTCCGGATTCTCTTACTAGAGAAGAGCATATTTTAACGAATATAGAATTCGAAGGTGATTAACAATCCTATTCAGAACGGATAATCCGTCCATTTGTCATACGGTATTGATGTTCGGATGCCGAGAGCACGGCTGTTTGATGACTGACTACGATGATTTGTTGGAAGGTTCGTGAGAGTTCATCTTGTAAGAGGCGAATGATGTTGTCCCGCCGTTGAATGTCAGAGCCTCCAAAGGGTTCATCAAGGAGCAAGAATTGAGGGGCGGTTCCCCGCCCCTGTGGAAGAAGGGCAATGGCAAAACCTAGGCGTAATGCCAAGAGGAATTGGTCCTCCGTGCCGCCACTGTAAAGGTTGGCCCCCACATATTCTCCAGCTTCAGAGGAATATACTTTGAGGCTGTAGTCCTCACTTAATTTCGGAAACCGATATTTCCCATCGGTAATCGTCGCCAGTAGCCTTTCCATCACGTTTACAACGCGTGGTCGGACTTGTTCACGGCCTCGCTCTGCGACTTCACGGATGAATTCGATGATGAACTCACCGGTTTTGATATCTTCTTCGAGTTGGGCAACTTCATGTTCTTTTTGAACATACTCGTCAACGACACCTTCGTTCTCTTGGATGTGTGAATTCAGCTCATCGATGCGTTCCAGAGTTGTTTTTCGTTCAGTTTGTAGTCGTACTTTCTCTTCGCGTATTTCTCTGACTTGGAGATCCAGTTCCTCATAGAGCCTTTCTGAGTAATCACCCAGGTCTTCAGGTAATGTGGGAAAACTCAGTGAGGATAACTCGTCAGTGAAGGCAACGATTTCAACTTTGGTCTGCTTCAAATCTTCTTCCGCTTCAGTCATCCCCTTCAGCTGATCCTCAATCGAAGTCAGCTGTTCGGATATCGAATTTGCTCCTGCTTTACGTTCCAATAACTTCTGTTCGACCTTTCGGATCGTCTGCTGCAAAGCACCCGAATCAGATTCTTCGGGCACTTCAATGCCTTCGAGGACCGAAGGAGAAAATTGCGTTAACTGGGCATACACTTTCTTAGCGATAGCGTCGATTTCTTTGGATAGTTTTTCTCTTCGTTGAAGGTGATCTTGAAGTTGCACTTGGTAGTCTTCCATGAGCCGATACTTTGAAACTTGTTCGCTGAGCGACTCTTCGCGTAACCGGAGTTGGTTCAAATCTGGAGCCGTTCTACTGTAAGAGAGATATGTCCAAGCCAGATAGCCCAGAAAAGGTAGAGCAACTACGATGAGGATTGCTCCGACAAGGGGATTGAATAAGATAGATCCAGCGCCAGCGGCTAACAGCCCAATGGACGGAACGTAAAGCAGGGGAGAGAAAATTCGTCGTTGACTGGCTTCGACCTTTTGGCGCTGCACTTTCACCTGCTCGTATTCGACGAGCACTTGCTCCATAGGTTCGAATCCATCGATTTGCCCTTCTAACCGACTGATAAGTTCGGTCACCATTTGCCGTTCATCAATTTTGGTTCCAAGTTGATCAGAAGTCACTTCGATTTGTTGGAATTTTGCCGTGTCTTCTTCTAAATAATCAAGTTGCTGCTGTTGTTTTTTAAGCCGTTTTTGCTGGGATTGAAGTTTTGATGCGCTAGCAAGTTGTTTGGTTAATCGTGTCTCAGTCTGCTTTCGATGGGTGATTTCCCGTTGTAACTCGTCTTGCTTGTCGTGTACGTCTTTGTAAGCTTTAACTGCGGTATAGTTTTTCTCAGTTTGTGCCAGAGTCTGGCTGATCAGTTTTAGTTGTTGTTCGAGTTCGGTTAGTGCTTGCTGTTTGGTTTTGTACTCTTCGGTGTGCTTTTCAAAGTCCTCTTTACGATGTCGTAGCTGTTCAAGGTTCTTTTGTTCTGGTTCGAGTGTTTTTCGTAGTGGCCGGAGTTCCAAGGCGAGTTTGTCATCTGCCCGGGAGAAGCACTCCCGGCCCATCATGGCATTGATGACGTGACGGCGTTCCATCTTTGGCATTTGTGCCAAGCGGTCTAGGTCTTTTTGAAGGACGATGTTGCTTGCTAACAAGTCGGCAAGCGAAATTCCGTTGAGGAGGGTGTTAACTTCTTTGTCAACGTTCGTGACTCCGGTGGCAAGTTTGGAGGCTTGACCTGAGGAGTCGATTTTGTGTAACTGGGCTTGCGAGGGGCGTGTTCCGCTGTGAATTTGTCGCGTGATTCGGTAATTTGTGCCCTCCATTTCGAAGACTAGTTGAACAAAGGCCTTTTCAGCATCATAATTAATGAGCCGGTCCTTTTGGCCCATGGGCGCTTTATGCGTGCGCCCAAAGAGGGCGAAAAGAATGGCTTCAAAGATGCTTGATTTTCCGGATTCGTTGGGTCCGCTGATTGCTAGAATCCCTTGGGGGAAGATGATATCAACATCTAAATGCTTGAAATCCGTTGCAATTAGCTGTCGAAGGACAACCACTTTTACCACCCTCCTGCCTCTTCAAGAAGCGCAAGACCTCGTTCAAGGGCGTTTTGTAAGAGTTTCTTTTTCTCAGGATCTGTTTCCTGTTTGATTCGTCCGAGGACGTATTCGCGATATTGTGTATTGGGTGGTTTCAGGTCAGTTTCAGGGACAAGGTAATCAGGATCTGGGCTGATGTAGTCGAGTTCGTCGATAATTTCAGTTGAAAAGCATTTTGCGAAGCCATGGCGAACGACCTCTGCACGACGGTATTTTTCAGCGGATTTGATGGTCATGACCCCTTTGAGCCGGAAACGGAGAATGAGTTGGGGATTACGGAGGCGAGTGATTTCTTTGGTGAGTAGTTCGTTGATATTTGCATCCTTCGGGATTGTGATATCGATGGTTTTCATTGGACGGGTATCAATGGGGATTTGTTTAATTTGTTGAACCCCATCAGAGTCCACTTCTAACCAAACAAAGCCTTTCTTGTGCGTTTCCTCGGCGAAGGAAACGTGCTCAGTGCTCCCCGGAGTACAGACAGTAGTAGACCCAACCTGCTGTTTCTGGAATTGGTGGTTGTGACCCGCAGCCAAATAGGTGAGGTTTTTAGGAATCGATTTAAGCAGAATGTCGGGTTCGTGGGGGAAGCTTCCGCGCAACCCTTCCACGTTGTAGTGTGCTAAGAGGATATTCACATCACCTTTCCCAGGAATGGATAAGTGATGAAGGGGATCCTCGGTGGGAAGGAGAGAGGGATTGAATGAGAGGCCCGATATTTCTATATCTAGCCCATTTATTGTGATAGTATTGGTTTGGATGGTGTTCCATTTGGGGAAGAAGTTGACGAATCCTGCACGGGCATATTCAAGCAATGGAGCCACGCCATGTCGTCGAGCCCGTGGCACATCGTGATTTCCGCTGATGATGTAGATTGGAATCTGATTGTCATAGAGTTTTCGGAAGGTTTGCATGACATGGGCGCGGACCGGGTTACGGGGATTTAGCCCATCAAATAGGTCTCCGGAATGGATCAAGAGGTCTGGTTTCTTTTCTAGCGCATATGCCATGACGGCATCGAAAGCATTGAGAAAGTCCTTCTTGCGTTCGTAGCGTCTGGCCTGGAATTTGACCGCAGGAACATCCAAATGAGAATCTGAGGTATGCAGGATTTTGATTGACACAGATATTCAGACCTCGGAGAAGGATC
>JAEOUH010000041.1 GCA_016839365.1 Candidatus Hermodarchaeota archaeon
ACCATGCCATCACAACGATTACGGCTCGTGTTGGGGATACACTCCAATTTGAAGTCCGGGACTTCTTACAAGTCCATGGAAAGGGAGGCGAATCCTGTCCGACCTGCGGAACAACCATCTCATCAGTGAAATCTGGTGTACGCGTAGCGAATTTTTGCCGTCAGTGTCAAATCTAGCGGATTACGTGAAACTCTATTTTTTTGCCCTTAAATCCCTAAAGGGAACAGTATTAAATGTCATGTTCGACACAGGCTGGTTTGCTAAAGCTTGTATAGAATGCGGCTTCATACAGGCTTTGGATATCTGCGGGAATTGAAAGATACTCTGATACACAGGGTGACTTTCACTAACGAGGTGTGAGCCTAAATGGTACTCTACGGTGTTTGGCTCATCGATGCAAACAGTGGACTGCTCCTTTCTCACATCACCGTTCCGGGATTCTCCTTCAATCCCGATCTCTTCTCCGGATTCATTGCTGCAAGTCATGACTTCGCAGCGGAAACCTCCGGAGGCAAATTGAACACCATTGCCATGGGCAACTTCAAACTCCTCATTCGGCGTGGTCGCATCCTCCTTAAAGTCATCGCTATCGGAGCCCGAGACCCTGAAGCCCGATACGATCAATTCTTCGACAATATCGAAAAGAAAGTCGATCCCATTCTAGCCAGACACCATCGGGAACCCGACGGTTTCAAGGCGGTAACCATTGAATTCAAACGAAAGCTCTTGGGCGTTATCACTTCAGAACTGGACAATTTTGCCACCCGTAAGGCCCCATCCGACTTATCCGAACTGGTAATTCTGCGTGAACCCGTAGCCCAAACACTTATCCAAGCCTTACTGTCACGGCATGAAGTAGAGCTTATCCCTGAATTAGCTACAACTAAAATCGGCTATTCCTATCCCCTTGCGTCGTCTATTACGGGGCTCGTCGATGAAGAGGCTATGCAATTACTTAATCGCCTTGCTGACTTTGGAATCCTCCTCGCTGAACCCACTGACAGTTCCCTTGCTTGTCCTAAATGTAACTCCCTTCATCTTCATCCCCATATTTTGTGTCCCAGTTGTCAAACGTCCGCACAACCGGTCGAACTCTTCGAGCATCTAAGTTGTGGGACTATCAGTGTCAAGCTCACAGAAGATCAGGACACCTATTGTAATCGGTGTGGAATTCGTGGTGTGGACGAGCATGAGTTCCGTTTTTTCCGGGGTTATCAATGTCCTCAATGTAACTCATCGTTCAAGAACCCCCAAATGATTTTCGTTTGTCATGCTTGCCATACAATCACTGAGCCCGAGGACGCTGGCATATTAATTCTTAAGAAATATGTGCTGAATCCTGCGCTTTTACCAGAATTGGAATTCCTACTCGTAGGGCTTCCGACAGAAAGAAGTGAATCCTTCAAACCCAAAAAAGTAAAAGAGGTTAGAAAAGTACCTCCTCCTCTTGAACCCGCAATCACCTTCAACCAGGAAGAACCAGTAGAATCCCGTGTTTTCACATCGCCAACACCAAAGGCAATCGAGGCTTCCCAGCCACCACCCGCACCGACTAAATCACTTGAACGGGTTCTCAGCAGCGACGAAGCCCACCTCATCGAAGAACTCAAGAAACTTGACTCTGCACTCAGCGCTGGCATTATCAGCGAAGCCGAATACGACCGGAAATTCGTTCGACTCAAACTCCAGCTCCGCCAAGTTCGAACCCAAGCAACTCTCTAGGCTTCACAATTTTTGACTCATAGTTGAATTTTAATAGGACCTTCAAGTTCCGCTTACCTAGTTTATTGTCCATTCGTTATATCTAATTCTGATAAGGTGAAATTAATTGGAAATTAACCGTATCGCCGTCATCGGTGCCGGTGCGATGGGCACGGGGATTGCCTATCAAGCTGCCCGATTCGGCTTAGAAGTCACACTCAACGACATCAAACAAGAATTCATCGACAAAGGCATCAGCAAAATCAAAGAAATGGTCAAAACCGGCGTCGAACGCAAAAAATTGGACCTCAAAGAAGCCAAAGCCATCATCGAAGGCATCAAACCCCACCTCGACCTTAAGGAAGCCGTCAAAGACGCCGACATGGTCGTAGAGGCCATTTTCGAAAACATGGAAGTTAAAAAAGAACTCTTCGCAAAACTCGACGAATACACTAAACCTGACGCCATTCTCGCTACCAACACATCCTCACTCAGCGTAACCGAAATTGCAACAGCCACTAAACGACCAAAGAAAGTCATTGGCACCCACTTTTTCAATCCCGTCTACACTATGAAGCTAGTCGAGATTGTATTAGGTGAAAAATCGTCTGAGGACACGATCGAAAAAGCGATTGAATTTGCTAAACGACTTGATAAAACCCCGGTGAAAGTGAAAGATTCACCAGGCTTCATTGTCAACCGGATTCTAGGCGCCTTAATGGGTGAAGCCATCAAAATCCTTGAAGAAGGATTAGCCACTGGACGCGACATTGATACCGCCATGACTTTAGGCGCGAATCATCCCGTCGGACCACTAACACTGGCCGATTTTGTTGGATTAGACATTGCTGCTGCCACTGCTAACACCTTGCACCAAGGACTCGGTGATTGCTATCAAACTCCAAAGTTGTTGTTGGAAAAGGTGGAAAAAGGCGAACTCGGAATGAAATCTGGTAAAGGGTTCTTCGAATACACCGAATAGAAATCCTTGAACATGGAGAAACACGACATGGAAACTCTCAAGTACGAAATCGAAGGGCATTTCCTCGCTGATGAAGAAAACATCGGCGTCATCACCCTCAATCGACCCGATGCTCTCAACGGCATCAACCCCAAAATGGTCGAAGAATTTGCAGAACTCCTCGACAAAATCGAAAAAGACGACAAAGTCCGAGCGGTTATCATCCGATCCGCTTCTGAAAAGGTCTTCTCCTCAGGAGCTGACCTAAAAGCCGCCGCATCCCTAGCGTCCGATCCCAAAGCTGGACGAAAATTCTTAGAAGACGGTCAAGCCCTCTTCCGTCGTATCGAAAACTTCCCCAAACCCGTCATCGCTGAACTCAACGCCCTTGTCATCGGTGGTGGCCTCGAAATGGCCATGGCCTGTGATCTTCGCGTTGCGGCAAAGGATGCTAAATTATGGGTCACCGAAGTAGTTAACGTTGGCCTAATTCCCGGATGGGGTGGAACACAACGCTTGCCTCGACTTGTGGGCATAGGCCGCGCAAAGGAAATCATTCTCACCGGTCGCCAAATCCCCGCTGATGAAGCCTTAGAAATCGGTCTCGTAAACAAGACCGCCCCCTCTGATGAACTCCACTCAGAAGCATTGTTCATGGCGCAACAAACCGCGGATGCAGCTCCTATTGCCGTACGTCTTGCAAAGAAAACCATCAACATGTCCTATGATGTGACCCTCCAGGAGGGAAACAAAGAAGAACTGGAGGCTCTTCTCGAAACCACAGCAAGCGAAGACTTTGGCATCGGCGTAACTGCTATCTTCCAGAAAAGCAAACCAAAATTCAAAGGGAAATAGCCCTCGAAACCCTTCATTTGAGTCCAACTACTTGGACAAAGAGGTTCTATTTGCATTCCTCGCTATAGAACTGTATAATTAAGAGCACAAAATAGGTAAATTTCCATGTATTAACCGCACAAATCCTCTTATGGGATAGTCATCCTGTTGACCCTTTTATTCCCCTACAGATCCTTTTCGGACTCGTCTCAATCAGCCTGGCATTATTTGCTATGTTTCATTAGCCACCCGGGCAATCATCCCAAGACAGTCTTCGAACACCAGTAATCTTCAATAATGCAAAAGATTCTATTAGCGATACCCTGTTATAGACACACTAAGTCTAGCCCCCCAAATAGGTGAAATGCAATTGGCAATACCAAAAGTCGCAATTGTGGGTATCGGCCATAGCAAATACGGTAAACGCGGCAAAGTCATAGAAGAGGACATTGAAGGCGAGAAAGACACCTACCCCGCAGTCACACTCCGGGAACTCGCCCACGAATCCTACTTCCCCGCCCTCGAACACGCTGGCATCACTAACAAAGAAATCGAATCCAGCGTCATCGGTATCGCCGCGGAAGCTTTTGCTGGCCAAGGCGCTGGCGCCGCCCTCGTTGCCGACGAAGTCGGCATCATCGGCAAACCCACCATGCGCGTAGAAACCGCCTGCGCCACTGGCTCCACCGCCATCCGAACCGCCTGGGCTCAAATCGCCTCTGGGCAATTCGATGTCGTCGCAGCCATCGGCGTTGAAACGATGACTTGGCTATCCAGTGCTTATGCTACTGAATTGATGTCAGTGGCTGGTGACCATCGCTGGGAGTACATCTACGGAATTAGCTTTCCGACATTTTACTCACTCTATGCAGCCCGGAAGATGGCTGTGGATGGTCTTACCCGTGAGCAGCTGTCATCGGTCCCCGTGAAAAGCCATCATTATGGCTATTATAACAAGAATGCACAACTGCGTCGTCAAATTACGATTGACGACGCGAGTGAGTCCATCCCGATCGCCATGCCCCTGCGGTTGTACGACTGCTGTCTCATTAGCGATGGCGCCGCGACCGTCATTATGGCCAACGAAGAGAAAGCCAAGGAAATGTCCAGTGAACCCCTCTGGATCACCGGTATCGGCACCTCCTCAGATACCTTCCGTGTCACTGACCGACCCAACCTGACCAATATCGAAGGCAACAAACGTGCTGGTGATATGGCCTATAAACAGAGCGGCCGAACCGCGAAGGATATCGATGTCGCATATGTCCATGACTGTTTCAGCATCGCTGAGATCATGGCTTATGAAGACCTTGGCTTCTGCGAACGTGGTAAAGGTGGCGAATGGTCTGCTGAACGCGGAGCTTATATCGATGGACCCGGTATCCCCACCAACGTGGACGGTGGCCTCAAATCTAAGGGTCACCCTCTCGGTGCCACGGGCATCGGTCAGGTCGTTGACGCCTATAAGCAATTATTTGGCACAGTCGAAAAACCACGCCAAGTTCCTAATGCCGAAATCGCCTTGACCCATAATGTGGGTCAACATGGTCAGTTCGTGAACGTGTTCATTTTGGAGAAGTAAGGTGATCTGTGATGAGTGAACGTGAAATGGGTTTTGTCGTTGAGCTGTCCTCCGATGTGAAGAATAAGCAGCGGATGACGGCGGAATTTAAGAAATTCATCGCTGGCCTTGAGGAAGGTAAATTCTTGGCGACCAAGTGTGCGTCGTGTGGGAAAAAGTTCATGCCACCCCGGTTTACATGCCCATGTGGTGGGAAGGATTTGGAGTGGTTTGAGGTGAATCCGGAGGGCACCTTGTATACCTGGTCGATTGTGCACTTTGCACCAGATGGCATTGCGAAACAGGTGAATGTCCCCTATCCTCTCGGGGTCATCGAGTTGGAAGATGGACTGAAACTTGCGGCCCATTTGAAGGGGTTGACGACCAAGCCCAAGGTAGGCATGAAAGTCAAAGTAGTTCCCCAAGAACTCGATAATGGTAATATGGCCTACTTCATTAAGCCTGCCTAAGTGTGTTGGGTGGGCTTCTTCCTTTTTTATTTCTGCAAATGCAATAGCATCTTCTCTAAACCTTGCATTGATTCTTGTAGCAGTTGATGATCTTTCACTTTGAGTGCGTGGAGAACACAATAGCTCCAGCTAGTTTCTGAATAGAAGCGGATTCGATTTATGGTTGTATTATCAATATGGCCTTGATTATGATCCATTATGCGTTGGATAAAGGCTTCGCCATAATGAGTAAGAAGTCCATTGAAATCGTAGGCTGGATCTCCAATGCTAGGCATCTACTCTCATCAACGCCCCAAGCTACACAGGACGAAGTGTGATCTAATTAGTCCGAAGGGCTTCTTGAATTTTGCATTGCTAGGCGAATTCTTTGAACAATTCAGTTAGGTCTTCAGTCCTAAAGGACTGCTTGACAAGCGGTGTCTTCTCGAGTTGTGACATCGAGCTTCGATAAACTGGGCGGTCTTCTTGGTAAAAGATGCCTATTGGGATTCTGTCACCCCATTCCTCTGCGCGATGGAGTGCAGCATAATAGTCTGTGGCGTCATGCTGGCGTTCTTCGAGTTTGTAGACCCGGTCGCGGTAGAACTGATAGTTTTGGACGCGGTTGAAAGTGAAGCAGACCTGAAGTATATCAATAAAAGCGAAGCCTTTGTGTTGGATTGCAGCTTTCATGAGTTCTTTCAAGTGATTTACATCAGTCACTGAACCTCGCGCTACAAAGCTAGCTTTACTGGCTAGTGCAAGTTGCAGTGGTTCTATGCGTGGTGGAAAAGCCCCTTTTGGCGTGGTTTTACTTACGTATCCTTGAATGCTTGTCGGAGAAGTTTGTCCTGTGGTAAGACCATAGACCTTGTTGTCATGTGTGAATAATTTGACATCGATGTTGCGACGGGCTGCATGGGGGAAATGTCCAAGGCCTTCATCGAATTGGTCACCGTCACCTGCATGACCAATAACGGTGAGGTCATGGTTTGCCAACTTTATCCCCGTCATGACTGGGAGAACACGGCCATGAATACCATGGAAGCCATTGACGTTTACGTAATTGAAGATTTTCCCATGGCAGCCAATCCCGGTGACGAGTATGACCTGTTCACGGGGTAGCTCTAAATCGACGATCGCGCTTTGTAAGGCGCGGAGAACGCCGAAATTACCACATCCAGGGCACCAGGTATTGGTTTCTTGGGTTTTGATTGATTCTCGGGTTGGTTTCTCCATCATTCTTCTCTCCATCGATTTACTCTACAGCATTAAATGAGCTCCTTGATTCGCCGGGTGAGTTGAAGGGGGTTGAATGCCCGGCCATCATATCGAAGAATTTTCTTGGTGATTTCGAGGCCAGTGTGTTCTTTAATGAGTGTTCCGAGTTGAGCAGTTTGATTCCCTTCGATAAGAATCGGATTCTGCCCAGTAAGGGCTGATCTGACCTGCTGAACGGGAAATGGTGTCAGATAAACGACTTGTATGAAATTGGCTTTGATGTTATCCTGTTCAAGGAGGCGTAGGGCTTCTAGCGCAACTCCTTTAGTAGATCCCCATCCAATAAGAGTGACATCCGCTTTCTTAGGCCCATGAATCTTAATGGGGTTTTCTTTTCCGATTCGTTTGATCAACTCGGGTTCTTTCAGATAGCGTTTATCTGCCATTTTTGTTGCAATGGAGCATTCGTCGCCTTGAAACCCGCTTTCCTTGTGGACAGCTGAATCGCTGTGCGTTAGAGCCCCAGGCGTTCCTGGTATAAGGCGTGGGGAAATACCATCTGGTGTATACTTGTGGCGAAGGTATGACTCCTTGTCTGAATAAGGCGACATTGGAAGGAGCTTCCCCCGATGAATCT
>JAEOUH010000006.1 GCA_016839365.1 Candidatus Hermodarchaeota archaeon
AGAGTTGGGTGATGTTTGTTCCACTCCGGGCACTAACCGGCATATAGGCACGGATGCCGTTCGTTTGGCAGAAGGTCCTTATTTCGTCTTCAGAGGGGCCACCTTCCAGATCTGCCTTAGCGCCAACCAGGATGATGGGAATCCCATTGGTACTGTTATGGATGACATCCATCCAAAACTCAAGTTGAAGAAAGGTGGAAAACCGTGTCAGGTCGAAGACAACGATAGCTCCATGAGCACCCAAACAGAATATTGGCATCAATTCGCGGAAGCGTTCTTCTCCACCAAAATCCCAAATTGATAGTCCTACCCTTTGGCTATTAATTTCAATATCCTGATAAGCAAACTCCGATCCCACTGTCATCACAGGAGTTGAGCTATCTTCGAAAAGGTAGCGCCTGATGATGCTGGTCTTCCCCACTCCTCCTTCGCCAGCAACAATGACTTTGAAAATAGGAGTCCGAGATTTAATTATAGTCGGTTGGACCACGGACTCAGATCTACCATTGGTTTGCTGATTAGTAGCCAGCGTTTACACCACTTCGGGGGTCAATTGCGGCTTGACCGCTCTACGAGCAGTTGCCACACCTTTCAAGTCAATTACAGAATACTGGATTTTTATAGTATCGGGATTCTTCGACCTGTCACCACAGTTCTTTGGATTTTTCGCAACTACTTTAGGCACAAAACACAGAGTAAGTGTAAAGTATCTTTTCTGGAAAGTTACTCACGATGACTGATTCAGTCGCTGTTTTCTATGATGAACGGTTCATGAAATATGATCTTGGACCCCATCACCCACTTCACCAGAACCGAATCTTGTTACACCATGAGCTGAGCCGAGCACTCGGTGTGTTGTCGAGTAAGGGTGTAAGCATTCCAGAGTTCTCAGCAGCCACTGATGAACAGTTGCGCCTTGTCCATACCCAAGCCTATATCGACCAAGTCCGGGAGTTAAGCCAACACAAAGGATTTTCATCGTTAGATATGGATGATACTATGGCATTCCCTGGAGCCTATGACATCGCTAGCTTAATGGTGGGGGCAACGCTAGCTGGTGTGGATGCTGTGATGACAGGAAAAACGCAGCATTCATGGAATTCAGCAGGGGGGCTTCATCATGCCCATGCAGACCGGGCGGCTGGATTTTGTATTTTCAATGATGTGGCTATCGCTTGTCATTATTTGAAACAGAAGTATAAGCAGAAGCGAATTCTGTACTTGGATATTGATGTCCACCACGGCGATGGGGTTGAGGAACAATTTTACCGCGATCCAGAGGTTCTGACTCTTTCTATCCACCAAACAGGTCGCACTTTGTTCCCCGGAACTGGCTACCCCCATGATTTCGGTGATGGCGAGGGACAAGGCTATACTGTGAATCTTCCCTTACCACCATATACAGATGACAGTCAATATCTTGATGCCTTCGAAGCCATTGTACCTCCAATCATAGAATCCTTTAAACCGCAGGTCATTGTGATGCAAAATGGGGTTGACACTCATTTCCAAGATCAATTAGGAAGCCTAATCCTAACGACTCAAGCCTTTGCCCGAATTAGCCAGCGAGTCCATGAGCTGGCACACAAACATGCCGGAGGACGGTTGGTTGCGGTTGGGGGAGGTGGATATTCGTTTTTCTCAGTTCCGCGGTGTTGGACCATTATTCTCGCTCAACTAGCAGGAGTTAACGTGGACAATGACCTCCCCAAAGAGTGGCGAGATCTGTTCACAAAGATAACCGGATTGGAAGCCCCCAGATTCTTGCATGATGAAAAGGTTCCCACCCTATCGCAGCTAGATCACGATCGTGTGAGCAGAATTGTCAACGAGAGTGTATCACGGGTTCAGGATTTAGTATTCCCACTTCTTGGAATAGCGAAATAAGTCAGCACAGGGTACTACAAATATTCCTTCTGAAGTGAGGATATCGCAGCATCTAAAAACTTGCTAACCTCTTGCGATTCCTTCGCTTTTTCTTCAAGTTCCTGAATCAAGTCAATTGCAGCACGTTTTCGATCCAAAGCATTGGGAACCCCGTTAAGTCGTTGAGCTCTCACCAGAAGCTGGTGGATTTCCGGATAACTGCGTTGAATGATACCCTCAATGGTACGTGGCTGACGCATACTTGGAACCACACGAACGACGCGAATTCCTTGTGGCGTGATTTGTACCGACACTCGAACCGTCTTTGCCAATCGATAATATTTACGCGGAGGTCCACGAATACTTTCATCCTCATAGGTTTCGAGGAACCCCCGTTCAATGAGTTCTTGTAGGTGGCGTAGAATGGCCTGCTGGTGGGCGGCGAGTTCTCGGCTGAGTTGACCCAGAAACATTGGTTCTTGGGAGATGCGTCGAAGAATTTCGAACCGGGTGGGATTGCCGAGGAGCCAAAATAAGTGGATCGATTCATCGTGGGGATTTGGTTGAGGCATAGGTATCGCGTCCGTGAGGGTTAGTCACCAGGTGTTAGTGACAGATTGAGAGTATTTAGTCTTGTGGTCATGTGGAAAGGTTTAAAAAGAAGTATTACTCACAACTTATTAGTCACATAGTGTGAGTAAATAAGTGTGAGTAATTACAAGGAGGTTTACTGACATGAGTTTTTTTGATGGTAATGATGATTTCAATGAATTCTTCAAACGCCAAATGCAGGCCTTCCGCCGTATCTTCAACGACCTGCACCAATTCGAGAATTCACCCTCCCCACAGGTCGAAGACCATGAGGGAGTTCGAACCACACGATTTGGACCCTTTGTCTATGGGCGAACCACTTACATGGGACCTGACGGGAAGATGCACACACAAGAATGGAGCAATCTTCCTCCCGAGGGACAGAAAGAATTCGAAGAACAGCTACGCACACAAGGTCTTCCCTTTCAATTTCCTCCACAACCTCAAGAACGACGTCCCTCACCAATTCCAGATCCTCTAACTCCAGAGCGCCCCTTTCCAATTCCACAAGCGCAGGTTGAACTCAAGCCAGATGACTATCCCATCGATATTCTTGATACTGAAGACGGGTATACCATCATATTCGATACCCCTGCCACGAGTGTCCATGATGTTCGAGTAGACGTAAAAGGGCAACACCTACAGTTGTGGGCTCGGGGGGATTTGTTCCGGGAATTAGAACTCCCGATTTCTGTTCAGCTTATCTCGCTCCAATTCCGTAATGGAATCGTGGAAGTGCAGCTAAGATCCAAGCCAGAGGAAGAGCCCAAAGCCTCCGGGGAATCGACCGAACAAACGGCGTGAGGTCGAAAGGACGGGTTGCCAGGCCCGTCCTTCCCCACTATTATTTCTGAACTAACCTAGAATAAGAATGATAGCTTTTCCATCAGTTTTTTAGGGCTAACCTTCTCTGTGCCCTATGAGGTTAATTCCAGTGGCTCATGAGGACTACACTGATGAATTGGCGACATTGCGAGCCCAATATGGCACACCCCGACTAGTTAATTTTGAGGTTGAGATGCTACCTAATGAATTTACGCTGGTTCAACAATCACAGAAACAAGGACGACGACACGATGTCACTATCTTCATTCAGTATCAGGGCAAGTTCGTAGTAATCGAAAAACACGCTTATGCTAAAACTGGAATAGTCCGAGCTCCTTCTGGTGGGGCACAACCGTCAGAAAGCCTGATTGCTGCAGCCCAACGGGAAGCTAGTGAGGAAACCGGATTTGATATCAAAATTGATCGGTTTGTTTTGGAAGCTCATGTGCTGCTAAAGAGCGGAAACCACCCCGCGGTGCCCTGGGTCTCCTATGTATTCTTAGCCCACGTTGTAGGAGGGGAACTCGGTGCAAAGGATTTGAAAGAAATTTCAGATGTCCAACTCCGTTCTCGGGAAGAACTGCTCAAAGATGTGCGCCCCCTTATGCTCGCATCTGGACTTGGTGGATTCGAGTATAGGGCAAAAATGACTGATGCCTTCTTTGAGGAATTGGATGCCCTGAATATTTCGTTGGAATAAACCGGGATTAGAGGGGACCACCGCAGTGCACACAAAATCGTGCATCTGAGGCTGTTACGCGTCCACAATTGGCACATATTTTTCCAGCTTCAGCCTCCGGTTGACGGGATTTTTCTGTCTCAGTCCTAGATTCTGACTCTTTAGTTGTCTCCGTTGTCTCGATAACTTCATCATCTGTAGAAGGCGAAAGTTTGGAGTCGGCAACAGTAGTTTCTTTGACTTCGAAACGTGTAATTGGGCCATTCCGCATTACTGACTCTTTTTTCAGAATATGCTCGCAGGCAAGAAGAGCATATTGGAGTCGATCTGCTTTTTAAGTAAGGGTAGCCTTCTGTTTCTCACTAACCTCAGTGTCTTCGTCTCCAATGAGAAGTCGGGCGTTTATGGTTTCGAGTTCTTCTTTCACTTCAGCATGATCAAATTGGATCTGAGCCTGATAGCCTTGGAGTTGGATGGCACCCTTTTTGATTTGATCATCCATGCGATCAAGTTTTTCCTCATATTCTTTGGTCAAACGGTCATAAACTCGTTCGCTAACTTCACCCTTTTCGTGAAGGGCTTCCAATCTTTCTAACTCACCACGTTCATTGATATAGCTGTCGATGAGTTCTTCCAATTCAAAATCGCTATCAGCAGCAGCCTGACTTAATTCCTCAAGGAGTTTATCGGATATCGAGCCATTGTTGGCATATTCTTCTTCCAACTTTAGCTGACGGCCTCGAGCCATCAGGCTTGCCAGCACCTTGGTGGGAACCGTGATTGGTTCAGCGATTGAAACCTTCGCAGTGGCAGAATAGGGTACTTCTTCCGCTGCGTTTTCTGGAGTCTTTGCTGTTCCAGGGATTTCGCTACCACAATAGACGCAAAACTTGGAACCAGGTTTTGAATCTCGTCCGCATGAAGGACAGGTAGCAGCAGAAGGCACTTTGCCTGAAACTGGTTTCTGAGTTTCAACTTCCGGAGTTTCCAGAGCTGAAGCGGATAGGGCTTGCCCACAATTAATACAATAATTTGAAGATGTGGGATTCTTACTAAACCCACAATGAGGACAGACATTCGATGCTGGAGCCGAAGTTACAGTGGCAGGCGTCGGCTCGATTCGATTGCCACATTTGGTACAAAACTTTATACCTTCCTTAAGTGGCGTTCCACAGTTGCTACACTTCAGTAGGTCTGTTTTCACCTGAGGTGTGGGTACCTGAGCGGGTGCGGCTCTACCACCCTTTGTGGGGGTGCCACAGATAGTGCAGAATTTGGCAGATTGTTTGAGGGTTGCTCCACAACGGCTGCATTTCTGAGTCATTGTCATCCTCACCTAGATGTAATGTTGATGAGAGCTAATGAATGCACCCTTATTTTATTTTGCACTAGCCTAGGAAGAATGCTTGTGATGTTGAGTCCCAAAGAAAAAGACACTCAAAAAATATGCTTTCGAGTTTGGCTATTTCTTTGCCTTACCCTTGACTTTTGATTTCTTCTTTTCAGGAGTAACTTCAGCGGTCTCGGTGGTGATTCGGAAAATGTCAATAAGTTCGCTGACATCAGCGTCCGCGATGGAATCTCGCAGACCATGGGAGTCTTCTTCGCATTTCTTAAGGAACTCTGTGGCGAGCACTCGACCATCTTCAACCAAAATGCGGGGTGTATAGTTGCCTCCAAAGAAAGGGCCATCAGGAAGGGTGCGGGTTCTTTCAAGTTGGGAAGTTGTCTCGGTCTTTCCTAGGAATGTGACTGTACGATCAACACTAGTGAATACCTCTTGCCCAATGATTACCAATTCTCGACTATACCCTGAGGGAGGTGAAGTATTTGCGACACGTCCCACAATATCATCTTGTGCAGGAACATGAAACCTGCTTGTAATAATCGTACGTTCTGGCCACTGTTGCTCTGCGCCATTATATTCGGTGCCTAATTGAGTTGATGCCACAGGTGCAGGTTTAAGTTCTGGAGCTTTTGAGGGCGTAGGTTCCACTGGTTGAGGCTTCGGCGTGGCAGCAACCGGTTTGGGTGGAGGCTCATCAGGTTGAATTTCAATCGTTTTATCGGGAAAATCAACCTTGACTTCAACTTCTTTTTTAGGTGCAGCAGTCTTCGATTTGACACCCAGAAGGGAGAGAAAAGCATCTGGTTCTTCGCCACCATCGACTGATAAGACTTTATATACTAATCCCCGTTGGCTGCGAACTGCTTGCCCTTGCCGGGCTGCAATGAATTTCTTGCGAACTCCAGCTTCAGCGCCTTTCCAGAGCCAGATTTTGCGGTCGTCGTTATCAACTATGATTAATACTCGGTCAGCGTTTAATTCTGATTGAAGCTTACCGGGAACAGATAGCTCCATGAGTTCCCCGGTTTCAACGACATCGTATACTTGTAGGTGGGCGGACAGTACCCTCACCTTCTAACCCTCATCATTACCTCAATAACTTTTAAAGATGGTGTCCCTTCAAAACTTGCTAAAATCACATTTGCGGATAATTTAGGTTGTTAATTTACTTGTTGGCTTCAATTGCTTCCTGTTTTGAATGAATACGGGGTTAAATCGCTAAAAGGCTAGGTTTTTGTATTGTTAGATAGCAGACCGTCCATGGGAGGACCCTAAACAGTGTTTCACACCAAATTTCGAGACGCTATTCTTGAAGAGCTCTCTGGAATCATCACCAAGGATTATGTCTCAGAGATTATCCGATTTCATCGTATCCAAGCCTCACCTGGTTTTCATGATGCTATCTACTATGTGAAGAGCGTCATTGATCAATTCCCTGGAATCCGCAGTGATGTTGAAGTATACCCCGCTGATGGAAAAACCAAAACCTGGCAATTCGTCGCACCCCTGGCATGGCGTGTTGCCGATGGCGAACTGCATCTGGTGAGCCCAAAACAAGAACTCCTCGCTCGTTTTTCTGAAACCCCAGTCAGTGTTATTGCCCACAGTCAGCCAGTCGACATCGTTGCCCCTCTCATCTACCTTGAAGATGGCACTGAAGAGCAACACTATCGACGCGTTGATGTCAAAGGCAAAATCGTTCTAACATCGGGCAAAGCGCAACAAGTTCACCAAGAAGCTGTAATCAAACGAGGAGCACTGGGGGCAATCCATTTTCCTCCCTTAGAAATCCGGACCAAGCAACCGAACCTTATCAAGTATCAAGGGATATGGCCCAATGCCGCAGAAAAAAACAAGATCGGATTTGCCTTCTCTGTCTCAGGGCAAACGGGATCCAGACTTCGCCGATTAATTCAAACAGAACCTGAAGTACTCGTTCACGCCAAAGTAGATGCTGAACTCTTCGAGGGTGAACAACGTGTTCTCACAGCCGTCATCGAAGGGACAGAATTCCTCCGAGAAGAAATCGCCCTCATTGCTCACCTATGTCATCCTCGACCAGGAGCAAATGATAATGCCAGTGGCAGTGCTCTCCTCATAGAACTCGCCCGTGTAATCAGCACTCTCATCAAGAAAGGAAAACTCCCTGCACCACTCCGCACCATTCGATTCATGTGGGTACCTGAATTTTATGGAACTGTCGCTTACTTGAATGCACACCCAGAATTTGGTCCACGGACTGTAAGTGCTATTAACTGCGACATGGTGGGTGCCAACCCCTCTCTTGTTGGCGGCTCTTTGAATTTACACCAAACACCTGATTCCCTTCCAAGTTTTGTAAATGATCTCCTCGAATATCACCTATCAGCCGCAGCAAAAGAACCGAGACTGATAGCTCCAGACGGGCAAAACCAGCCCTTCCACTATGAAATCAAAAAATTTGACTGGCGCAGCGACCACTTCATTCTTGTTGATCCAACTTTCAGCGTTCCATGCCCCATGCTAAACCATTGGCCCGATGTCTTCTATCACAGTAACCTGGATACATTGGATAAGATTGACACGACTCAGTTGCAACGGGTCGGTTATGCAGTAATTATGACCGTTCTGACTCAAGCCTATGCCGAATCAGATGACGCTATGTTCTTGGCAACACAGATCCATGCTAATGCCCACACACGAATCACGCAGACCACGCAACGATATGTGCATGAGGCAATCGATGCAATCGCAGAAACCGAACGCGGCGCCTTGCTCGCACGTATTCTGCGGAAAGCAATGGAAAGTATTCGGCAAATTACGAGAAGAGAAAGTGTCGCCTTGCAAAGTGTCAAAGTCCTTAGCCCGCATGATTCTGAATTACACAGCTTCATTGATTTGATGTTGGAAGATTTAATGCAAGAACGCCAAGAAGAGGTACGTAAATTACGACAGGTTGAAGACCTGCTCTCCCGTTCCATTGGATATACACCCCTTAAGCGATTGGTGCTTCGGAAGAAGGAAAGAGAGGCCAAGACTATAGTGCCCCGTCGAAAGTTTCAAGGACCCCTCTATTTCTCAGAACTCTTGCGACATACTTCGACAAAGGATACACTCTGGCTTCGGCAACAACAGAAAGATCAACCCTTTTTTGTCGAAGTGATGTTGGAACTCACAAACTTCATGGATGGACACCGAACCCTCTATGAAATATTGACCGCCCTTGAAACGGAATTCGGTGAAGTTGCCGATATTGACACACTTGACCGGTTCATTACCATCCTTCAAGAGCAAAATCTGGTCGATATAGAGAAGATTAAGTCCATGTAATGAGTAGTGTCTAGTATGAGCCATGACCAAGCCTTGAATTTGCAGAGCCGCCTCGAAATCGTCTTAAACCAATTCGAAGTGGAAGTGGCAAACATCGAGAAGATTCGAGCCCGAGATGAATTGATAGCTGTTTTAGATGCAGCAGAACAGCTCCGGGTCGTCCTTACCGAAGTCAAGGCTTATTTCGTGGAAGTTCGAAACCAGCTTTCAACAGTCCATGGAATACCACCAGCAAAACAACTAGCACAACTTGTCATCGGTGCGTCAACTGAAGCCCTCAGCGCAATTCGTGAAACCCTTCACTACCTCGAAGATTTTAGAGACAAAATGAAAAGCCCACGGAAAACCCCCCTCACCCGGGAAGAAATCCATTACGCAGATTTTGGCGCAAGCGTCGCTATTCGCAAATCCCATTACATCATCAATCGCATCTCTGAGCAGGCCGAAAACTTGCCTGAAGAATTATAACAGGAGGGAGAGGGCTAATGAAGCTGAACCGACTTGTATTAGTTAGCCTCATCAGCATTGTAATGACAGCATTCATGATTCTTCTCTTCTTCATCATTCCAGGATTTCCATTACTCATTTTCCTCTTTCTCCCCCCTCTCTTCTGTTGGGGACTGCAAGACCAAGATGCAGAGTCACCTCCAACAATGCATCCAGTACAACAAGTCCCCCGATATTGTCCGCAATGTGGTAAACAACTACTAGAACCCTTCGAAACCTATTGTCCTCGATGTGGAGCCCACCTACCCCACAATGACGAGTAGCTTAACCAGCCTTAATCTTAGGCTCTTTATTTTGCATCCTACGGTTTCTTTGTTTCTGCCACTTCCATCCATATTGGTAAACACCATAGATCAGGACGAGTAGAAACAGGACCAACAGAATGGCATGAGTGAGGTATCGGTGAATGGCAAAAATGCTAATACTTGCCAGTCCAACCAGAATGAACCACCATGTAGTGATATTATTGAAAATACCCAAGTTCAGAATCTGGAATCGATCAAAGATATTCAGCAACCAAGAGGGGAGAGATGCCATATATTTCGCGCCTCGGGATTGCACTGGACAACTTAGCCCCTGCACAGGGATTAGTGGACCCTTGAGAATAGCCCCAAAGAGGATAAGAAAAGGAAGCAAGGCAATGAGATAAAATTTGAAGATTCCACGGGATAAGAAAATATGTGCGCTCAATGAGAGGAGGAGAGCAATGAGGAGAAGTTGCTCACGATAGGCCGAAAGGGATTGTTCTGAAATCATGTATGAAATGATCCAGAGGGACATCAATGCAATAATCCAGGGAATCGCAAGGTAAACCAAGTTAAAGACAATGGCCTTGAAAGGTTCTGGCCAGAAGAATGCCAACGTCGAAACGGGAATTGGATGCGTCATAGCAGGTAACTCATCATAGAACCGGTACGACCCTATTCCGGCTGTGAGTGCTTCAATGTATGTTATGGGATAAAGCACAAGATATGGCATGGAGAGCACGATCCCCACAGTGGCTGTAATTCCAATGGCTATAAGCAGCTGCCGTAGCCCTTGTCGATATTCTAGAAACCAAATCACAGGGATCAGTAAGCCCGCTGTCTGTTTGACCATGGTGGCTACAGTTACTATTACAAGTGCCCACCGTAGATTTCCTCGAATCATTAAGTAGAAACCTAGCACAAGAAAGAAAGTATGAATTGGTGTGCTCAACCACAGATAGTTACCCCACCAAAGGGAAACTGGATTAAGCGCAAAAACGAGCAGCGCTATCAGGGGTATAATCCGATTCTCGGTTAGGCGTTTTGCAGTTGCATAGATTACGATACAGGCTGCTAGATCGAAGACAATAAAAGCGAATCCCACACGGAGAAAATCAAGGTTTCGGGCAAGTAGAACCGCAGTGAGCTGAATGTCGGGGAATAGTACTTCGGTTGGAAGGAAGTAGAAGGCGCTAAGAATGTACACAAACAAAGGAGGATAGATGTAGACCTGAACCCCTTCGATGGTATAGAGGGTCTCTGTGTAGGGGAGGTTCCCCTGGACGAAAGCTCGCACGAAGTTCATGTAATAGTAGGTAAAATCAGAATATGCCTCAACAACCTCAAAGTCCATGTTGAAATACGGATGGTGACCATAGATGAGATATTGAGAGGCAGCGAAGTGGAAAATCCCAAGTTTAAGGACAACGATGGGAATAAAAACAGCCCAGAAGAGCCAATCTGGATGCCTTAACCAGTTCCAGAATTTTTGTAGCGGTTCCCATGGCAATTGCTGTTCAGGTGGCATCCCTGTTCATATACCCTGCCCTGTTTTCGCTTTTTAGCGTTTCATCCCTTAACTTGGGGCTAAAATAGATTGTATAAGTCTTTTTACCATCCGTCAATCTTAATAAGCTTCAGCACACAAAACAGGGTCACATCAATGATTCGTGATGTTTACGTTCTGCGAAGAACAGGTGAGGTTCTCGTACACAAGGCCTTCAGTAAACGTGGTGTAGATGAAGCCATTTTCAGTGGATTCTACAGCGCCCTCAGTGCCTTTGCCGAGGAACTTGGACATGGAGGGATTGAAACCATCCGAATGGGGGATGTTAGTTTTTATTATGAGCACAGTGACGACATGCTATTTGCCCTAGCCACCGATAAATCTCACAACGCTAAAGACGCACAAATCATCCTGACGGAAGTGAAACGCCAGTTCGCTGACAAATACGGTGACCGACTCAGCGACTATGATGGCAACCCTGCACCCTTCCAAAAATTCACCACCGAGATCGAGCACATCGTCTCCGCAAAGCGGAATGGCGATGGGGAAGACACGCTCTTCACACTCCCCTTTGCACTTGATGGAATGAAACTCAAAGGAAAACGCTTGGGGGAGGCAGATATCGATGGTGAATGCATCCTCGATTCCCGGATAGAGTTGGCAGCTGTGCACCTCCTCCTTGATGATATCCGCCGAACTGATCCAGGTTATAAACCCCTTAAAGAGGGCTGCTATGAATTCATCACCAAGCTGTTATGGCCCATGTGGGTCGTAAAAGGCCATGACAATCGACTAG
>JAEOUH010000042.1 GCA_016839365.1 Candidatus Hermodarchaeota archaeon
ATTCGAATACATCGTTCTTCGCCCTGTGGGGGTTACCGGTCCTGGAGAATTCTATGTCGGATATGAAACCATAAAGGCGATTGCAAATAGAGAAATTTCGATGATTCCCGGTGATGGAAAAAAACGCATCATGTTTATGCATGTTGATGATTTGGTGCAAGGATTTCTTTCTGCAATTCGAACTAAGGATGGTGTCAATGAAACCTACTTTCTTTGCACGGATGATGTTTTTACCTATGAGGAGGTCTTTCAGTTCGTAGCTAATCACCTGGGAGTAGAACCGCCTAAAAGAAAGGTTCCTGTATTCTTCGCTAAGCTTGGAGTTGGGCTGATAGGTTTTTTCAAATATCGAGGAAAACGGACTTATCTGTGGCATACGAAATCCGTGGATGCAATGAATTCCGAGCGATGGTATTCAAATGAGAAGGCAAAGCGACTCCTGGGTTGGAAGCCGACAATGACCATGGCAGAGACATTCACGCGTGCCATTGATTGGTTTGTGGCAGAAGGATATGTTCATAAAAAAGGGGCGGCTGAGGAAAAGGAGTTATAAGGACAAGTTTGTTTATGGGTCAAGCTCATGGGCCGGTGGTCTAGATCCCGACTGGCAGCTGCCTTTGGCTAGATTGGTATGATGCCTGCCTGGGGCGTGACTACTATTCGGTGTAGTAGTCCCCTTTCAGGTGATCCCGCGTTCAAATCGCGGCCGGCCCACCACTGATTTTACGCTGTAGTTCATTTGGAGATGTTCCACCATGGTTTAAGGAGGGTCTTCAATTCACTTAGAAGCTTTTGAAGATAGGGGGATATTCGTGGATCTTCTGCTGGGGCTTCTTCAGGTATTGGAACCCCCTGACAACTCATAGTGACTAATGTGTTGTAAATTGATTCAGATAGGGCTTGCAAATCATAGCCCCCTTCCAAGAACATGATCACACGACCGTTGCAGTATTTTTCCGCCGTCTCCATGATTAGTTGAGTGGCTTTGAGATATGCAGTGGCGCTGAATTGGAGGTTGGTGAGGTAATCACGGAAGTGTGCATCATATCCGGCGGAGACAAGAATGGCAGTCGGTTGAAATTGGTCAACTATTGGGGGAAACAGGTTCGAGAGCCCCTGCAAAAAGGAGTTGTCTGAAGTACCAGGGGGTAATGGGAGATTGATATTGTAGCCCTTTCCATTGCCTTCGCCGAGTTCATCAATATAACCTGAATAACCTGGATATAACGTTCGTCCATCTTGATGAAGACCAAGATATAGGATATCAGATTCTGAATAATGAATCTCTTGGGTTCCATTACCATGGTGGGCATCAATGTCAAGAATTAACACGCGGCTGTCCGGAACTGTTGACGTGATATAACGTGCAAGTATTGAGATGTTGTTAAATAGACAGAACCCGCGAGCTGTTTGGGAGTTTGCATGATGGCCTGGCGGGCGAACTAGGGCGAATGCGTTATCGAGGGTCCCTGCTCGGATTTCGTTCCAGGCTTGGATTCCTGCCCCAGCAGCAAATATTGCAGCTCTGTAGGAGCCTTTCGATGTTCGAGTGTCAGCGTCTATGCGTGCTTCCCGCGCAGATGCACTACTGATTAGGTCGATGTAATCCTTTGGGTGAACACGTTCCAAATCTACCAATTTGACCTCTGAGGGTGTGTGTAAGACCACATGTCCAGTGTCGATAATCTGCTTTTCTTCCAGAAATTTCATTACTGCGGTCAATCGTTCAGGTCGTTCGGGGTGGCTGAAGCCCATTTCATGTTGTAGGAAGACAGGATGATAGAATAGACCGGTGGGCAAAATTGTAACCTCAATGTGACGTGCTAATCAAGGAATAGTTGGGTTTGTCTTGTAGTTTGCCGGCGGGTGTCCTTTAACGCTTGTTCTTCTTCTGGTTTGATGATTCCACCGCATTGTTGCTTAATAGAGTGAGCGATTTGGGGACCGATTGTGGGAACTGCCGCGAGTTGTGCTAGTGGTGCATCCCGGATGCGGTTCTTGGAAATAAATCCGGCTCGGAAGAGGAACCGGGCACGAACTCGACCAATGCCTTGGAGCTCAACTAGATCTGTGAGCTCCCGTCTTACACCGTATCTGATTCTGAGTTCCAGTTCTTCGAGTTCGGGGACCACTGTTCGATACCCAAAAATCGGGGCGAGTTCATGGCAGGCATAAATTAGCCATTTTTGAGTATCCACTAATCGGAGAAGGTCGCCTGATCCAATTTTGAATTGATTGATGAGTTGGTCTTCGGGGAGCTCTTCAATCCAGGCTTTGGCTAGAAGTGCAGTTTTCACTTCTGCCAAGAAGAACTCGTACCGCTCTCGGTGAATACGTGGATCAGGAATTGGTGTTAGAAATTCATCGATGTGCTCGATGACGTAATCATGAAAACGTTCATCTTCGCCTCTTCGAAGATAGAGGTTGGGCATATCCGGTGTATGAGATATTAAGTGAAGATAGGACACATCAGTAGTATGTTCAAGCTGTTTCATAGCTTTTGCAAGCCCATCACGGAGAACCACAGCAGATTTGGGGTCAACATAGAGTTGAGACACGCGCCGGCCATAAGATGTTGCAAACAAACGTTTGTTTTGTTGTTCGAGAAGTTTTTCATCTTTGAGAAATTGGACAATCAGATCAATCATGTATTCGACTTCATCAGGATCGCGCTGATGCCCGAAGAAGGTTTGCTGGATAAAATCCATGATACCGGCTTTGTCTGAGGCGTAATTCATAGCGATGGTGGAAAGTACATGGCTTCGGAGAGCAGATTCGCTCGCAAGCTTTGAAATGATACTTTCGGGCGTTCCATGGGTGTAGTAATCGAGCAGAAACTCCCGTTCTCCTTCATTCCGAGCGATGAGAATCGCTGTTCCTGTGGTATCATACTTTGGTCTGCCTGCACGACCAGCCATTTGTTTGTATTCCAACACCGGTATGGGTTTGTAACCCTCGATTCTGTCGAATCGACGATATTCCTGAATGACCACGACTCGCGCTGGAAGATTCATGCCAGCGGCTAACGTGGGAGTGGCACAAACAGCCTTGATGAAATTGTTTCGAAATGCTTCTTCGATTAGTTTGCGTTCCGAATAGCGTAGTCCTGCATGGTGAAAGGCAACGCCGGCTCGGAGGAGGCGAGATAAATTCTCTGTAACCTGTGTGACTTCCCCTAGATGAAGCAGGTTTTCAGCCAATTCGCCTAGTTGAGATTGCTCCTTTTGGCTTAGTCGTGGTGCAGTTATGGAACTCAGTTTTTGGGCAGTTCGAACGGCTGAGCGGCGTGTGTTGAGAAAGGCAAGGAGTTGCCCTTTCTTCTTCAGTACACGGCGAGTGATGTCGCCGATGGGAAACGAGGTGGCAGGGACATACTTTTCCTCTTCGCCTTCATCGAAGTAGACGCGACCATCATGATAAACGCCTTCACGAAGTGTAACTGGGCGCCAGTCACTCACTACAGCTGTTCCATCTATCCACTCTGCAAGTTCGTCGGCATTATCTACGGTGGCACTCAACGCGAGAATTTGGGCGTTGGGAGTAATTTGTCGTAATCTAGCGAGTACGACTTCGAGTGTCGGACCACGACCGGGATCATTAATGAGGTGAACTTCATCAGCGATCACAATGGCGATATCAGACATCCATTTCGCACGATGTCTGAGAAGTGAATCTGCTCGTTCGTTTGTACAAATAAGAAGGTCATAGGCTCCGTATTTCTCTTCGGTTGTGTCGTAATCTCCGGTAGTGATTCCCACATTCACACCGAGATTCGAATAGGGGCGAAACTCGTCATACTTCTCAGAAGCTAAAGCACGAAGAGGACACAAGTATAATGCTTTGCCTCCCTCTTCGACGATTGCCTTCAGCATGCACAATTCAGCAATGAGTGTTTTTCCTGATGCTGTGGGAATGGCTAATACAATGTTATTGCCATCTAAGACGCCAGCTTTGATTGCGGCTTGTTGAGGAGGATATAAGTCTGTGATACCCTTCTCTTGGAAGTAGTCTTTAATCGATTTTTCAAGAGATAACCGGGCTATCTTTTTTATCTCAGTTTCCCACCTGGGGCAATTAGCTTCCTGCAAAGAGGAGAATCCCAGGTCTGGGTGAATAGATTTCTCCTTCTTTGACTAATTGTTCAATGGCCTCGCGCACAAAGGTTTCTGAAAGGTTCGAGAGCTTTGCACGTTCTATCAACTTTTCAATTGGTACACCAGAGGGAGATTCCTTCGCGAGGTCCCGTATCATAATCAGTATTGCCCTGAGTCTTTCTCGCTGCGATCTGGGACGTCCAATCATGATATTGTCAATATCATATTGACCAGTTTCAGCATCAAACCCGACCTGTTGCAACGACACTTGGACGAGCCGAACAGCCGCCTGGGCATCCTCAGCCAGCACCTTCTCCCGCAAGGCCATTTTTGCGTGCGCCTCCGTCAATCGAATAAGCGATTCGAGTTGTCGAGCCGTGATTGGTACCGGGGCGTTCTCCCGTTCTCCACTTTTCCGCATACTCAGATAGAAATCCTTGACAACATTAAGCGCCTCATCAGTAAGGCTAGGTGTGACTCCCCGACGGGCATAGGCGATGTATT
Source organism: Candidatus Hermodarchaeota archaeon (assembly GCA_016839365.1). Taxonomy (GTDB): domain Archaea; phylum Asgardarchaeota; class Hermodarchaeia; order Hermodarchaeales; family Hermodarchaeaceae; genus Hermodarchaeum. The sequence continues at coordinate 4,599 of JAEOUH010000042.1, forward strand.
TCCGAAGCAAATCCGCATGAATCGGAGGATCTTTGGTCTTCCCCCGGTCCTGATGAAGAGAAATAATATGCTCCGCCGTACGTTCATCACGTTCCACTTCAGGCACATCCGTCAGAGTAAAGATAAGATCAAACCGCGACAACAACGTAACAGGAAGTTTCACATTCTCCACAAACGAACGCTCCGCAACATAACGCCCAAGGTTCGGATTCGCCGCAGCCAAGATAGCCGTCCGAGCATTCAGCGTTGCAACAATCCCCGCCTTTGCAATTGAAACCGTATTGTGAAGGAGCACCCCATGACTGATGAATTGATGATTAGGTTCGATAGTTAAATCGTATACGTACGGACAGCTCCATTTCCCTGTGTTCTCAAGCCGTTCGATTTCCTTTACTCTAAGATACCTCAACTCGCTAGAAAAGAGTGAATCTAGTTCGTTTATTTTTAATTCAATATCCTCTAATTCTGATTTAATTTCATTCCTCAGTTTATTCAGTGTTGCTACTTGTAACTCTCGTGAGTAGCCTCCACGCTCGATATAATCAATAAATGATCGAGCAGTTGATAGTTCCTTCGCTGTTTTTTCTTGAGACCAACGGAGAATGCCTCTTGCTTCACGGATTGAGTTGTCCAGTGAATTGGCGTTTTGTTTAGCCTGTTGAAGACTTGATTTGATTTCATCTAAGTGTCTGATAAGAAGTGTTCGAGTAATGCCATGATTTTCTTTGATTGCACGATGAAATATCCCTTTGTAAGGAACTCCAATCCGCTGGAGTAATTTCTTAATCTGTATGCCATAATGGGGTGGAAACACATCATGGTTATAGTTTGATTTCTTTGAACGGTCCACTATTTTCTTGATTCTCTTTCTTCGTGGATCCCATGATTCAACTATGGTTTCGAAGAAGAGAGGAAGACTCGATCCACGAATATACACTTTGTAGGAATCATTGTGAGAGTCGAAGTTAATCCGACTTTGGATTTGAAGGCATAACAGCAAATCTTGGTAATCATAAGCAAGACCTTGTGATGAAGTACGATAGCATATGCCTTCAGACTCAACGCTACCATCTCCTAGAAAGGCTGACTGGAGAAATTGTGTTATCGCTTTTTCACCAGACACAAAGAGCTGGTGGGGTACTCGCTTTTGGTTGGCTATATTCAATAATTCTGAGAAATTGGTCTTGAAGAAGTCTCTTAACTTGGATGAAACAAATCGTAAAGTTCGGTTTTCACTGATATAATTAATGCCTTCCAAATCGAAATTAGTTTTCATCAGCCAAGTTATTTCTTTAATAATTTCGGGGTTGGTGTTACTGAACCCAAGTTCAGCTGATGTGCCATCATAACTGTAACCCTCTGTGACAAAGTAACCGAGAAGACGAGCAAGTTCTGAGTTAAATCGTTCTGGAAGGTCAATCGGTTTTGCGTTATGGTGGAAGGGAATAACGGTAGTCAAAAGTGCTCCCGGATTATGACCACACGGAATTACTCTGGGAGCAGGAATAAAACTTCCAACTTGCAATTCAGAAACTGGTTTCGTAGTTGTGTTCCCGTTTTCAAAAATGAAAATTGGATGTTCAGGTGTAACAATGACTGACCGACCATTAGAGTAGGTAATTCGATAGAAAAAGCCGGGTGCAACATGTCGACTGATTCGATCAACCGGCACATTCTGAACCTTATTGTTTTCAAAGCTATAGAGTTCAAAACCCAGTGTTTGGCCATCAAGTATCTCGCAGTGAATCCCAGCGACAACTTTGGCACAATGTTGATTAAATAATTCATCAACAAATTGCCCGATTTCAACTCTCTTACCATTAGTTAGCAAAATCTCAGTTGATGGATGATAACTATGTTGTTCCATCGCTTCATGGATTGCGGTTCGATCTTGGGGGCGCATCTTATCGAACTCGTCAATGCACGCTGTTCCTCGATCTGCCAGGACAAGGGCGCCTGCTTCGAGGGCGAATCCCTCGGTGTCAGGATCCCGGAGCACGGCGGCGGTGAGGCCCGCAGCGGTTGAGCCCTTTCCTGAAGTGTAAAGTCCTCGTGGAGCGATTTGTGCCACATACTTTAAAAGTTGGGATTTAGCGGTTCCGGGATCCCCTACGAGGAGGATGTTGGAGTCGCCGCGGATTTTCATGCCGTCGGCGAGGAGTTTGCTTACTCCGCCAAACAGAAGGAGACAGACGGCTGCTTTG
>JAEOUH010000043.1 GCA_016839365.1 Candidatus Hermodarchaeota archaeon
AGCTAGCACCCACGATAAGGGGTTGGGCACCGATTACACTGGCTGTTTGTTGATGGTAGGGTTGGAACATGACGATGGTTGAGGTTTCACTCCCACTTACAAACCCGCCCAGGAGCCCTAGAAATGCAGCAGTCAAGGGGTAAAGTGGACCGAACGTAGATGCAGTTACCACGGAGAGGACATAAATCATATTCCACTGGGGAATATAATCTGATGCACGCAACCATGACCCATCTGCGGCAAGGACACTCCCCGAATAGATTAAGATGTAGGCTAAAGCGAAAAATACTGCAGCTGAGATAAATGGCCGCCATGTGCGACGCGTCCAAGTGCTTAGGGATAGTTTGACATCTGTTTGGAATTTAGAGAACAGTTTTTGAGAACGTGAAATCACTCCATCAAAAAGAATGGCAAACAGGGTAGCAATGAGGACCCAAAAATAGGCATTCCACAGAAGGCGGGTGTTTATGGTTATAATCCCAATTGTGATTGGAAAGGTGAGGATGTTGAAAAAGAGGTCATAGATTGGTTGAACAAGGTTAACGAGGAAGCAAAAGAATATGAGAATGAGCCAGGGGGCCATTGCGCGAAGGAGTCCCATAGATTTGATGATCGGTTGATCCTCTTCGGTAAGGACACTTCTATCCACTAATGGTAACCCGCGAAGCTTAGAATAAGCCAGCATAGCCGCGATTACAGCGAGTCCTGCAAAGACATTAGTTAGCGTAGTGAAACCAATCCAGATGAGGTTACAGAAATAACAGATGATTCCTGCAATCATACCTGTTACGATAGCTAGTCCCAGTGCTTCCTTGTTGAACAGTAATTTCCGACCCCCAGCAAGCCATAACATAGCCAAGGCGATTCCTGTAGCAACAAAGGGCATGTAAAGTGAGAAAATGTGGCCTGACATAAAGAGTGGTTCTACACCCGGGTATCGAAAGGACCAGAATGTAGGGTCAACGTTACCTACAACATCAGAGAAGACTAACACAGGGATACCGAGTAGAGCATAGGTAGTAAGGGGGTCATAACCAATTGAGGGCAGCATGACGGCCGCCATCGGAGAAAAACCCATAGCAAGCATCACAGGTGGAAGCATACTGACCGGTGTAGCACCCAATCCTACAAGGAAGAGCCCTAATCCAACGTTAATCAGCATAATCTGGATGGCTTTTTTTCCGGATCCGAGAGTTTTGAAAAAGACTGTAATTCGTGCTAAAGCACCTGTTTGTACCATATATGTGATCATCAAGATGGAAGTGATGACCATCAGGGATATAGGAAAGGAGGCGATGATTCCGGCAATACTTGCAGCAACAGCTAAAATGGGATTGGTGCCAAAACAGAGAATCGCAATGGTAAATCCTAACAGAAACGCTGTCACGCCTACTTTGTCCGCCGACCATCGGCGAAAGACCAGAAGGTAAAAAGCGACGACTATTGGAAGGAGAATAAGGAACGTACCCAGTAGAGGATTCGCTGCAACGAACTGTGTCAGCAGAAAAAACATGACCATCAGCTCAAAGGGATCAATTAATTTTGGTCATCATCGCATCCTTTACCCCTATATATTTAGCATACCCAAATCAGCTGTAAAACTGAGTCTTTTAAAAAAAGTGTATAGACTTTTAAGATAGTTCAAAACGAAATGGTCATCACGTGGTAATCATGTCTGAAATGCAAGTTCCCATGTGGTTAAGAGCCCTTGATGTAATAATCGGAATCATCATGGTGGTCCTTGGTATTTGGGTTATCTGGGGCCTCATTGATCCAACGGTTCTCATTGGGATTTGGGTCATGCAAATCCTTGGAATCATTATTATCATCTGGGGTATCTGGCAACTAATTAAAATTCTTCTCTACAAAGAAGCGACTATGGGTTACAAAGTTCTACTGCTCATCGGAGGCTTGCTCCTAATCATCTTTGGAGCGTTAACTTTTTCCTCTCCTCTGCTTACACAAGACCTCATCGCAATCCTCTTTGCGGTTGGAATTCTAATTTACGGTGTGCTGATCCTTCTAGCCGGTTTCATGGAGAAGGAAGCTAAAGGCTGGCAACGTTGGTTAGCAATTATTCTCGGATTCTTCCTCATCATCCTTGGAGGCTTCTTCCTGTTCAACTGGTACGCTGCTGCCAGCTTACTCTACTTCCTCCTAGCCATTGCACTGCTTATCAGCGGATTCGTTCGGATGGTCTATGGCCTCAGCGGCTCCTATTATTAGAGAAGTATTTTTTGTGTTTTTGTCCAAAATGGAAGTAGTGGTTCTCAGTTGGGAACCACTCTCCGCTTCTTTTTTTATTGTCTAAGTGAAACCTGAACCTATTTAAGGAACTTATGTGTGAGCCTGTTTCGCGTGATAAAAATGGCTGAACAAGCACAATGGTTACGCATCCTCGATATTATCCTCGGTCTTATAGCCATCCTCTTCGGTGCACTTTTGTTCGTTGTCCCGTCTATCATCGTTGTCTATGGGATCGGAATGATTCTTGGAATTGGTCTGATAATCCTTGGACTTTGGCAAATTGTCAAAATCTTCATCGCTAAAGACGTCGAAATGAATGCTAAGATCATCAGTATATTCATCGGTCTACTTATGGTGATCTTCGGTGCCCTCTTCATTGCCGCTCCTTCATTCTTCCCCCTCCTTATGGTCTTCATTCTCTCAGGAGGCATTCTAGTCATCGGAATATTCCTCCTCGTACAAGGGGCTATGGGCAAGGATATGAAACAGTGGATCCGGATACTCTACATCATCTTTGGAATCATTGCTATTGGAATTGGGATTCCAGCCTTCATTTTTCCAGCAACATGGGGTCTGGATCTAGTCTCCATGGCCGTATCTTTAGCCCTCATCTTCTTCGGAGCTCTCCGATTACTAGTTGGAATCACAGGCGACTACACCTAAGAAAACAACATTTCCATTCATTCAAGATAGGAGACTGGACTCAACGGAGTCCGGTCCTCCCTTTTGTTTTTTTATATCCACAACGGATATGCTTCATATTCTCATCTAGGCGCGTTTTTTCCTTTCCACAAAGAACAAAAGGAAAGAAGAACGCAAATTGACCCAAATCACACCCTACAAGGAGTGTTTGTAATTTGACTGAGAAGTTTGATATCATCATCGTTGGTGCGGGAATCATGGGCGTCGCTTCAGCCTATTATCTCCAGAAAAACAATCCTGACAAAACTATACTCCTTGTCGATAGCCAACCAGATGCAGGGCAGGCAAATACAGCCATGAGTGCCGCTGCGGTCAGGAATATGTTCGCCTCCACAACAAACCAGCTCCTTACCGACACCACCATCGATTTCTTTCGTCACATCCAAGAGAACCTTAGATTTAATTTAGCCCTCCATTTCTGTGGATACCTGTGGCTTCTCAGTGACTATCAATTCAAAGATCCCTCGGTTCAAAACTGGATGCAACGCATGGAAACCAATGACATTTCCTATCGGGTCATCGAGAGACCTGAACTTCAGAAATCTCTTCCTGGTCTCGTTGCAGAATTCCCCGATGATGAAGAAGCTTCCCTAATGAATCTCAATCCCGTCGATTATGCTCTTTTTGGATCTGAATGTGGTGTACTGGATCCCAGCCTCCTCGTCCAATTCTATAAAGAAGAATTCCTGAAACTATCCAAGATCAAACCTCGCTTCAACCTTACGGTTAATAAACTACTCTTGGAAGCAACACCATCCCTAGGTCTTCCAGGTGAGCCCCTCGCGTGGCAGGATAAACAGGTCACTGGCATTCAGTCATCAGAAGGCACCTTTCACGCAGACAGAGTCGTGCTTGCGGTAGGTCCTTGGACGAACGCTTTGTTGGATCCAGTCGGTATTCCAAGTTATGTCAAGGCCAAGAAACGCCAACTGTTCATCGTTGCAGCCAGTGATCATCCACAGCTTGAGGAGCTACTCTTCACGCCAAAATTCAGTGATGCGGGTTTCATTCCGTTTACCATTCTTCCTTCCGGTGGGGTTTACTTCCGGGGTGTCCCAGAAGAGAAATCCTTCTGGGTTGGCTGTGGTGACAAAGTTGGTCGAGCCTACAAGTACAACATGGAAAGTGATGACTACAACGCCGAAAGAGCTTACTATGAGCAAAGTATGTACCCAGTCCTCATCAAATACTTCCCCGCCTTTGCGAATATCCGACCGACGAACATGTGGGCAGGTGCTTACGCTTACTCGGTTGATGCAATTCCCCTTGTCTATGAACATTCAGGAGTTATTGTGGTGACCGGTGCAAGTGGTTCAGGAATAATGAAAGCTGATGCCATCGCCCGAATCGCTGATGCCCTCTATAGGGATGAAAAAGATGCCCAATTATTCGGGGGCCGAACCATTCCTTCACGTTCACTGGGTCTCACTCATCGGAAAGTCGAAATCGAAAGTGTCATAATCTAATGGTTATCGATTCGGTGTTCCTTGCGGGTGACATTATGCGAGAACTCATCCTTGTAAGACATGGCGAACCTGAACATCATGTGAATGGGTGGACAGGCGGTTGGACAGATACACCATTAACACCCTTAGGCCAACAGCAAGCAAAACTCACAGGGGAACGCCTTAAGGATTGGTTAGGAGATGCAAAAATTACGCTTTTCTCCAGTGATTTATTGCGAGCAAGTGAAACTGCTCTGATTATTGGGTCAATCCTCGGTGTAACTCCGATGGTTGAAGGTGCATTACGGGATATTAATTGGGGCATTGCCGTTGATATGCCGTTGGAAGAAGCACGTAAGCTGGAATTGGAGAAAACCGAACCATTATTGGATTGGGTTCCGTTTCCTGAGGCGGAGAGTTGGCGGATGCTCCACCAACGGGTTGCCCCGTTTTTAGAAAAGATTCATTCACAGGAATCAGGGACAGTCATGATTGTTAGCCATGCTAATGTACTCGAAGAGTGTATTCAATGGTGGCTGCAACAACCTCTTGAAATGCGACGCCAGATCGCCTTTGATACTTCGCTTTGCAGTATAACCTATCTGAGCACAAATGATTGGCAGCAGAGAACCGTTGGCTTCATCAATAATTCAGCCCATCTGCACTCTTTATCTCAGGACGTGTAACTGGTTCTCGATATTCTCGAATCATATTCAATGTTGTGCGTTACCGCAATCTTTTTAGGAATCACCCCGGCTTTGACCTTCTATCCTCATTGAGGGTGACAGATTGTGCGTCGTCAAACCCTAGGTCTTACGTTACTCATTGTCTTGCTAACTCTAACATTACTTCCCCCACTCTTTGGTTACTCTTCTCAAGCTCCAGCAGTCGTCGGTGCTGATCCCCCCACTCCTGGCCCCTACGACCTGAATGCTACGACGCCGCTGGTAGCTTATGAGCCATATACACCAGCAAATACTGAGGGTAATTCATCTCATCTTGGTGTTCTTGTGGTACTTGTGAACGCCTCGGATATCGGCGAATGTAAGGATGGGGATTTGACCATCCATACATTCGGAGTTTACAATAATACGGATAATAATCTCATTTTTGAGGATAACCTCCAATATGACTCGGGAACTGGTTGGATTGTTGAAGATTATGAACTGCTTTCCAAAGGTCTAGTATCTGGTCAGTTTTACAAAGTACGCTGTTACTTTGAACGCGACACAGGTACTGAAATATGGACCAATACCACAGCGTTTTCTGCGCCTTTCAAGTACAATCATCTGCTGACGATTGCTCAAGCTGACTACTCGTATTATGGAGCCACTTCAGATGAAATCGACGTTTCTATTGATCATATTACAAGTTCAATCTGGGGAACCCTTACCCAAGCGAATGCTAGTCTCGTCTTTCAAAACGCTGACAACGCTACAGATACCCACACCTTCGATAGTGTCTTAACCTATAATGTATCCTCAACGGACTGGGAAGTCAGGGCATTAAACATCTCCATCCTGACTTCAGGAGAGTCCTACAAAATTATCTGCTCCGCCAATTATTCAGTAGTGCCACCCTATCATCAGGGAATTGGACCACTTTCTGACGCTTTTACTTTTCAAGGCCCCTTTCTGCGAGTAGCCAAACCAACCATCATCTATGTAGGACGTGATGTGCAGACCCTAAACATTACTGTGGATTGGGTGTGGCATTCCATCTTTGGCTATTTAAACGAGACAGAGGTGTCTCTTTCGAATTTCAGCATCTGGCTAGCTACTGGTTCCTCTGCAATCGTCCTCAACGGAACCCTAAATTACAATATCACAGGGTCAAATTGGTACTTCGCGCCTCTTAATATCAGCTTCTATGTTGAGCAAGGGAGTCTTACAATAGGTGACGCATACAATGTTACGGCTTTCTTCATTTCTCCTGCACGTAGTGGACGCCCAGAAGTAAATAATACCAGCCCTTTCTCAGATTGGTTCCTCATCGATTTTGATCCACCCTCCATTGACAGGGTTACCATCAATCCGAGTTCACCGGATGATACCGAATGGGTCATCGTGAAAGGAGAGATTTCGGATGACGCCCTTATCGATACAGCGATTTTGAGTTATTATAATGGGTCACACTGGATCAACGTGACTATGCTCGGGTTGGCAGGTCAGCAAGCAAACTTCACTGCGTCAATTCCTCCATTCCCTGAACGTCAAGTTGTTGAATTTCGAATCTATGTGAATGATACTCAGAATGTCTGGGTCAATACAACCAACCAATACACCGTCGCGGATACATTACCTGTAATTTCCTTTATCACACATCTTCCCCTAGCTCCGACAGATGTCGATTTCGTCACAATCAATGCAACCGTCACTGATGGCACTGGAATACAGACAGTCACCCTTCAATATTCATATGATGGGATTGTTTGGCTGAGTCTCGATATGACCAGTATTGGAGATAATGTGTACCAAACGATTCTACCTAGATACCCACAGCAATTACTTCGCGGCGATTTCAAATCTGTCATTTTCTTCATCGAAGCAACAGATGTTTTTGACAACATTCGTACCTCTGCAAATCTCGCCTATCAAGTTCAGGGAACGATTCCTACGTTAGGGCCTGCCAATACACTCCTGATAATCGCTGCGATAGGCATCATAGGCGTTGTACTAATCTTGTTGTATAAGGTGTATGAACGCTACTAGCTAACATCTCTCATAGCCGTAAGTTTATCCCAACTTAAGGCTTAACCATCATTGGCTATTACGCAATATCCGCTTAGTCATAAAATAGTGTCACAAAACCTTTTTAAAAATCGACACTGAGTTTTCTTTAAGACAGAGACGGTGTGAAGCAGGGGAATAGACCACTCTGTATAACGCCTCTCTGCGTAGGGTGAACGCCTGTGATTGTACTTGAATACCAAGATGGATCCTTTGTCGAATCGAAACAGGAATCAAGCGGTATCCACTGTGAAGTAGACAAAACCGGTAAGAAAATCCGAATGATTGTGCCTCAAGGCACCAGCCTCATTGAACGACGAACAGCA
>JAEOUH010000007.1 GCA_016839365.1 Candidatus Hermodarchaeota archaeon
AGGTGGGTTGATTTACCTTTACCCAGGTCAGTTGACATCTTCCGCATCTTACGGACCAGCCATGGAATGGCAAACACTCGGGTGTAAGCGAGCCAAGCGATGAGGATGATGATACCAATTATGGCAGCGATCAAACCCAGTCGGAGGCTGACTACGACGATGGGATGAAGGGCGACATTAACATTGACTTGACGTGTGGCAACAGAGTAGATTAAGCCGGTTTCTGCTCGGAATTCCATAAGATAAGTGGTTTCGCCAGGAAAAGTGACCGAGGGCAGTGTATAGGTTCCATCTCCGTTATCCGTGAGAACCCAGCCGTGTTCATCGGTAACGAAGGGAATTATTACGGTAACCGTAGAACCAGAAATCGAGGTGTTATGATCCATATCCCAAAGGGTTATTGTGAATGTGTAAGCAGTACCGGTGATAGCTTGGATGTTTTGTTGAATTCCTCGGATTTCTGTTCGAACCAAAGTGACGGTGACTGGGAGTTGTAGGATTTGGGCGGTTTGATAGTTTTGCCGCGATAATGTGACATCGAGGTAGTAGTGGGCGGGAGAAACCTGGGTCATGTTGATTACAGTATAGTAAAGGCCAGTTTCGCCATCGTAAGCTAGGGTACCACTTCCCAGTAACCAAGAATATGATCCGATTGCGCTTAATACCGTGTTGTTAGCATAATCGGTGTAGTTGAAGTAAAGGTAAAGAACATCACTACGTGGGACGGTCCAAGGCTGGGAAATATTCAGCCAAGTGATGGCGCCGGTGTCGGGGAAGTACATCCAGGCATTCACAAGATTTAGCTGAGTGGGTCGTGATTCGATGTAGATGGTGGCTGAACTGACTACGAATTCAAAACTGGGTGGATTCGCAGCAAAGGTTGCCATATAGACTGAACCGGATGAAAAGGCCGTACTGGGCAACGTAATTGTGTACCATCCGGGTGTCCCATTCGCAAGCATGATGCCGGAGAACGGACCCCAGAAGTATTCAACAGCAGCCCCTGTGATTGGAGTGTCGTTGAATAGATTTCGGAAGTAAATATTTACTGTGAAGTTTAACCCCCAATAGACAACATAGGTGGTAGTTTCGGGCTCGAGGGCAGCTGGAAGCAGGGTAAGAATCAAGCTAATTGCCCGAGATTGGGAATTAACATTGGGGGAGGAAGCCGTGATGTAGATAGTATAGGATCCAGCAACTAATCCGGTGGTGTCAATTGTGACATTATAGATCCCCCCACCTACTTCAAAGTAGATGCCGTTTAGAGACCCAACGGAATAAGTGACGACTGCGCCTAGGACTGGACCCCCCAGTAAAGTAGTATAATTCACCGGGAGACTGAAGGAGGATCCAATGGAAAAGTTCAGTGAATAGCGACCCGTTGGCACCGTATCGAGGAAACTGGGAATTTGCTTGACATTGACGACTATCGATGCAAAGCTTTGAGCACAATTTGTACGGTTGACAAAGGCAGTCACATAGTGAACACCAATCGTTCCTGAAGAGGATAAGAACCAGGTGCCATAATAGCCTCCAGGTCCACTGGTATTACTGAAAGCACCTCCGATCCAGGAGAAGGTGACGTTGGCATCTGTGACAGGGTCACCGAAGATGGTTTCCACATAGATTTCAACCCAGAAGTTTTCACCATAGACAATATTAATGGGATCTGCCACCGTGACAGTCAGGTCAAGAGGGAGGGGATTAACGTAGAATTGGACAATGATTTGGCGGGTATTATAGAACGTTTTACTTACTGTTATAGTGACCGTATGAAGCCCAATACCGATGTTATCAGTTCTGAGGGTGAGAACGTACATGTCAGTAACATAGTATACATCTCCCCAGTCGCATGTAACCAGTGCCCCGGTAATGCCGATGCCCCCGTGATCTGTGTCATTGTAGAAGAGGGGAATGCTGGTGTTTTGGCTCCAATAGATATTGGTCGGGTTGGTGAAGTCCAGATCGGTGAGAATTTCGCGAACGGTGACAGTAATATAGAATTGCTGAAATTGGTACCGTTCTTTGTAAATGGTGATATTGAGCACGAATGAGCCTAGGGAACCCGGACCAGTGCTGTTCAGCTCAATCTCATACCAGCCACTTCCAGTCTCAGTGATAGTATAATATCCAGCGGTCCAATTCGCAGTGACTTCTAGGTAAGGGACACAGCCAGTAATTCCCAAACTGTCAGCTTTTCGGAGATATTCAATTTGGATCGTAGCATTGTCCCGCCAGGGGACATAGACACCTGCGGCTTGTGGTGAATTAACTATGGTTTCAGCTACAACATCTATGAGGATGAAGCACGAAGCATCATCATAATGGCTTTTACTCGCATTCACGCGAATCCAAAACTGTCCCACATCACCGGCTTCAAGGGCATTAATCTCAGCTTCCCAGTATCCAGTTCCCGATACATAATGGAAGCTGATTGTGCCAGTTGTCCAGTTACCTTCAACTACCGCTGGGGGTTCAAGCCAATCATCGCTATCGATGTCTAAGTAACGGACTTTGGGGAACAAGGGCTGGTCTTCGTAGAAGGTTTCAATAATTGGCTCACGGGGTGTGAGACTTGTTGAATGGCGTACTGTGTAGGAGTAACTCAATTCTCCTGCTTCAGTCGAATTATCCCATCTTACGTAGATGCTATAGGTTCCTCCTGTTGTGTTCCAGCCATCATTATAGATGTTGGAAGAATACACCCAACCGGCTGCAGTGGGAACAACCAGTTCAGTGTACCAGATGGCACCACCTGGTTGAAGGATTGTTATGTTGGCTTGGGTACCTGTTACACCAAAAGGAGGATTATCTGATCCATCAAGAATCCGAGCGGCAACACGAGTTGTATTATCTGCTCGGATTGCGGATGTAGGGGACCAGCCTCCGTCCCAAATTTGTAGTTCAGTTGAGTCAACATAGTTATGTGACTTTGCTTGAATCATCCAGTAACCATCAGGGCTAATGGTGATCGTTGTCGCTGGTATTGAGAAATAACCATCTCCAAGATCCCCCCCTTGACATTGTCCTACTTTGTTAATGGTTGGAAGTTGGGGTTCGGAAAGAAAAGTGATGTCCCAGTCAACGGGGATGGTGAAGTTGAATACATCATTCCAGTATTTAGATGGCAAAGCAAGTTGATAATAAAAGGTCCAGGTTGTGTTTTGACCACTTTTGGCATTAAACCCTACACCAATCGCAGAGGGGTTTTGAGCATATACGGTTGAAGAGGTTTTGTTAGCAAAAAGGTTCAGGTCACATAAAGCGGTGACTTCAATATCCAAATCGGGATTGGGTGGATTTGGAGTGGGTGCCCAGACTAGATTCGATAGGACCGGACTGGATGTCCACACGGAAGCGGGGATCTGTCTAATAAAACCGGTACCACGGCTGCCTTGATCTTCAACAGCCAGTCCGTTCATGTAAAGATTAATTTCTGAAGGATAGACTTTGGTTTGCATGTAGAGCCAGACATTATCAAATTCGACGCGCATCCAGTTGTTGGAGCTGTAGCCGACGCTCATTGTAGAGAACATCCCGATCTCGAGTTCAACTGCACTATTGGGGAGATCAAATAAACCAGTATTAAGTTCGAGAAAACCAGTATTATGCCAACTAGTATCTCCAACGGATTGAAAGCCTTTGGCCCAAACTTGTGAGCCATTAATGCGAACATACACATTGAAGAGGGCATTGCTTCCCCACGCACTGTCTACACGATAATCCATCTTCACAGCGATCCAAGCGAGATCGGATCGATTAACCGAAAAGGTTTGAGTCCACCAAGTTCGATCATTATTATCATACCGATAATAGGAGCCATCCCAACGACCATCTTCTTGAACTCGAACGTATCCGTTACCATCAGGTCCACCACTTTGCCATGTTTGTGTGAACGTGTTGGCGCCACCTAAGTCATTGTATCCGCTAGTCCAGGAGGTAGCGGCCCCGTTGAAACTGGGATTTAACGCCCAAGTTCTATTTTCATATAGATCATAAATGGAATAATCAAGCTGGTAACCGGTCCATCCCGGTGGGAGCACGACACTGGCAGAGTCTGTTCCAGGTGTCTGAGTCGCACTATCATAGAATAGAAATACATCTTGAGATCCGTCGGTTCGGTTTGCGACTTCATGAACTGATCGAGCTGTACCGATTCCATTGTAATCCGGACCAGGTACGGGAGGTGAGTTTCCCGGAGAAGAAGGCGCATATTCTGGTGCGGCGAGGGGATTATTGGTTGGAGAAGGCTGGAAAGCCTCGGGGGATGTCATTGAATGTACTGGTTGAGCCAGTAATGGAATTAGAAAACAACAAATAGCAAGGAGTATCATATACCGGGATTTCATTTAGGTGCACCCACCGTTATGGAAGCCTGCAGACTAATTGCTGGCGTAGCCACTTAAGCTAGACTCACGAAGGGAATTTAAATAGATTTCCTGAAGTTTCTAATTGAAAAAAGCCGATTCAAATTTCGCATCTTTCACTTGCGCTAGTTTTCTTCTGAGATGATTGCCCCCTCTAATGTGAACCACGCATTAGCTCTATTCTTCGTCCTCATCAAGCGTCTCATACTGTTCTTTGAGGGTTTCGAAGACCTCTTCGCGTTCTTCAGGCGGTAAGCTGCTTATCTGTTTAAAGAGCGTCTTCTTCTCGCGTTCACTGAGTGCAGGAATAGCGTCGAGTCGGGCTTGGATGATCTGCTCTTCCGCAGTTGTGTCCAGGAGACCCTCAGGTAGTGTTCTTGGCGCGCGTTCGAAACGGGTTCCATCGGCCATCTGGCGTTTCAGGTCTTCAAGGAACCAGACCCGGTCCTTGACGGGGATGCGCTTCATTTCTTCGAAGAGTTCAAGTTTTTGATCTCGGCCAAGGCCTTCGAGTTGGTCGAGTTCATGCCAGATATCGATTTCTTCGGCTTCGCGTTCATCCACAGCTATGGCTAGGGGGACAGCTGTGGCGACGAAGGTGATTTTTACGCTATCATAGGCATCTTCCATGAATTCGGTCATTTGATCAGGGCGCGTGGAAATACGGCGTTGGTCGCTACCGGACAGTTTGGGAGTCTTTCCTTTGCCAAGGGTAGTGGACATTTTCCGCATCTTTCGGACCAGCCATGGAATCGCAAAGATTCGAGTGTAAGCCATCCATGCGACGAGGAGGAGGATTCCGATGATGGCGGCAATGAGTCCGTAGGTAATGATGTTACGAGTATATTCTGGGGTTCGTACGACTAATTGAAGGTTGTAGGTTCCGGTTTCGTGGTTATCCATAATGGCATTGATATTGAGTTCCCACACCCCCTCAAAGAAGACAGAAAGCCCTACGGCCTCATAAACGCCAGGTTCAATTTCTAGCATTTGGATGGGCTGAGGGTTAATGCCTGATATTTGAAGGTAAACAGATGCCCCTGAAATTGGAATCTGGTGAGCAAGGTCAGTAAAGTTAATTCGGACTCGAAAGAGATCACCGACATTGAGTTGATAAAATGATGTATTGAGGCTGGGATGAAGAAGATAGACTTCTGTGGGAATATTACGAACTTCAATCGTGAAACTCAGAATTGCTACCTCAAAGTTTTGCCCGCCAAAGCCCGCTGCAGCCGCATATGAACCGATGGGCACCGTGCTTGAATTGATGACGACCTGATAGAGGCCATTGCCGATGTATTCAATATTTTGATAGCCCACAATGTAGCTGATTTGCCCAGTTGCATCATGAATCGGTTGACCATTCATCCCAGTATAGTTGAATGTTAAAACAAGCAGGTCATTAATGGGCACCCATATCTCGTCAAGAGGTGTTTGGCGCATGCCCCAAATGCTTTGAGTGTATGCGTCGATAAGATTGGCTTCGGTGGGTTGCGGGGAGATTAGAAGCAGGATTTGGGCTGTGGCATCTTCATAGGCGGCGATTTGAGCACGTATAGTGATGGTATAGGTTCCCACAGATTGATTCTCAACTTGAATGGTTATCGAATACCATCCATCTGTTCCATTGGGGAGTAAGGTGCCAGAAAAGCCTATTCCAAAATATTGGGGTGTTGCACCAAGAATTGGTTGGTTTTCCGCCGTATCGTTAAGATACACCGCGAATGTGAACGTGTCGTTCCAAAACACATTATGAGAAGTGAATTCGGGAATAATTTGCACCTCTCGGCCACGGATGAGAATGCTAACAGAAAGAAAAGCTTGCCAATAATCAACAGGTGCATTGGCATCTAGGAAGAAGCGAAGCTGGTAAGTCTCGTTGACCAGATATTTCGATGCCTCAAAGACCATCGAATAGTTACCAACCTCACTAGGGACAGAGGTAAGTTTGCCATAATCTACCATGTCTGCTGTTGAATTAAATATTATCCAAGTCGCAGTACCAAGAATAGAGGTTGCATTTACATCGATTCCTTGGCCAGATGGTGTTGAATCCAAATCCTTGTAAAAGACAACGAATGTTCGGCTTACATTATATGGGACTTCGACGAAGGGGACGGTTGTTGGCGCCTTAAGCTCTATTTCTGTTCGATGTTCTCGGGCTACGATCCCAATTGCCACATAGGTGTTTCCGGTATCACTCACAGTAATTGGAGCTGTTTGGTTATGATTCCGGAATTGATTGATGTAGCGAACATTGATATCATATTGATCGGGGGGAAGGTAGGCTGAAGCGGAGGGAGTGGTGTTCAAAGCAAAAACGGGAGCCGTTGATGTGGCGTTATCGAGGAAGACTTCTGCGTATGTTGGAAGCAGACTATCATCAAACCAATCCCTAACCTCCAACGTCACGTAACTTAGTTGGCATTCAATGGTAAGGGACCAGCCACGTTGGATGGTATGATCTAAGGCTATACTTGTGGTGTTTACGGTAAAGGTAATGCTTCCACCATAAGTCGAAAGGAGAGAATAGTTGGAAATTACCGTGTAGGTATCCGACGGTAATTTGAGAAAGACGATTGTGGCAACATCAGTCATGCCAGTCCGAACGAGGTGGCTTGTACTATTATAAACGTAGATTGACACATTCGAGATATCGGTCCCCGCAACATCCTTGGTGATGCATGTCAGAACATTGTGTGCATAGAACTCCTCTTCACCGAGTTCTAACGAAATGGGTTGATTGACCTGCATTGAAAGAGAACGAGTTTCAGTAAAGTTGGTGCCAAAGGCTGAGGTATACAGGGTGTAATCATAGACGAAATGGTCTCCGTCGGGCATTACGAAGAAATCACCTTGGTGTCCTTCACGCAGAATCTGCTGCAACATAGTATTGTCTCCCATTCCTGTTACGGCAAGGGAGAGTACTTCCCAACCGACAGGGTTGACTTTCGCTATGAGTCCAACGGAGGGATCACTTCCACTTGCATTATCATACCAAGTCATCCAAGGCTCAACAGGAAAGTCTCGGCGACGTCCATCTACAGATTCATTGTAGAGCCCGTATTTGGAGCCGTACCATGATTTACGGTTTTGTAGGGCATCAATGATGCCAGGGGTTCCAATCCCACAGGTAAAGGTCATAATGTGTGGCCAGTCCCCATAGTTTTTGACAGCACATTGTTGACCCGATTCTTGAGGATTAGCTTCAATATCGAGGAGTATTTTTACAAACAGATTATCCCCGTGCCAATAGAAGGTGTAGGTAATGGTATAGTTAAAGAACCCATGGCTTCCCCAGCTCCTCGAATAAGAGTCTTGATACGGATCGGAGGGATAAACGGAGGAGCTGGTTTCGTAGCCTCCATCACTCGTGACAATCTTGATTCGGGTGAAGAGTGGTCCATCATCAAGGATCCAGACACCCGCCCCATCCACCCAGGCTTCAGCTGGGTTATCTGGGGCAACGTTTGCACGGTTATTTGATTCCATTCCTGGATTGACCAAATATGGGTCAAGGGCGAATTCTCCTAAAAGCATGTATTGATCGGCGGATGTGCCGTTAGAAGTATCGAACGCGTCAGCATCACCATATCTAGCGGTGATTAAGCCACAGCAAGGTCCACCCCAATCAGATCCCCCACGGAGGGTGTCGACGAGGAGGATTGCTGAATGTTCGTATTGGCTGGCTGATGATCGGATGAAGATTGTGTCAACCCCAGTGTAATTTGTTGAGGTGACATCAGAATAGACCCAGGGCATGATAGTATCATCTGTTACGGGCCCATCAGCGGGTATGGCGTCAATGTGGTCAGTATAGGAGGGAGGTGTGATTGGGTCATCGTCATAGTAGAGGTAGAACACTTCTTGGTGGTTCTGAGTGATGTTAACAAGGAAACAAACTGTACAGGAATCATAATAGCTACCTGTTTTGGAGACGTTCCAGATTTGGGATGGGACCTCATGCCAGGTTGTTAGATCCCAATAGGCAACTGCAATGATATTTTCCCGGGCTGTGTTAGGCGAAAAAGTAAGGTAGACATGGACGGGTTCCATTGTTCGGGAGGCGAGATTAGGTTCGAGGATTGTGATTTTCCGGCGATAATCGTATGAAGTGTTCCACCACTCTACAAGTGTTTCCCGTCCGGTTCCAAGTGGATTATCGGGTAATGGTGGTGAATTTTCATTAGTCGGCATGACAATGAGAACGTCAGATGGAGGGACAGGTTGCGTACCAGGAGCGGAGGGGGTATACAATCCGCTTTCTGATAAAGTGGTTTGCTCAGGTAGAGTAAAAGTTGGAACTATAAACTGGCCTAGAAAGAATACGAGAAAAAGCCCGAGGGCTAGATGATTTTTACGCATCCCAAATCGCTCCTTTATGGAGTTGTGTGGAAGGTCGGTATCCACTAGCCGTGAAATGCGCTTTAACGCTTTTGTCTGCGTAGAGCAAAGATTTCGAATACTGTGGAATCTGCGAGGTATCGAATAGGGCTAGTTGAGTGTGAATTGGTTATGGAAGAGCCTATTTATCCACCACTTTGGGATCACGTTTTTCAAAGAAGGCTTTGACTCCTTCTTTGGCATCTTCGGATTCAAAGGCTTCGCCGAAGTAGCGAGCTTCGAGCTTCAAACCGTCTTCGATTGGCATATACAAAGCGCGTTTCATGGCTTTCTTTACGAGCTTGATTGCGACAAGACCCCGTTGCGCAATCCTTTCGGCTAAGTGCATTGCGATTGGAATGAGTTGGGATTGTGGAACGACTTTGTGAACGAAACTACCCATTTCAGCTGCGGGAACGATATCGCCGGTGAAGATGAGCTCCCTGGCGCGTTGGGGATCCATCCAGCGTTGGAGTCGTTGGGTTCCACCCCATCCTGGGATGATACCGAGTTTAATTTCGGTTTGTCCAAAACGGGCGGTTTCTGATGCTATAACGAAGTCGCAGGCTTGGCAGAGCTCCATCCCACCACCTAGACAGAATCCGTTCACGGCCATGATGAGGACTTTGCTATGGTTTTCTAAGAAAAGAGTAAACTCTTGACCCATCCGAGCGGTTTTTTCAGCACCCTTCGCATCCAAGCCTTTGAACTGTTTAATGTTTGCACCGCCAATGAAGAATTTGTCTCCAGCACCAGTGATGATGATGACTTTCGTGTCATCTTGATCCAATTCGGTAAGCATCTCTTTGAGAGTGGTGAAAATCTCTTGATCAAGGGCGTTTGCAGGTGGATTATTGATAGTAATAAGCGCAATTTGGTCCTCTTTCTTTAATTCAACTTTAGACATCTGATAGTGTCTCCTGAAAGGTATATGATGGTCTTACCGGTTCAATGTCCCTTTTACCTGTTTGGTTTGCTAAAGGGATGAATAACCGTTGTCCGAAACTTACCCATCTAGGACACCCGAATGGCGCTCGGTTCCTGCATCATCGATGGGCATTGGTCCAGAGGACCTGTAACCTCCCACCTCATGACAGGCGTTTAACGTCTCCGCCCAACTGGCGGCGACCCCTGCTAAATTATTACTAGCATTCAGGTCACGATCTATTGTAAGTCCACATTGGTCACATCTATAAACCCGTGTAGATAACCGCAGATTGGTCTTAACGTAACCACACTGTGAACACCTCTTCGATGAGGGGAAAAATCGTGGTGCTATTATCAGACTCGATCCATACCAAGCTGTTTTATATTCGAGCTGGCGCCGAAATTCATAAAAACTCGCATCTGCCACCGCATTTGCTACTTTATGGTTCTGCAATAAACCTCTCACATTTAGATTTTCAAGAACCACTACTGACTTGGTTTTCGCCAGCAGGGTCGTCGCTTTGTGAATAGCATCTTTACGAATGTTCGCAACCCGCGCATGGAGCTGCTGTAGCTTGCGTATTAACTTAGAACGATTCTTGCTCATTCCCTGTTTTCGTGACACGGACCTATTCAGCCTTTTGAGCTTCCGTGCGAAGGCTTGTAGTGCTCGGGGATTCTCTACGACGGTGCCATCAGACACTGTAGCCAAATGATGAATTCCAACGTCTACCCCTATAATTGGACCTGAATTTTCCACATCATTAATCCTTTCTTTTACCTGAAGCGACACAAACCAGCGACCAGCCTTTTCTGAAATGGTGGCCGAGAGGATATGAATGCGATCTGACTCGGAAGGCAGATAACTGCGTTCCTTCAAACGGAGCTGTCCAAGGCGTGGTAATTGAATGGAATTCTTGAACACGCGGATGACTCCTGTCAAACGGAAGGATCCAAGACCTTCCTTCCGGGACTTGAATTTCGGAAATCCCGGGGGCCCTCCATTTTTAACTCGACGAAAGAAGTGGTGAAACGCTCGGTCTAAATTGCGGAGTGCTTCTTGGGGTGCGCATTTGGATACCTCATACATCCAAGGAAAATGAGTCTGTTTAAGCTGGTTGAGTTTGCGGTGTAAGGCTATAGCATTGGGTGATTTCCCAGTCTGTTGGTAATCATTTATTTTTCGCTGTAGACCCCAGTTGTAAGCAAACCGGGCACAACCGGCATGCTTTCGGCAGAGGGTCTTCTGCCGATTATTCAGCTTGAGTTCGGTTTTATAACCACGCTGAATAATCATAGTTTCATCCCTCCTGTTTCCTAGTCTTTGCCTTCATTCGATGTTTCATATTGTGAGTATAAAAGGACCAAGAAAAATTACCTGTTAATACCCTGACCTTTATAGAAGAAATATGGGGATTCATTAACAGCGAGGTGTACTTCAATGCGTTTTGGGATAACAGCTTTGGATTGGTCGACGGTGTTGAGCCAGCTCTCGTCGGATGGATTCTTCGATTTAAACAAGTTCGACTTTGCTGAGATAGCCCGAATAAACTACGAGCAGGGATTTTCTCTCTTGGAACTCACTCTTGATATCGGTTATGTGATTCCCGGAGCGTTATCCGAACAACAGGTTTCAAAATTACAAGCTTTGAAAGAGGAACTAGATTTGACTTACACAGTCCATCTGCCCTTGTGGTCGATTGAACCCTCTAGTCCCAATCCCTTTATCCGTGAGGCCTCAGTCGCATGTCATATTGATGCCGTTCGCTTAATTGAACCATTGGAACCTGAAGTTTATGTAGTTCACAACGCGGGGTGGATTGGAGCCGAATTCGGGGAATTCGACATTGGCGGAAAGGATCAACCAATCATACCGATGATATTAGGGGATATAGCTGAACAGAGTATTCGTGAACTCATTCAACAAACAAATGTGCCATCACGGAAATTTGCCTTAGAATCAATCGAATTTCCATTTGAAGTAACATGGAAGATTGCAGAAAGGTTGGACACATCGATTTGTCTTGATACTGGCCATATACTCTCTGGACAGTCAGGAGCAACTGATGTCGTCGATTTCGTCAACCGATACCATAACCGGTTATTGGAAATCCATCTGCATGATGGAGATCTAAGGAAAATGGCTGGAAGAAAATTTCCGTATTATGATCATCGAGTTTTAGGCGAAGGTGATTTACCCACAGTCGAGTTTCTCACTGCCCTTGAGGACCGAGGATTTCTTGGGCCGATAATCTTCGAATTGAACCGTAAAGATGCCCTGAAATCCTTGGAAGTTATCCGAAAACTTTTACCTAATCTGGCGATTGAGTGTTAGTAGGTTGTGGGGGAAACCCGTCGGTGAAACGCTTCGTTGATTTACATACACATACAACAGCTTCTGATGGAACTGAGTCGCCGACACAAGTGGTCAGCAAAGCCCATGCTGTTGGATTAGTGGGGGTCGCAATTACAGATCATGATACGATTCACGGCGTCGAGGAAGGATTACGCGCAGGCACAAATCTGGGAATTGAAGTCGTCCCCGGAGTAGAAATCAGCTGCAATTGGCACACTCACCACGTCCATTTACTTGGTCTTTACCTTGACAATCAAAACCAAGAGTTACTTAGCTTGCTTGAATGGATGCGACTTGGACGTGAACAACGCTTACCCAAAATGATTGCTAAACTCCGAGAGTTGGGCATCGATGTTGATCAGAGGGAAGTAGAAAGAGAGGCGAGGGGTGAATCCTTTGGGCGCCCTCACCTTGCGAGGGTTCTACTCCGTCACAACTATGTGACCTCCATCGAGGAAGCGTTTGACAAATACCTTGGATATGGTCGTCCTGCATATGTGGAGCGCCCACGACCCACTATTGATCAAGGCATTCAAATTATACTCAATGCCAAAGGGGTTCCCGTAGTTGCTCATCCTCTCACTGTTGACGTGGGACCAAAGGACTTAATCACTGATTTAGTGGGTTTACGCGTCCAAGGCATCGAGTACTACTACCCATACGAGCAAGTTGCCGGGAAACCTGAGACGTGGTATTCCAACATTGAACCCAATTGTGCAGACCTCATGCAACTGGCCAAACAGAATAATCTGATCATCACGGGTGGTTCAGATTACCATGGCCGAGCCCCGAACAAAGCGGATTTGGGTTCACTTCCGGTCCCCGTTGAAACACTGGAAATGCTTCGACGCCGGTACAAAGAGCTGTTTGGTTTCCTACCGACATCGCGTGGACCGGCTTAGAGGATGGCAAGGTTTAAAAACCCCTGTTGATTTGACAAATCCAGACAAGAGATACGTGTTCCACGTCGTGTCTCGATTATTTGATTTACATGATTGGAATCGAGACGTAACGACGGTAATTCACCTGCACGAAGACTTGGTGAGAACTGTGTCTTCAGATGAGGTAGCGTGAAAGAAACACCTAGCTTACCCGGTTCACCTGAATCAGTAGAGCTCGATTCAGAGTTGTGGGTTTACTTGTCACACTTACCCAACCAGAGGGAATGAAAGATCATGACCAAAGTAACCTTCCTTGGCGGATGCCGCCAAGTTGGAGCATCAGCGGTTCTCGTTGAACAAGCAGGTGCCCGTGTTGTTATGGATTATGGCACCGCCTTCAATGGAGTCCAACGTGTACCCCTACCTGTCTCCACACGTAACCTCACTAGCGTCTTGACGCATGCGCATTTAGACCATAGTGGGAGTCTGCCGCTAATTACAGGGAGTCAAACTAATCAAGTTCCCATGTATTCAACGGCGTTAACAAAAGAGCTAGTAAGACTACTTCTCATGGATATGCTTCGGATCGGAGGAGACTCTTTGGCCTTCGAACAGCCAGAAATCCAAGCCCTTCTCCAAAACACACAGATTTTAGGCTATTGTAAACCAGTTCAAATTCACCCGAAAGTCCAAGTCACACTCCACGATGCGGGACATATTCCTGGCAGTGCCACAATCCTTGTTGAAACCGAAGCTAATGGCGGTGGCGATGCCCGCATCCTGTACACAGGTGACCTGAACACAACCGATACCCGTTTAGTCAAAGGAGCTCCAAATCTACGGGGTTTAGGCGAGCTCGATGCGATTATCATTGAAAGCACTTATGCTCGAGAAAATCATCCATCACGTCGTAGTGTTGAGAGGGAGTTTACTGACACCGCGCGTTCAACATTAGAATCGGGAGGCACAGTATTAGTGCCATCCTTTGCCGTTGGACGGGCTCAGGAAATTCTGACAGTCCTTAACGAGCATCGGCATCGAGGGTTAGACTATCCTATCTTCATCGATGGGATGGCCAAAAAAGTCACAAGGATCATGCAACAACACGCCAAGTCCTTTACAGGCGGTATAAAAGTTAGCAAAGCGGCCCAACGAGCTTCCTTTATCCGCAACCAAGCCGATCGAAAAGCAGTGCTTGATGAGCCAGCAATTATCATCGCCCCCGCTGGAATGCTCAAGGGTGGAACCGCACAGATATATTTGAAAGGTATCGCTAGCAAGTCCCAAAGCAGTGTTTTGCTTGTTGGAAAACAGCTTCCAGGGACACCTGGCTTAGAATTGGTCGAAACAGGTAAAATAACATTACGTCACAAATATGCCGAACCCAAAGTTCTCAAGGTGAAAGCCCAGGTGAAATCCTTTGATTTCTCCTGTCACGTTGGGCGCCGAGAAGTATTAAACTACCTCAAAGGGGCACAGGGGAATCCTAAGATCTTCACGGTGCATGGAGAACCCGCATCCTGTGAAAACCTCGCTCAGACACTCCAAAGGCATTTTGGTTTCGATGCACAAGCGGCGACCTGTGGGGAATCGATTCTATTCAACTAGTAAACTTTGAATCGCTAGCTGTTAAGCGTCACGGAGCTCTCGACGAAGAATCTTTCCAACTGCAGATTTCGGTAGATCTTCTCGAAATTCGATGATGCGTGGGTATTTGTAGGCGGCCATTTCTTGTTTAGCCCAGTCTCGAATTTCGTCTTCACTGATTGATCCTTTGAATTCAGGTTTTAGAGAGATAAATGCCTTGACTTCCTCTCCTACACGTGGTTCGGGAATGCCAACAACGGCACATTCAGCAACTGCGGGGTGCCGATACAGTAGGGCCTCAACTTCAGCGGGAAATACCGAGTACCCACTGCGTTTTATAAGGTCTTTTTTCCGGTCGCCAATATACAGATAACCTTCATCGTCAAATCGTCCCACATCACCGGTATGGAGCCATCCTCCTCGAAGCGTCGCTGCAGTAGCTTCGGGGGCGTTCCAATAGCCTTGGAAGATTTGTGGTCCCTTCGCTAGTATTTCTCCCCATTCTCCTATTGGGAGTTCTTTAGTGTCGTCAGTTTGGTCAACGATTTTGATGTCAGTATTGAAGGTGGGAATTCCAACTGCTCCTGGACGCAGAACCCCTTGAGGGATGAGAGTGAGAATGGGTGAAGTTTCAGTCATTCCATAACCTTCAACAATGTAGCTTCCGGTCTCGTTTTGGAATTGCTCCAACACCTCAACGGGTAATGAGGCGGCGCCTGAGAAACAGTTTTCGAGACTACTGATATCATATTTCTTTAGCAGAGGACTAGCTAGCAACGATACATACAGAGTTGGGACACCCACTAACACAGTTGCTTGGTACTGTTGGATACTTTTCAGAATCTCTTTAACATCTGGGCGGGGAATGAGCACAACGGAGGCTGCGATGAGAGCAGAGAGCACGATGATGCACGAAAATCCAAAGGCATGAAAGGCCGGTAATACTCCGATGAAACATTCTTCACCTTCCCGCACAGTAAACCATTGACTTCCAACTTTTGCATTGAACATGAAGTTTCGATGGCTAAGCATCGCGCCCTTTGGGGGTCCCGTGGTTCCCCCCGTATATAACAAAGCAGCAGTGTCATTTTTGGTGACAGCAACCGATGGAGCACGAATGGAGTGGCCTTGTATCAGATCTTGAAAGAGACGAATATCATTGCCTGAGGGTAACTTGGGATAGGGAATCTTGCGAGCTAGCCGTCCTAGAATTGCTTTTGTCTTACTCAGGTATTCTCCAGTTCGCGTATAGATCACTGACTGAAGAGATGTATCTTGTTTCCCCGCCTCGATAACCTCATGAAAGAGATCCAAGCCAACGAGATGTTTAACCTCAGCCGAGTTGAGTTGGTAATGTAATTCATGTTGCTTGAAAAGAGGATTAATGGGGGTGACAATGGCACCTGCTTTGAGTATTCCAAAAAGTGTCAATGGGGCTTGGGGAATGTTTGGGAGCATGAAAGCTACACAGTCTCCTTTTTTCACACCCAAATCGATGAGCGCATTTGCGAGCCGGTTGGAAATTTGATCAATTTCCCGAAAAGTAAGGGTCTTACCCTGGAAATGATAGGCAGGATGATTTGGGTACTGCCTTGCGGTAAAGCTCAAAGTTTCATGAATGGTTGTGTCAGGTACCTCTATGTCAAAAGGGAAGCCTTCTGGCCAGCTTCTATGCCAAAATCGGTTTATATTTCTCACATCCTATAAGAAACCAAATCTGTTTATTCTTTGAGTCACATTGACTTTAAATGCTGATGAATCCGTCTTTTGGACTCCAGCACTGCTTTTCTTGAATCGATTAGTACTTGTAGAATGAAGAAAAGAGCGGGGGAGGACTTGGTATCCTCCATTTGACCAGGCAAGTTTTATGACAGCGTTGCCGTTACGGAGCCAATATCAGCATGGGCTGTGATGTCAATCGAATTAAAGGTTGACCCAAAGTCTGAGGTTTCGTATTCGGTTGCACTCACTTCTGACCATGGGCTACTTGGAGTGATATCTACGAATCCGATATCAGAGGTGCCTGTGAAGCTGCCACTTGCACCAGAGGGAAGCGCCACATCAATGTTAATCGAACCTGTAGTTGTTGATAGAGTAAGGGTAATGTTTCCGTTAAGGGTCGCGGTACTTGTAAGGTCGAATTGGACAATGCCTGCTGTGGCTTCGAGGCTGACATCATCCAGATGCGCATATTGGCCTGCAATCACGTGGATGCTGCCTGCGTTTGTGTCAGTATTGATTGTATAATTGGCACCACTACCAAGGAAGATATCTGCCGCAGCTGCAGCATAGGTAAAGGTAATCGTGTTCGATGCATAGGACACTGTGGGATCTCCATGTTGATCAACTGTCAACTGATTCGCAGTCACTTCCATCCTGTAAATCAGAGTGGCGTTATCAACGAAAGTAATATTCACTGCACCGGCTGCAAGATTAATATTTAGCGTGATTAACTCGGGTGGTGTTGGTGCCGCTTCATCGAAGTGATACTCTATCGGTTGATTTTCGTATTGCCATCGTAGGGCATTTTGCCAGAATAACCAACCACCGATGGCTCCAGCACTGATGATCACAATGGCAACGACGGCAACAATAATGTAGATTGTCCGGTTGCTCCCAGTTGTCTGAGTCGTTTCATTTGACATGATAAATTTACACCTGATCGGTGTGTGATTACCGGGGGGCATCGAAAATCGTCATTAAAAACATTCGCTATTTCCATATACCCCAGTATTGATGATTGGGTAATTCCTTTTGACATTCGTAACCCTTTTCGTTTTTAAGCCTCCTTTCATTTGTTAATCCTACCCCCAAAATCATTCTAGCTTTGAGGTTGAACTGATGACGGAAACTGTCCTGTTAAAAAAGGAACCACAACAAAAAATTGCTTGGTTGATTTTAAATCGTCCCGAAAAACTGAACGCCATCAATGAGGAGCTCGCCCTTCAGCTTCAGCAAACGCTGGCAAAGGTTGAACTTGACAAAGAGATTCGTGTTCTGATAATAACTGGCGCAGGAGAGAAAGCATTCTCCGTTGGTGCCGACTTGTCCGTTTTCATGAGTGGGGTAACCCCACTTTATGCCCAATATATCGCCTCTAAGGGTCATGAGCTGCTTGCGATGATAGATCGGTTACCTCAACCAGTCATAGCCGCAGTCAACGGTTATGCGTATGGTGGAGGCTGTGAAATCGCTTTGGCGTGTGATTTTCGCTTGGCTTCCCAGCGAGCGAAAATTGGACTTACTGAAGTTAATTTAGGGTTACTTCCAGCATGGGGAGGAACCCAACGATTGCCCCGGATCATCGGATTGACAAAGGCCCGTGAGGCAATCTTGTTTGGAAAACAATTCAATGCTGAAGAAGCGTTGAAAATCGGGTTGGTCGATCGAGTCTACGCGGATGAATCCTTTGAAAAAGAAGTCAGAACTTTTGCACAAGCCCTCGCAGAACGAGCACCAATTGCAATGCAACTGGCAAAACAATGTCTTCATTATGGCACACAGGTTCCGCTTGAAATCGGCTTGGCGTATGAAGCGCAAGCATTTGCGAAAACGTTCACAACAAAAGACATTTTTGAGGGAATGACAGCATTCTTGCAAAAACGCAAACCTGAATTCAAAGGCGAATAAACATCCGTAAAGGTGACTTGTTTGAAAGAACTCCGAGAAACTGTAATTGTCGATGCTATCCGAACACCCATTGGACGGAAAGATCGTGCATATGCACATACCCGGCCCGATGAATTAGCGTCTCATGTCCTTCGTGAAATCACGAAACGAACGAAGGTTGATCCCAAAGACGTTGACGATGTGATAATGGGTTGTAACACTCAAACTGCCTGGCAAGGGGCAAATATTGGTCGCTTAGCGCTGTTGGGTGCTGATTTTCCATATACTGTACCTGGCTGCTCAATCAATCGAGCTTGTGGTTCGTCCCAGCAAGCAGTGAACTTCGCTGCCCAGTCTATATCCACATACAACGCGGACATCATTATTGCAGCTGGGGTAGAGCATATGTCTTGGCTTCCCATTGGTGCTGATTTTGGTGAAGCTTGGGCAGCTTTCAATCCCGAGCTCCTCAAAAAATACCAGTTCATTCCAATGCCTATGAGTGCGGAACGGATGGCTGAAAAATATGAGATTCCCCGAGAGGACCTTGATAAGTTCGCCTTGTGGAGTCATCAGAAAGCCGTGGCTGCTTGGGAGGCTGGCAAATTTACGAACGAAGTCGTGCTAACGCCTGCAAAGCAGGAGGATGGAAGCTGGATCACAATCGAGAAGGACGAAAGTCCACGTCCCACAACCTCATTGGAAAAGCTGGCAACGCTTCCTCCGCTGTTTGGTGGCGTAATAACCGCAGGAAATAGCTGCCCGATCAACGATGGGGCAGCAGCAGTTATGCTCATGTCACGAGAAAAGGCAGATGAACATGGACTGAAGACCCGCGCAATTGTGAAATCACAGGCTGTGGTTGGCACTGAGCCCGTCATCTGCTTGGAGGGTCCAATCTTCGCTACACCACCTGCCTTAGATCGGGCAAATCTCACCATTGATGATCTTCATGCGATTGAGGTTAACGAAGCATTTGCGAGTGTTGTAATCGCAGCCGGTAAGATGTTGGGCTTTGACCCCCTCACCGACCCGCGTTTGAATGCCCATGGAGGATCGATTGCGTTGGGTCATCCACTAGGTGCATCCGGTGCTCGAGTAATCACAACCCTACTCAATGTCATGGAACATAATAACGGCCAGTTTGGACTAGCCACGTTTTGTTGTGGGCTCGGACTGGGAACAGCAACGATAATTGAAAGGGAAAAATAAGTGAACACCCCTTAGGAAAGGGACGTGGAAGCTATGCTGAACGCGTCATCGAAGCGAGTGAAGATTGTTGCTATCATATTCATTGTTGTATTTGTCGGAGTTGGTTTCGGACTCGGTCTGTTTGTTAACGACTTTTTAGCAACTAGCTTCGAGGAAAAAGACCTCCCCCCAATTCCGAAGTACCAGGTCGTGGAACGTGATCACCCGTTACCAATCAAAGGCACGATTGCATCAATAACGGTTCCGTCTGGCACTCAGACAGATGACCATGATAACCGGTCAGCTTCGTTGTTTCAGGACACCATAATGACTCAAACAGTGTACCAATTTGTGGAAGCTGAACTGGCGATTCAGCAAAATGTGACCGATAGTCTCCCAGCTTGGGTGGCACGTGGTTTGGTGATCGTCGTCATCATTATGTTCATTTTGGGCATGGGTCCAGTTCAACAGCGAATGCCTAACTATCCGGGGAAACCCGTTGCTCGGTTGCTCTGGCTTGCCACGTTCTCCCCCTGGCGTATACAAGAGCAGGGGACTGATTTCCTCCGACAGGGATTTCCTATCCTCATTTGGGTATTCTCCGTGATTCTACTCGGTGTTGGTGCGTTGACCTTCTTCATGGCACCCTTACTCCTGCTCACACTTTTCCAAATCATCCTCTTTGTCGTGGTGATGCTCCTTGTCTTCTTCGTGGCTAATCGCATCAACGAAAAAGGCTCTTACATGATGGCGGCGCTTGCGCCGATGACCCTGCTGATCGCTGTGCTAATGGTCCTGGGTGGTATTCAGGGCTTTTCTTTCTTCTTCTACCTCTTCTGGACCAACCCCAGTATCCAGGTACTTCTCATTTCTATCGGATTGCTGACCATTGGGTGGCAGCTGTTCACCATAATCGTCATCAGCATGAAGAGTCTCGAATTTAGCCTTGTGTCTTCGCTAGGAAGACTCCTGATTGTCCTTGGATTCCTGTTCATGATGATCGGAGTTTTCATTGGTTCGATTGGCTTAGAAATAACAATCACAACATTGATCCCTGAACTCGTCTTCTTACCCTTAGGACTCTCCGAAATCTTGGGAATTGTCACCCACCTTAACATCCCCACATTCTTGCCCTGGTACATCACCATCGCAGGTGCAGATCTACTCATCATTGGTGTAGTTCTATGGGGAATTGATTATCTATGGCGTCGCCGCCAACAACAAGAACCCACAGAAGCCCCCAAAATCGGAGGCTAACTGATCTGCGCGAGTAGTCCATGAATGAATTGCCGGACAGCGGATTTCCCCCGATACACTCCGTAGTGCCCTTCACAGAGGATGTCTGCTTGCAAGGCTTGGACTAACTTCATGGAGGTCCGCCACTGTTTAACATCACTCCCCCATGCCGTATTGAAAGGGCCATGCAGATCTTGCCCAAAAAGCACTCTTCGGTCTCCGTCTTTGAAATACAGTACAATACTTCCAGGTGTATGTCCAGGAATATGGAGATACCGGAGTTCTCCCTTACTAATAGGTACTTCACCAGCATCCTTGCGGAGGGGAACATCAATGGGGGTTGGTGGAACATTCATATGATAATAATTCGCCGCCGTGGCAATGGGATCCCCCTGACTGATGGCACGAACAGCTAGTTCATGGGCTGCAATTTTGAACTTCAACCGTGCCTGAAGGGGAGCCGCACCCCCAACATGGTCTGCATGTTCATGCGTTAACACCAACAGCTCAATCTTACTCGGGTCCAAACCCAACGTTTTGATATTGGCCAGTATTCGGTCTGTGCTGCGTCCAAGACCTGCATCAATCAAAACAAGATGTCCGTTCAAGTCGACGAGGTAGACAAACGCATCTTCTGGGTCTGTAATGTTTGGTCCACCAATACAGTAAGTATTGCGTGTGATTCGTTGAGGTGTAGTGTCCACGGATTTAACCCTCGATTCATTAATGGCAGGAAAGGAATTATGTTCTTCAAGGTGCTGAAGAGCAAAAAGCCTTTTCTAGCTTCGAAGTAAATTGACCACCTCACAGGTGAGCGAATCGAATGCCCTTCATCATGTGCCCACAATCGTTAACGGATCACATAGATTTGATTGACGTTCAAGGATGGGATTTTCAACACACAACCGCCAGCCTCATAATCCGAGGGAAGGAAACGGCGATTATTGAAACTGGACATCATCGGTGTGGTGAACAAATCCTTGCAGCATTACAGTTACGGACGATTCCCCTAGATACTGTTCGCTTCATCTGTGTGACCCACCGGCACGGGGATCATTGTGGCGGAGCCACACCCTTAGCATCTGCGTTAATAGAAGCACAAGTTGTGGGACATAAGTATGCCATTGCGACACTCTATGAGCCCAGCCGGTTAAATCGTGGTGCCCAGGAATTATTTGGTAAATTCGCTCAACCGATTCACCCCCTTCCGGATTCTGTCGCAACCTGGGAGGTTGATAATGGTGATCAATTCGAGCTCGGGGATGACGTAAGTGTCGAAATCATTGGCACACCCGGTCATACCTCCGATCATCTTGCCTATCTCGAGGATAGCTCTCGAACCCTGTATATGGGTGATGCGATGGGCTTGTTGGGTCCCAAGAATTTCACCGTGACTCCGACTTCCTTTCCTCCGAGCTTCAAGTTTGATGCTTACAAAGCATCCATTGAGAAATTACAAGGATATGATCCTGCAGTCCTTGTATTCTCGCATTTCGGCGCCGTCACAGGGTCGGATATTCCCGTGATTTTCCATCGCGCCTTAGCGACCTTGGATTCGTGGAAAGAAACCATTGAGCAAGCCTGGCATACCGAACCAACCAAGGTAGCGGTAATGGATGCGATTCGAGACCGGTTCCTTCAGGAACTCGAAGTCTTTCCCCCAGAAGCTCGCTCCCTCTTCATCGAAGTAATGGCCAAAGGGCTAGCCAAGAGCCTCATTCCGAACAGCGATGAACTAATAGGCTAAAATTGGTAAAACCGAAGCGCTCAAAACCAGAAATTCAGAGGAATGTATGTTATGCCAACACCACCAGATGCCATTACACGGGCCATTGCTAATTTCAATCGACTCCGTAGCCCTGAAGCTTTCGCCGAGTTCATCGGCTTTGACAACAACGAAATCTACATCCGATTCACTGGATCATTTTGCCGAACCTGCGGTATGCTGGACTACTTTGAAGATCTAATTTTTGAGCTCGATGACCGCTCACCTATTAGCCTTGCCGTCGTTGACTTCGAAGCCGAAGATGATGTGACCTTTCAGGTCCGATACCGGCTCACATATCAGAAACCAAGTTGTGCTCGCTAGACATCCTGATGTTTTTTCCAGAATATGCAATAATCATTGTATTCTACCAAATAGTGTCACAATAACATGTGAAAGGGTCAGAATAGCACGATTCCTCTTGTTTCATGCGAATTTTAGTTGCTGCACAGGTGCTGTATTCCTTTAGCACTTCAGTTGTTAGGACATTTTCTGACAGAAAAAAATTAATTCTTGTAGGAGTGGACTTAATAATAGAAAAAGGCTCCTCTGTTGGAAGGCTGACGCGTCGTCTTTGTGATAGAGGAAGCCAACCGCAACAATCCCCCCATCGTTCGTGCACTCATTGAAGCTGGTCTGCGTATCGTGGAGCTCCATGAACGCGTGCCCAGTTTTGAAGATGCTTACATAAAAGTCACCAGCGGTCGATGAACATATGCTGAAAAAAGCGTGGGTAATGGCTCGTACTGAAATCCGTATGGTCTTCAAGAGTCGCCAAGTTAAATCCATCCCTGTGATGATAGTCATATCCTCTGTCATGTTTTCTGTGTTTATGGTGTGGTTTACCATTGCCATGCCTGCACTCCCGGATCCTTTCCTTTACCGTTTAATGATGGCTTCCACAATGGGTCTGGTCGTCGTCATGTTGCCGGTGATATTACCCGTAATGATTGCGGCTGATTCCATTGTAGGCGAGAAGGAGCGACGCACCCTAGTTCCCTTACTGGCTACGCCGCTTACCGATTCAGAGCTGTTACTTGGCAAGTGCCTTACCGCCATTGTTCCGGGTTTGGTAGTCGCTTATGCTAACTTCGTCTTGGCCATTGGCATAATGAACGGGATGTTCCTCTTTATGGCACCCTTCTTATTGTGGGTGTGGCCCACTCTACTGGATGTCGTCCAAGGGTTAATTATGCCCCCACTCTTCTCGGCTCTGGCTGTTGGGTTTACTGTCATCATCTCGGGTCGGGTCAGTACGGTCTATGAAGCATATCAAATCAGTACACTCATAGTTCTTCCCGCAATGCTCGTTCCCTACATTGGACTCCTTCAAGGTTCAGGATTCGATTGGCTAATCCTGATCCTCGTCGCTGGTATCCTTGGCATCGCGGACTATGCGGTCTTCCGGTTGTCTCTTAACCTTTTCAGTCGTGACCGCCTTATCAGTCGTCTCTAACTGAGAACGGCGCCGTTTGCGGCGGATTTAATTATAACCGATCTTGATACCCCAAAGGCAACATAATCGTTTAAAAATTGAACTTCATAGAACCCGCGATAAGGAATGCCACCCAAAAGACCACACACAACACCGAGTTCAGGGTGTGGCGAAGCCTGACGATGCTCAGCCAGTGTGATATGTGACATGGGCTAACAAGTGCGTTTCTGCTGGGCTTGGGTTCGCAAGGACTTATAGTTCGGAGTGGCACGGGCTGGGCTCATCAACCCAAAAGTGTCATAATACACTTTTCCAGAGCTATAAAAAGAGAAGAGCGGAGCAACCCGGGGGGGGCTGCTCACTAAGCGGGCTTGAAGTACTTGATATCGGTTAGGGCACCCTTCCGTTCCTTCTTCGCCTCAAAGACAGCTGTGACCTTGGAGCCAATTTTGAGTGATTCAGGCTTGATTTCACCAATACGATGAATTAGCCCACCATCGGTCTTGTCAATTTTCACAAAGGCCAAGATTTCTGGTTCTGGAAGGGCTTGTCCATCACGATCAAAGTAGGTAATCGTGTATGATTCGATAACCCCCTTGGAGGGCACTTCCATGAAGCTAGCGAGTTCAGTAAAGCAGTTGTCACAGTAGAGGCGCGGAGGCATGAAGGTGATGTTACATTTCTCACACCGAGTTGCCAGCAGCTTCTCCTCATCCCGCAAGGCGATGTAGAAGCGTTCGCCAGCTACCCCAGCCGTGTAGATGTAGTCACATTCCATGTCTCCGATTTGATGACGGATTTTCCGTGGATCGCGGATTTTATCAAACGACATTGTCTCAGTCCTCCATAGGTTCCCAGTAGAGAATGTCAGTCACGGCGCCTTCCCGTTCTTCGGGAGGCTTCCAGACCGCTTTCACTTTCATCCCGACATCGATTTTCTTCGGGTCAACATTGCCCAGTAGGTGCAGAATACCAACTCCTGGACTGGCACCATCGATGTCAATCACTGCAACGAGAATCGGCTCTTTGATCCGGTTGGCATCAGCATCAAGATACGATAGGGAAAACGTGTTCACTGTTCCCGTGTCCTTACAGTACACCCATTCATCGGTCGCGACGAAACACTGTTCGCAGAACATCCGCGGAGGTACAATAATCCGCTTGCAACGACTACACCGACGACCGATAATGCGACCTTCTTTGAGTTCATCGAGATACCGTCCATAAGCTATTCCGGCGCTCCACGCATACTTCGCATTCGGCCGCCATTCGAAGGTAATGATTTTATCCGATTTGAGTTCCTTCCCAGAGACGGGTGTTCCCGGGAGTTCTTTCATGTCTTTACTCATTGTCATCCCTCCTTAGCTATCCCTCTTGAAGACGCAGACCGTTCCGACCTGCATCAAATCACCCCATGCCTGACACACACCTGTTTCTGCCTTGGGGACTTGGCGCTTCCCAGCCTCATCACGAAGCTGCCAGAAGGCTTCACAACACTTCATCAGTCCAGCTGCGGCAATCGGATTACCCACACCGAGTAACCCACCTGAAGGGCAAATAGGCAAATCACCGTCACGCGCGGTGACCCCCTCCACTGTCAACTTTGGCGCCTGCCCCTTCTCCGCCAGCAGCAGACCCTCCATATGATGCAGCTCCTTATAGGTAAATGGATCATAGGGTTCAGCGAAGCTGACTTCTTGGGGTGGGTCATTGATTTTCGCCATTTTGTAGGCCATTTTGGCGGCTTTGGCGACGTATTGGGGGAAGTAGAGGTCGCGGTTGGTCCAGTAGGCGCTGTCGAGTGACCATCCGACGCCATCGAGCCAAACGGGTGCATCAGTGTATTTGCGGGCGACATCTTCGGAAGCAAGGATGAGAGCTGCGGCGCCGTCGCTGGGCGGGCTGATGTCAAGGCGGTTGACTGGGTAAACCATGATTTCGGAGTTGAGAACATCATCAACGGTGATTTTGGCAGCAAGTTGTGCGCTGGGATGGTCCAGAGCGTTCCCCTTGTTTTTAACAGCCACTTGGGCGATGTGTTCTTTGGGGATGCCGTGAACCTTCATGTAGCGGTGCATTTCTAGGGCGAAGATCCAGACGAGGTTAGGGTTGAGTGGTCGGCTGATGATTGGGTCCCAGATACTGCGGAAGGCGGTTTGTGGGTGGGGGAAGCAGGGGCTCATTTTTTCTTCGCAGACCACGAGGCAGGTGTCGTGCATACCTGAGGCGATGTGCCACCAGCCACCGATTGGTGCAAAGACACCAGTGCCACCGCCGACGTAGACGTGAGTATATGGTTTTTGGGTTGCACCTGCACCGTCGAGGAGGTTTTCCGATTTCATATGGATACCATCGAAGGCATCGGGGGCGGTTCCCATAACCACGCTGTCGATTTCGTTGCGAGACATGCCAGCGGATTCGAGGGCCATGTTGGCGGCGTAAAATGAGAGTTCCTTGCCGGATTCTTTAAGGCGTCGGCGATAGAGGGTGATTCCGGCGCCTATGACGGCTACGCGTTTTCTAATGTTCATTCTATATTCCTCCTTGGTTAGTTTTCGTTGCTTAATACAGCGACACAACCGCTTGCGGTAGGAACGCCACGCCAGCTCTGAGCGAGAGCAGTTTTAGCGTTTTTAATTTGTCGTTTGCCAGCGTGTCCACGCAGCTGATATACACACTCTAAGACCGACTGTAATGCGGAGCCTTCGAGGAGGTTTCCTGCGCCTAGTCGTCCGCCTGAAACGTTGACGGGGAATGCGCCATCGCGATTGAATTCGCCGGCTTCTGCGAGTTTCCCGGCTTTGCCAGGTTCGCACAGTTGAAGGGCTTCAAGGTGTTGAAGTTCCTTGTACGAGAAATAGTCATCAACTTCAGCAAAGTCGAATTCTTTGCGGGGGTTTTTAATGTCTGCGCGTTTGTATGCACGATCCCGTGCGAGGTTGGTATATCCCGCAGCGCCCCAATCTCGTGCTTCGAGCCACGGTGTATCAGAACACCAACCCAGTCCCTTGATCCAAATAGGATGATCGGAGAGTTCTTTGGCTTTCTTTTCGGAAGCGAGGACTATGACGATCATGCCATCGGCCAGTGGGCTGATGTCGCGTTGGGTTAGGGGATGGGAGACCATCGTGGAGTTGATGACTTCATCAACTGTCATATCTGCAGGAAATGCAGCCAACGGATTGTCCATGGCGTTGCGTTTGTTTTTCACAACGACGGCTGCGCATTGTTCCCGCGTTGTTTTGGTCTCATGCAAGTATCGTTGCATTTCCAATCCCGCGATAAAGTAGGGGTGGACGTTGAATGCACGATTATAGACTGGGTCTAAGGCATGAGTCAAAATACCATCAAAGGTGAGCATATCCGAGGCCTTGCTATGCGCCTCGATTGCTACCACGTCAAATAATCCGGTTTCAATCTGCATGGTACCGTTTGCCAGTGCAAGCAGACCGTCACCTCCAATCGTACACACGGATCGGAGAACGGCACCGAGTTGGTCGGGGACAAACTCATCAAAGATGGAATACCCTTCCCAGTAGTCTTCAGCTGCAGTAAGGAAGCTGCCAATGTCTTCGCGGGCGTTGACGCCTGCATCCGCGTAGGCTTTAACAGCTGCTTCAAACATCTGTTCCTTAAACGAAACCTCTGCCGTTACCGAATTAAATGATGTGCACCCAATTCCAATTATTGCCACTGTCACAATAGATCACTCTGAATTTGTTAATGAAATTGGAACATTATTTCGAGTAGTCGGGTTGAGGGTTGGGTTCTCTCTTTTCAAAAGTCTTATGGCTGGTTCTCATTTTCTTTGAGTGAAGCTTTCGCTTCTTTACATCTGAGTTTCATTTGTTATCTCAAAGAGTTCAATTTATTTTTTGTTATCCTCTCCTTCTTTTAGCGCATATAAAGAGTTCAAATCATGTGAAGAATTTAGATAGAATAACGTGTTTCGGGAGTTTTGAGAATATCATGAAAACGATTTGAATAAAGAATGAATGGCTTTGGACTCAAAGTTTAGCAATGATCCAACAACTTGTAAAATTGCAACCTCTATCTCTGTGTTAATACTGAAAGTCTTTATAGCCCATTTGGATACTAGGCTTCGAGTTCGTCTTGGATAACAAGAGTCGTACAAATTTTTCTTGATACAGATTTGGGAGCAGATTATTCATGAACTTTTTGTTCTCTGAAGAATGGAAAGAGCCAAGGATGAATCGTATTCTTGTCCCGGTTCAAGGATTTCCTGCAGAAGTGAGTGCGATTAATTTAGCATTCTACTTGGCAGAATTTTCAAAGGCAAGAATTTCCGTCTTACATTGCAAAGAACGCTTTAGCCAAATAAGTGAATATTGGCTTAATCGTTTATCAGGACACGTAAAATCTCTTTCTGTTCTTTTGCAAGTTCCATTCAGTTTTGAGGAAATAACACGTTTTCGAGCTTCGGATGCTATTCTGAAATCAAGTCATAAACAAGAATGCGATTTGATTATCATGACAGCTGCACAAAAGTCTCATCACAAGTACATATACGGATCCACAGCTCGTCGAGTTGCAAGGAAAACTAATGTTCCACTGTTAGTCATTGCATCGTGGTTGGAGGATTTCGCTAAACACCAAGAACCAGTACTTCGAAAAATCCTAATTCCGATTCGAAGTAAACGTCAAGACTTTTCAGCTCTTCAATTAGCTGCGGCTTTGAAGAAAAGTTCTGCTGCCAAAACAGCTGAACTAATTGCACTGAATATTACCCTTTTACCTTTGGTAACAAGTTTAACAGCAACAGATGCACCTGAAATCCGGATTGAACGAGAACGCTTTATCCAGGATGTGACTGTTTTTTCCAAACAAACCGGAATCAAAATTTCACCTGTACATGTAGCAGCTAGGGAACTTAGTGATGCAGCCATTGAGATTGCAACCGAAAAACAAGTTGATCTAATTATTTTAGGCATTCATCAGAAACCACACAGATTTGGTGGTTTTCTGGGTAGAGTATCTCGTAAAATTGCGACCGAGTCTAACGCGGCGGTTGTCATGATTTTTGGAATGAATTAATCAAGCCAAATAAATCCGAGCTGAGCAAACATGACTCCTAGAACTCAAAAGTCCAAAGAAGAAAAAGAACAAGTGAGTTTGGTTAGGACACTTGGGTTTTGGGGGAGTTTTGGAATGGGATTTGCTGATATTGGTGCAGATATTTTCCTAGCTCTCGGAGTCGTTGTTGTGTGGGCTATGGGTGCGGCCCCACTTGCGTTTCTCATTGCATCCATACTGTATGCGTGTACAGGTCTCAGCTATACTGAACTTGCATCCACTTACCCTATTGCTGGTGGAGGGTCTGTATATGCGCGAAAAGCATTTGGAGACATCGCAGGCTTCATTGCAGGATGGGGATTACTTCTTGATTACACCATCTGCATCCCACTATTTGCTTTAATCTCAATTGGCTATCTAGGATTTTTCTTTCCAACAATTATATTCGCGCATATCCTAATCGGACCCTTTCCTATCAGTGTGATGGGTATGATAGCCGCCATTCTCATGGTTTTTCTTATCTTCTTGAATTATCTAGGAATTCGAGAAAGTGCAAACCTAAATATTGTGTTTGTAACCCTCTGCCTTGTAGGACTCGGTCTCCTATTGGTTATTGGATTTGTGACCGTATGGAACTGGGCATTTTTATTATCGCAAATTCAGTGGGGAGTGGCTCCCACAGTTAGCAGTTTTCTTTACTCAATTAGTGTTGCCACAGTTAGTTTCATCGGACTAGAATCTATTTCAGAAGCTGCTGAAGAGACTAAAAATCCTGGAAAAACAATTACCCGATCAACACTTGCCCTTATCGTTTGTATAATTTTTTTCACTGTGACCGTGTCACTTCTTGCATTGGGGATTGTGCCATGGCCACTCATCGCTGAAGGAACAGCAAATCCCTTGGCAGTTGTTGCAAGCTACTTACCTTGGGCGTTTATTCTTGCCCCTTTCATTGCGATTATTGGTGTAACAATTAGCTATGTTAGTGCTAATGCTGGAATTGTGGGTGTAAGTCGAGTATCCTATGAGATGAGCCGATCTAAGCTTATTCCTCAATGGTTTAATAAATTGCATTCAAAATATCGTACACCTTACCGCAGCATAGTTCTTTTCTCTGCAATTGGTGTAGGATTTGCATTTCTTGGTGATCTAAATTTACTGGTTGACTTGTATGCCTTTGGGGCTTTGATTAGCTACATTATGGTGAATCTTGCATTAATTCAACTCCGGAATACTCAACCTAATATACATCGACCCTGGCGAGTCCCAGGTACAATCACCATACCATGGCGTGATGGCAATAAAATAGAAGTACCCCTACCAGCGGCGATTGGCGTTATTTCATGTGCGGCTGTGTGGCTAATTGTTGTTTTGTTTAAGGAATTCGGACGCTTAGCGGGATTTGTCTGGTTTCTAGTAGGCTTCTTACTTTATGTTATCTATCGAAAATCTCGTGGCATGTCATTACAGACCCATTAACTCACGTAAGGGTTGTTTGTCTTCATGGAATTGATATTTGTATATCGATTTATCGACGAATACATCATAATTGGTTGTTCAAGAAGGCACATACGCCTTCCTAGTGAGGAGGTTTTGAGAGACAACGCAAATGATTATATGACCGCTTCTTTGTCTTGTGTAGCAACCAACGACCGAGGTTGGTCTGAATATGGTTGATCAACGAATCAAGGAACACGCTCGTATCTTGGTTGAATATTCCACGAATGTGCAGGCAGGGGATATGGTTTACCTGATTTCAGCCCTAGACGCACATCAATTAGCAGTTGAAGTTGTCAAGAAATGTGCTGAGCGAGGAGCAGCAACTTTGACGATAATGGATTCGTCAGAAATTAACCACGGTTATATGGATACAGCGACAGATGAAGCATTAGATGTGTTTCCGAAGCACCAGATGGAGGCCATTAAGGCTTCAGATGTTCTCATCAGATTGGCTTCGCCATCGAATACTCGCGCAATGGCTGGAGTGGACCCGAAACGGCTTATGCGGCGGCAAATAACTACTAAGTCCATCTCCGAGGAAGTACTCAACAAGCGTTGGTGCTTGACTCTTCACCCGAATCAAGCCCTTGCCCAGGAGGCAAAAATGAGCTTGACAGAGTATCAGGACTTTGTTTATGGAGCGACATTGCTGGACTGGGAAAAGGAGGCAAAATTGATGCGAAAGCTGCGAGACAAACTTCAGGAACACTCAACTATTCGATTTATTGGGAAAGACACCGACTTGAAGGCCTCAACTAAAGACCGATTATGGGTGTCTGCTGAAGGCACAAACAATATGCCTAGTGGTGAAGTGTTCACCAGCCCCAAGGAAGAAACCGTTGAAGGGAAAATCTATTTCGATATCCCCTTTCTCTACGCAGGCACCGAAATTCAAGGAGTCTATCTCGAATTCGAAAAAGGGAAAGTCATCAACCACTCCGCAGAGAAAGGACGAGAAGCCTTGGAAGCAGCGCTCAATTCTGATAATGGCTCCCGGTATATGGGAGAAATGGCGATAGGGACGAACCGGGGAATCAAAAAATATACCTTGAACATGCTCTTTGACGAAAAAATCGGTGACACAATTCATTGTGCATTGGGAAATGCATACCCCGAATGTAAGGGAACCAACCAAAGTGCCGTTCACGTTGACATCATCAAAAGCATGAAAGACGACGGGAAGATCATGGCCGGTGATTTTGTCATCTACAATCGAGGTAAATATTTTTGGGAAAAATGAACAGCTATCCTGAGAATACATTCTCATCTTTCTGTGTGAAAAACCAGTAGATGAGTACCGCTTTTATGGGTTGAACATGCATTTCGCTTTGATTCTATGACGTTTCATGACTTGGTGCACCATGGTGTCGATTACGGCACCACTCAAGGAGCCAAATACATCGAGCTTCGCTACGTGAACAACGTGGTGGAAGGATATAGTACGCGAAATGGTGATATCCTTGCAGCAGGATTAACCGAGACTGCAGGAATCGGCATCCGTGCACTGGCTAGTGGTGGCATCGGCTTTGCTGCCACATCACGATTAGTAAAACCCGGAATTGAACGTGCTGTGGATGCAGCCATTCAACTAGCTCGAGCCTCTAAACGAAAAACGCCTTTACAGTTCTCTGAAGAACCGAGTGTTCAGACGAAATGGGAGGTTCCTGTCAAAACTCCGTTTATAGATATTCACTCCGAGGACAAACTAAATCGGGTCTTAGAAGTGGACAAAGAACTCACAAGTACAGTCGGCGACAAGACCCTTCCCTACCGCGTAATTGTCACCGCACTAGAGACCCAGCGAAAATACATTGCAACGAGTGAAGGAACCCGAATAGAATCCAATTTGAGCCTTGCCCGATACCTTGGATTACTCACAGCACAAGGAGAGAAGGGAACCGAACAACGCAGTGTAATGCATGGAGAAACTGGCGGATGGGAATTTATTGACTCCCCAAAATTCGTCCAACG
This sequence comes from Candidatus Hermodarchaeota archaeon, assembly GCA_016839365.1. Taxonomy (GTDB): domain Archaea; phylum Asgardarchaeota; class Hermodarchaeia; order Hermodarchaeales; family Hermodarchaeaceae; genus Hermodarchaeum. Next base: position 32,243 of record JAEOUH010000007.1, read on the forward strand.
AATTATTGCCGAAGCAAAGGAAGTGAAAGAAGTTGCAGACAAAGCGGAACATATCACCTTTGACCAACCCATCGACATGCTCATCGGTCCAGA
>JAEOUH010000044.1 GCA_016839365.1 Candidatus Hermodarchaeota archaeon
AAGATTGATTTTAGGTCTTCTTCAATGGTACTTTTGACATATTCATCAAGATTAGAAAATTTGATCGATGTGCCTTCAACATTTCCTTCAGCAAGATAAAAACCAATTATCCGACCTGTATGCGTTTCTAGTGTTATAGATTTTGGAAACCAACTAGTATCACGTTTTCTTCGTATCCATGATCCCGAAGGCAATGAGATTTTGCCCTGGATTATTGCGCCCATTGTATTTTGTGTTACATTTGAGATAGCCGCAGCTCTTTTTGCACTCATACTACCAAAATTTACTTGTTCTATTTGGTCAATAATCACATCAGTACTGACAAGCTCATTTGCTGGAAATTCTGAACTCAAATCGAAGGAAGCCTTACCATTTCCTAGACTTATATTCCTAGCAATCGGTAGATAAACGCCTGTATGAAGCTCATTTGCAGTAACCACTTTCAAGTGACCATTTGAAATCGTTGTAAATGAGTGATCTGGGGTAGCTAGCACTGTTCTTCCTGAGCGGGTCTTGATTCTAACCAATTTGCTGGTTTGATGTCTGCTAACCTCGTATATCCGTGATTTCTTGATTTTCAATGAAAAAGGATCCATTGCTTGAGTAAAGATGGATTTGGAATCTGGTAGCGAAAGAACCTCCGTGTGATTACTTTCGAGAATATCGTCTGGAAAGTCAGCAATTAGTTCGTCAACAAATGAGCCAATTGATTTGGTGATCCAATGGGTGCGGTTTTTCTGTTGATACCCGACATAAATTTTTTCTGACCCATGTATGCTCTTTGCGGTTCCTGGGTCCCCTACGAGGAGGATGTTGGAGTCGCCGCGGATTTTGACGCCGTCGGCGAGGAGTTTGCTTACTCCGCCAAACAGAAGGAGACAGACGGCTTCTTTGATGTCGGTTAATCCGTAGATGGAGGGGGCGATTGAGTTGACGAGTTTGCGGTGAACGAGGGGATCTTTTGCGAGTTCGCGGATGGCTTCTTCTTCTTTTGGATCGATTTCCACTCGGTCTGCTTCTCTTTCTGAGACGGCGACATAGTTGGTGTCTAAAAAGACGCTAAAGGTGGGTGCTTTGCGCCTTGTTCGGGCTGTGGTATCCTGGGTTGATCGTAGGATGCCGACTACGCGGCAGGGGTCGCCTGGGCGAGCGATGTCGACGAGATCTTCGCGAAGGATGCAATCGAGGGCTCGGGGTAAAGCGCCTGGGGGTAATTCTTCCGGCTTTTCTTGAAGGCGGATTTTTTGCCAGTCTACAAATTGTGAGCGTTCAGGTATTAAATCGAAAGGCCCTTTACTCCGACATGCCTCGTTCATGCAACTAGTCGGGAGAATGAATTGGTTGGTTTGGGGGACCGTGATGGGTTCTAAGCATTCTCGACATTGGAAGACGCCTTCGATGAGGAGGGGCTTGACATCGCTAACGCGTGTAACCAATGCGTCAACCATGATTAATTGTCCAATATGTTCAGCCCGGATGAAACGCACGGACACGCGATCAGGAACTTCTTTGAACCGTCCATGAACCTTTTGTTCCTTAACAATATCGTAATAATCAGGGTCAACGACCCGAAGAATGCGAAGAATCGCTGTCGAAGCCGCTTCGATGGCGCGTTGAGGATTCTTTTTTGATGCGATTGCAAGTTCAGGATCAAAGGTTAGTAGGTGATTGAAATCAATCGGTACAGAAATGAGCTTATCTAAGCTGATTCGGGCGATGGCATCATTATAGGGAGTATCACCCTCTTCGGTCTTATAAGACCTAAAAAATTCCTCATAACGGGCGATATAGTCAATTTCTTCAGTCACTATTTCCGATCTCCATTACTTCTTTCTGCCAATTACGTAAAAGACTGGCGAGTTTGTCAAAAAGCCACCGTTCTTCTTCTGTCATTTTCTTTTTAGTCTCGCGTATTCGTTCTTCCCGTGATGCTAATTTCATGAGTTTCAGTAACCTATTGGCAATAAGATCCCGGAGTAACGTTTCCATTTTTGCTTGGGATGCTACTCGAACATCATTGGGGGCTTTTTTGTTTTGTTGAATAAGATGTTCGATGGCAGTCCTGATTTGGAAGTAGTAATTGGGAGTTAATGGTTGGAGAACAGGTTCTCCTGCTTCCCGTAGTAATGCCTTATGTAAATCAGGGACACTAATTTCTGGAGCCTTTAGTTGAACCATATTATTTGAGGCTAAGAGGACTGCGACCCATCGAGGAAGATCAAATTCTCGTCCCTTTTCAACAGGACCATAAGTTGAGCCTTGGATGGTGAACTCGTCTATTGTCCTTAAGGCAATTACAGGCACTGTAGCGTTTTCGTATTGAAACCAAAGTGCATCCTTCATGTTTTGAGCTTCCATGTATAATTCTTCTTCTGTTTTTAATCAAAATTTCCTTCCATCGATTCGCGACGCTGCAGGATTTCGCTGACACGTTCATCGAAGACTTCAACGGGGATGTCCATGAGGGTTAGGCGTGCACGCCGTCCCCGCTGGCCTGTTCCAATCCCTTCGACGACCTTTCCGATGATTCCGAGTGAAACGAGGGCATCAATGGTTTTTCTGAAGGTTGGGAGAGCCTGTTTCTTAACTCCGAATTCTTCACAGATGAGCTGGTAACGCTCATAGACACTTGCAATGGTTGTTGAACTGGATTTTTCAGCTTTTAATTCTCGAGTGAGCGCGGCGAGTACGAGGATTTCTTGGTCACGGAGTCCATAAAGCACATCAGAACGTAATTCTGAGTAGACTTCTTGTTTGGCTCGGCGAATTAAGTCCGGAGTTATTGGTCTAACATTGAGACGATCTGCAGCTTTACCGGCTAAATATAAAACTTCAATTCCGTGCCGAGCATTCTGAGTGGATGCGGCGATATTAGCTACCATGTTTATAATTTCATCCGTTACCACGCCTTTATGAAACGCGAGTTCGGATCGGAATTTAAAGATTTTAAAAAGTTCATCTTGGTTATAGGCTGGCATGTCGATGCGGTCATGAAGCCGGCCGGAAAGGGGAAAACTCAGAGTGTTTTGCCAATCGACTATACGGCAGGCTATTAGTGTCGAAATAAATGCGTGGCCATGCTTTGCCACTTCACTAGCATGAATGATGCTAAGAAGATCTTGACCGAGTAAATAAGCTTCATCAAGGCATAGGACTAAACGTATGTTTTCCCGTGATAGTCGTCGGTTAATCATCGTTGTGATTTCTTCATCTGAAAACCCACGGCTAGTGACTTTGAAGCGTTCAGTGAGTAAATCGCGGAGAATGGCGCTTTTTGTTCGGAACATGAAGCAGTCATAGTATTCGAAGCGGACTTTGATGTCCCGTTTCGCTGCCGCCTTCTCTAGTCCCTGTCCAAAGTATCGGATGGATACGGTTTTTCCAGTTCCGGGTTTGCCCACGACCGCGACATTTACCGCATAGGCCCCATCCTTGTTAAGGAGGGCTTTGAATGTGTGACTCAGTCTAATGAGTTGGTTTTCGCGGTTGGGAAGCTCTGGTGGAATAAATGCTGGGTGAAGGGTTTCTTCATTTTTAAAAACTGATGCACCCAATAGTGCTTTTTCGATGATATTCTCGCCCACGTGCGCACCCTCGAAACAGTCGATCAGAGAAGGCTAGCCGCTTCACTGCACGAACTGAAGTTGCCGCCCATAAAAGGATTTTCCACGCTAACGTAAAACTGACTAGGAGAAGCCTACATAGAAGTATGACTACTTCTTGCGTTTTTCCTTTCCTTTCTTACTGAGCCACCATTCAAGATAGTCGCGGCGGTGTTGGGATTTTTCTCGTTCCGCATCCTCGTGTCGATATGAGGAACGCTGTTCATCCCAAAGCCGGTCCAGCTCAGCACGAGATACGGCGAGTCCGCATCGTTGACATACTTGACGGCTGCTCTTCGGATCAAATTTCATAGTGCCAGCGCACTCAGGGCAACGAGCCAAATTGGTCACCTAACATTGGGTGTTGAGAACTAACCAATGTAGTGTTTTAACTCTTTGTGTCAAAGGACTGTGACCGATTTTGCAAGGTTCCTGGGTTGGTCTGGATCATGTCCGCGTAAAATGGCAGCATAATATGCTAGAAGCTGGAGAGGTATCACATAGCTTATTGGTGAAAAAAATTTTGATGGGAGTTCAGGCAGGGGTATAGCGTGGTGGCTGAGGTCAATAAGTCTCTGATCAGTGGCTGAGCAGATAGAGATGATTTGGGCCCCTCTGGCCTTCATTTCCATCACGTTACTTTCTAAGTGTCGACGTGTATTATCATTGGGGGCTACGAAGATAATAGGGAATCCAGGTTCAACAAGAGCAATGGGACCATGTTTAGATTCACCGGCAGGATAGCCTTCTGCATGAACGTAGGCAATTTCCTTGATTTTCAGAGCCCCTTCCATTGCCGTAGAAGTGCTAATGCCCCGTCCGAGGAAAAAGAAGTTGGATTTGGTGATGTATTGTTGGGCAGTTTCTTTAATCTGACTTTCTTGATTGCGAATGACGGCTTGGATAAGATTGGGAAATTGATTCAATGCCATGAATAATTCCTGGCTTTCTTTATCCGTTTGTGCACCAGTCATTGTTCCTAACGAAATCGAAAGAGAGGCTAGGGTTGCAAGTTGGGTTGCGTAGGTCTTTGTTGCTGCAACCCCGATTTCTGGACCAGCCTGGGTGTAAAGGACGGAATCTGCCATTCGGGTAATTGAGCTGCCCACCGTATTGGTAATGGTTAATATGGTTGCGCCTTGGTTCTTGAGGTGTTTGACAGCGTGTAAGGTATCAATGGTTTCACCTGATTGTGTCACTGCCAAAACGGCCGTATCTTTACCCAGACTTTCTGCAACAGTATCAGATCCCTCAGAGGCAATTACCCCATGTATGAGTCGGTCAGCGATGTGAGAGAACATGTATTTTGCAGCCATCGTTGCATGGAACGATGTCCCCGCGGCGATAGTTAGAATATTCTTGTGGTTATGTAAGACTTCGGCAAATGCTTCAAGATCATTTTTTCGAATACGAAGAGTATCGCTGAGTGCACGGGGCTGTTCATGAATTTCTTTCAACATGAAATGGGGATAACCGCCTTTTTGAGCCATGTCAATTGTCCATTTGACCACAGTAGGTTCTCGAATAGGAAGTGGGGCTAGTGACCCTGTGTCATCAATTCGACTCATCAATGCGCTGTTAGAGGTTAGATGAACGACCTCATGGTCTTCAAGAACGATTGTTTTTCTAGTCATGGGGAGGAATGCAGGAACATCTGATGCACAATAGACTCCTTGAGTGCCCAATCCAATCACAAGGGGGCTTTCTTTTCGGGCACACACAAGCTCTTTGCCATTCGTTCCTAGTACAACGATGGCATAACTCCCTTCCAATTGTGTTATAGTCTCTGCTACTGCTTCTTTGAGGGTGGGGGTGTGACTAAGAGCTTCTTCAATCATGTGAGGAATGACTTCAGTATCGGTTTGTGACTCAAAGCGGTGACCATTTGCTTGAAGCTGCTCACGAAGTTCTTGGTAATTTTCGATGATTCCATTGTGGACAACTGCGATACGTTTTTGGCAATCGGTGTGAGGGTGCGCATTAACTTTTGAAGGGGGTCCATGGGTAGCCCATCTTGTGTGTCCGATGCCGATGCTTCCAGGAAGGGTGTCGAAGTTTAGGCGGTGGTGTATGTCATCGATTTTACCTTTGTCCTTCTTGATGAACAGGGTACCCTCAGAAACCGTAGCAATTCCGCTTGAATCATATCCGCGGTATTCTAAACGCTTCAATGACTGGCGTAGAATGGAGGCGATATTACCTTTCATGTGAACGGCGCCGATAATTCCACACATGATAGTTCGCCCCAAGGAACCACTTCAAACCCGTGGCATAAACTTTCCCGTTTGGGAATACTATAGGCTTTTGGTCATGTAGGGTCCATCGAGTTTGTAACCATGACGGCGATAATATTCTCTTGCTCCAATTCCACTAGTGCATACAATCAATTTGCGATCGTAGCTTTGCGCATAATCTTCAGCGGCAATTAGCAGTTTAGCGCCAACTCCGCGATGTTGCCAAGCGTCTTCTTTTGTTGTGCCAATGTTGACTGATTGACCATAAACATGGAGTTCACGGAGAAGAGCTGCATCTCGTGATTTTATTTCTGGGCGATGGGCACCATCACTGGGTATTCGTAACCGTAGGTAACCCACCAGTGAGTTCTGTTTTTGATCTTCGTAGGCAAGGAAAAGTTCTCGTCCCTTAGACGCTGGATATTCATCTACTCGTAGCGTTAAATCCTGGATATCTGGGATTTCTGTGTTTGTATTCATTTGAGACCGCTGCTTATACCCTACTTCACGATATCGTATCGTGTGTACTTGGTACCCTTTTTGTTCGGCACGCTGAAAGACAAGTTGGGTTAAATTTCCGGCATCAGGTCCTGCGATGATAAGGCGTTTGGGAATATCACGTTGCATGCGTTGAATTCGTACCCACCGAGGAATTAAGGGTAAAACGTCAGAAATGAGGTCTATAACTTCATCTGTGGTGTATGGATTGTACTCACCTTTCCGCCAGGTTTCGAAGAGATCACTACCTCGCAGAACTAAACAGGGGTATATTTTGAGAAGATCGGGTTGGAATCCTTCGTGTGAGAATAAGTCTTTGAAGACGTCTTGATCCCGTTCTCTAGTAGATCCGGGCAAGCCAGGCATGATATGATAGCAGACTTTGAGCCCTGCATCCTTTGCCAGCTGAGTAGCACTGATGACATCAGACACAGTATGTCCACGACAAATGGCAGTGTAGATGTCATCATATATGGTTTGAACTCCTAATTCTACTCGAGTGGCTCCAAAATCTAGCATTCTATCGACATGACCCTGTCTGCAGTAGTCAGGTCGAGTTTCAATGGTAATTCCAACGGGCCGAATTTGGGCATTTTCAGCTAGTTTTTTTGCTTCCGTGATGTTCCTAGCTTCAAAATCATTCATTGCATCAAGACATCTCTTCACGAATTCTTGTTGATATTCTTCTGAAGCCGAAAGGAAGGTTCCCCCCATGATGATTAATTCAACTTTATCTGTGCTGTGTCCCATGGCTTGGAGCTGTTCCAATCGACTTACCACCTGTAGGTAAGGATCATATTGGTTCTGACGAGCTCGCAGTGTGGCAGGTTCATCTCCTACGTATGCCTTGGGTGCGGTGGGGATATTGGTGGGGCAGTAGATGCACTGTCCCGGGCATTCCATCGGCTCGGTCATGACAGCTACGACTACAACACCAGATAAGGTGCGGGTGGGTTTTTTGCGGAGAATATGCCTTACTTGTTCTTTCTCTTCGTCGGTAGCATAACTTAATATCTCAACATCTGAGGGGAACCGAGAAAGCCTATACTTTTGGCTAAGTTTGCGTTTTAGTTTCTGGAGTTCACTTTTGCTTCGAACCTTCCCCAGTAATACCGCCTGAAGGATTTCTTCGGCCACGCGCTGCAACCTAGTTTCCACCTATCGAGCAATCACATGGTAAATGAAAATGATAGAGGCTAGACTGAAAGTTCTCAAGTCTAGCGGCGAACAGCTTTGGGCTGACCAGCAGGTGTCTGATTTAAGATGCGTTTAGTATAGATTCTACGATTGCGCAGACGAGGAATCGGAGTAACCCGTACTTTTCCTTCGATTTTTGGCGTTTGGCTCCGAACTTTACCTGCTTTTGTTAGGCTTCCGTGTGATCCGGGCATTGTGTTTCACTGCCCCGGTGTTTGTATCTTAGGCTTTAAGGGTTTCCATTTGTCGTAGAGAAAACAGCGGGACCTCGTGGTAGTTAGTATCAGCAATCTTTTTACAGCGGCTTGAACTGGTAGGCAATACGTGATTTGGTGAATAGAATGGATGTCTTTCTCGTTTTTGGAATTGGTAAAGTATATTGTATTAATGAGCAGTTTTCGATTATTTCTGAGGCTAATTTAGGTAATACCGTAGACGAGATTGTCCAAGTCCATGATAATATTCGTCGAGGAGAAACCGCTCCACAGATTGCGGAATTTCTTGATGCCTTAGCAGTGAAGGATGTTAAGCGATATTTTGTAGAGTCAAAGGTGTTGGCTGATGAGTTTTCAAGAATATATGAAGTGAATGCACAACATTACGAAGATGTTCGGTTATGGCGGAAGGTTCGACAGGATTTCTTGAGTCGAATCTTTGCGTCTAAAGAGCAAAAGGCACTTCATGAAATAGCCATGGGAATTTCACGGCTCGCTATTCGGGAAGCCTCTGAACAAGGCGACCAATTAGTTATTCAAGCGATGAATTCCTTGGATGACGTAGAGAAGGTACAAAATCTGATGGTCTCACGACTTCGAGAATGGTATGGACTACATTTTCCCGAAGCGGCGCATACGATTGAGAATGGTCACACCCTTGCCCGCCTTGTAGTAGAAGGCGGTTTAAGAGAGCGCATTGAAGGTGAGCCTGAATTAGTGAAGCTGATTTCTGAATCACCGGTAAAGGTAGATTCAATTAGCCAGTCTATGGGAGCTGATATTCCCGAACAGGATATGGTCATGATTCAAAAATTGGCTCAACAAATCCTTGAGCTTTACAAGTTCAGAGAACAGCTGGAAAAATACCTAGATGAATCAATGCGAATCGTAGCACCGAATCTTAGAGGATTAATCGGTCCAGTGATAGGAGCTCGTCTGATTGGGCTAGCAGGGGGATTGCAAAAGCTTGCGCGTTTTCCGGCAAGCACTGTTCAAGTGCTTGGTGCTGAGCAAGCGCTGTTTCGTGCATTGAAAACGGGGGCTAGACCACCCAAACATGGTGTTATTTTCCAGCACACGCTTGTTCATACTGCGCCTTGGTGGCAACGAGGAAAAATCGCTCGCATTTTAGCAGGAAAAATCACAATTGCGGCACGCATTGATTTGTATTCAGGCCAGTATGTCGCGGAAGAGTTGAAGCAGAATGTTCAATTAAGGGTTGCTGAAGTCAAACGAAAATATCCCACAGCACCTAAGACTCCACAATCAAAAGCACAAAAGCTTCCGCCCAAACGGAAACGATATGGAAAGCGGACTAAACCACATGCTCCGAAAAAACGGCGTAGCGGTTCTCGGAGGGACAGATCTTGATTGATATCAGTGAAGACAAGAATCGATCTGGACTATTTTGGGCTCATATGGATGTTGGGGCGAAACGTCCTGCCACTATGAATTTAGTTCCAGGAACCACAGTCTATAATGAACAGATAGTCACTAAAGGAAGCTCGGAATTCCGGGTTTGGGATCCATATCGTAGTAAACTTGCTGCAGCTCTGCTTAGGGGTCTTGAAGCATTCGCCTTTGCTCCCAGAATATCCGTCCTTTATTTAGGAGCATCGTCTGGCACAACAGCGAGCCATGTATCGGATTTACTCGGTTCGGAGGGACGATTATACTGCGTTGAATTTGCGCCTCGAGTGATGCGTGATCTTGTGCAGGTCTGTGCCACTCGGAAGAATATGATTCCGATTATGGCGGATGCAAGATATCCTGAATCCTACAGACAGATACCCGAATTGGTTGATGTCTTGTACCAAGATGTGGCTCAACCCAATCAGGCGAAAATCCTAGTAGAAAATGCGAAACGGTTTCTTCGATCCGGAGGAACAGCATACGTAGCCATTAAAGCGCGGAGTATCGATGTTGTAGCGAAGCCAACACGTATATTCAGCCGTGAAGAAAAGACGTTAACACAATCTGGATTTACTGTAGTAGATCGATTCTCATTGGACCCTTTTTCCGCTGACCATGTTTTTTTAAGTGCCATTTATGGTGAAAACGTGTAATGAAAAAATATTCCGGCTTCCTTTCTGGTCTTGAACGAGAGATTGCACAAATTAATGATCATATGCCCAAGACTAAGAAACCCCTTTCCCAATTATTGAAGGAAAAATCTCCTGGATTCATTACACGAGAAGGGCAAAAAAGTGCAGTTCGCGTAGAAGAGCTAAACGAACTGGCACAGGTTGTACCATCTGAATACCATAATAGAATAATGATACCTTTCACGATTCTAAGAAGGACTACTCTGGGTCCAGGGGCTCATACCATAGGTGGTTCAAAGCTGGAACAATTTACTGTTTTATTGATTTTAGGAAGAGTTGAAAGACCCTTTGAATCATGGCGTTCCACAGAATTACCCCGAATTATTTATTCCCCAGAAGTGGGTCTCTTAAGACAGAAATTACCAACCACATTGACAATAGGATTTGGAAAGTAAATGCAGGCAAAGCAAAAGTATCTAGATGATGTCCGAGACGTCTTAGATACGGCTGCACGAGAACACGCCACCACCTTCAACCCCGAATACTGCTTCGACAGCATCATCGATGAGGGATCTGGGCGCATTGCCATTAAAGCCAGCCTCACAATAGACAATGTTGAATCTCATGTTCGAGCAGAATTAGGTAAGATTTGTTCAATACTTCGATGCACACCCTTGATCATCGGGGAACGTACGCGGAAACGCCCCCTACAGGATGGGGTTGTCCATGCACGAGGTTCTATTCCCGCAGTTACTCTAGAAACGCTACGCCTTATGTTGGAAGAAAATGTCTATCCATTTCTTTTAGCAAAAAAAGGTGGTATTTACGTTGTTATGGATGGTAATAAACTAAAGAAGATCCGTCAAGAACGGAACTTTTCACGGGGAGATATTGCTGAAGAGTTAGGGCTTTCGCGGCGGGCGATATACGAATATGAAAGAGGGACTATAAGTCCTAAAATTGATGTTGCACTCAGATTAGAAGATCTTCTTAATGCGAGCTTAATTGAACCCCTAAACCTTTTAGAGACCAGCACAGTGTCTACGAAATCCAAGGCGGGAGTAGAGTCGCCTGGTAGGCAAACAAGACTTATAAAAACAACGCTAGAAGCTTTTTCTCGATTGGGCTTTGACTCAACTGTGGCTCACGATGCGCCTTTTAATTTGCTCTCATCCTTGCATCAACACGTCTTTCTGAGCTACTTGAAACAGCGTCTTGAACGACTTGATGAAAACCGACTTGAGTTTTTAGCAAGACTGGCTGATGTACTGAAAGAAGAACCGGCAATAATCGCATCTGATTCTCCTGCCGTCGAAGTAATTAGTGGTGTACCAGTTCTGTCCATCAAAGAGCTCCTGTCATTGGAGGACCCAAATGAGTTCATCGAATTAATTCACAGCCGTCGAGGAGCTTAATTTGTACGAAGAACACCAAGAAGGCGCTATAACTTTTCTACGGCCGCCTTTGCAGGACATCCCCACGACTAGTATGACAGTGTTTTTCAATCCGCAATCTGAACTAAACCGAGACATAGCCGTCGTTGCATTACAGACATTCATTACCGAATATGAATTAAAGCACGTTCGAGTGTGCACTCCATTAGCGGGAACGGGTGTGCGACCTATTCGCTTTGCCAAAGAAGTTGAAGGAATCGAAAAGGTGATTGTGGGTGATGCAAACCCCCATGCGGTGGAGTTGATAAAAAAGAATCGAGATATAAACGGCATCGGAAGCCTGATCGAAGCTTATCACATGGACGCTAATGAGTTACTAAGCCAGTATACAACATTTCATGAAAAATTTGATGTCATTGACATTGATCCGTTCGGTACTCCACGTGAATTTTTCGATTCGGCTATTAGGGCATTAAGACCTCCAGCTTTTCTCTGTCTCACTGCAACCGATATGCCAGTTTTGGTCGGAATTCGACGTAAAGCATGTATCAAACGATATGCGGCCGTTCCTTTGAAAACTGAATACGCACATGAGCTTGCAGTGCGAATATTGATGGGGTGTGCCGTTCGCCAAGCAGCTCCACTTAACATCGGACTCAGTCCCTTACTATCGTTTTCGATAGATCATTATGTTCGACTATGTTGTTTGGCGAAGGAAGGAGACAAGGACACCTGGAAGGCTGTTTCACAAGTAGGATTCATGATCCATTGCGATCAGTGTGGACATCGGTCAATTACTGAAGGATTGATCCCGCAGACGCTATCGTGTGATCAATGCAAGGCGGAAAAAACCCAATTAATAGGACCGCTCTGGATCGGCGGACTAGGACATGAAGCGTTTATCAATAAAATGTCTGAGAACTTAGCTAACTTTTCGCTGGGTGAGAAACGTAGAATCTCAGCACTCTTGGGTATGCTCAAAGAAGAAGTGAACGGTCCTCCCACCTATTTTAACCTCCATCAGTTGGCAGATAAGCTGAATATCCCAGTCCCTCCTTTTCAAGAGGTGATCAAAAGATTACGTGATAATGGTGATTTTTGTGTTCGAACCCATTTTTCTCCTCATGCGATTCGTACTTCTGCCAGTGAACAGACCTTAATTCAGCTTCTTTCATCGCTCACCCTGGAGGAATGATTGGTTGGCGCGATGGAAGAAAGATGAAATTTATCGAAGACAGGCCAGAAAGGCTGGGTATCGGTCACGTGCAGCTTTTAAATTATTAGAAATCGATAACCGATTTGAGATTTTCAAAGACACGGCACGAATCGTTGATCTATGTTGTGCCCCTGGTTCTTGGCTGCAGGTGGCAAAGGAACGATGTGATGTCTCTGATGCAGTTATTATTGGAATTGATATTGCATATGTCAAACCAATTTCAGGCGTAAACATCATTCAAAGTTCTCTCGAGTCCCCGGAGCTAGTAGACCAAACCTTAGGATTGCTAGAAAAACCTGCCCAAGTTGTTCTCAGTGATTGCGCACCAAAGTTGTCTGGGAATAAGTCCCTTGATAGAGAACGGCAACTTTGGTTAGCAAAACTATCCTTTCAGATTGCCATAAAATTACTTGACAAGGACGGGTGTTTTGTAACGAAAGTCTTTCAATCGAATGAATTTCGTGACTTTGTTTTACAGACTAGAAAGTCATTTCGTTTGGTGAAAACGTATAAACCACAATCTTCGTTTAAACGGAGCCCAGAGATGTATTTAATAGCAAAAGGATTTCGTGGCGTATCAGAACCTGTCAGTCTAGCTGAACTTTAATCCACTTATTCAGTTTCTCACAGACCCAGGGGTTTGTGGGTTGTGCTGCTCCACATTGGTCGATATCGGGGCAGACAAAGCATGGAAGGCCTTCCCGGGTGTCCCATTCAGATTCAAAATCGTTCCAAATCAGTCTAAAGGTAGATTCCCCATCATGTTTTTCTGCGACTTTCTTGATTTGACCATTTTTGTTTAGAGAATCAATAACCTCGAGGATAGTGGATTCGGGTTCGTTCATTTTCTTAACTAGCTCTGCAAGAAGTATGCCCTGCTTTCCCGCGTCCTTAATGACTTGGAGAGTACCCGATTCCATGACATCATCTAGGAAGAAGGTCCGCTGGATAAAAAACCTTTCAAACGCCAACGAAAAATAAAGGAAAAAGGGCGAATAGGTTCGCCCTATGAATACCCGTTAGAGTGGAACTTCGAGATCTAATTTTTCCACAAGTTCTTTGTACCGATTTCGGACCGTAACTTCAGTGACTCGCGCCACCGAAGCCACTTCGCGTTGCGTACGCCGTGAGTTTGCTAACACACTTGCAACATAGATAGCTGCGGCCGCAACACCTGTTGGTCCTCGACCACTTGTTAATCCTTTGTTGGCAGCCATTTTTAAAATTTGAATGGCTTGTGCTTGAACCTCGCCAATTAATTTCAGTTCGCTGATAAATCGGGGAACATAGTCTATTGGAGAGGTGGGAGGGATTGAGAGACGGAGTTCACGCGCGATGAAACGGTAACTTCGTCCAATCTCCTTCTTGCCGACTCTTGAAACCTCTGCCACTTCGTCGAGTGTCCGAGGGATACGCGATTGGCGACAGGCTGCATACAGCGCTGCAGCAGCCACGCCCTCAATCGATCGCCCTCGAATTAATCGTTGTTCAACAGCTCTGCGGTAAAGCATTGCCGCGATTTCACGAACGTTGCGTGGAAGACCAAGACTTGATGCCATACGGTCAAGTTCTGAAAGAGCATATGCCAGATTGCGTTCAGTCGCATCAGAAACACGGATTCTGCGTTGCCATTTGCGAAGTCGATAGATTTGCGCTCGACGTTTTGGAGCTAAGTCTTTTCCATAACTATCACGATTGCGCCAGTCAATCATTGTTGAAAGACCCTTATCATGTATAGTGAAGGTCAGGGGTGCTCCAACACGCGCACGTTTATCACGTTGTTCTTGATCAAAAGCCCTCCATTCAGGGCCTTCATCGATGATTCGGTCCGTGAGCACGAGCCCACAGTTCATGCATATAATTTCCGCTCTTGAATAGTCTTTCACAAGACGGGTAGTACCACAGTCAGGACAATGAGCGAGTGCAGCTGCACTTACTTCTTTCGTCGTTTCCCTACGCCTCCTTTTGGAGCCTTCTTTAGATAGAGATTTGTCCCAGGAGGCACCACAGCGTCTGTAATCTTTGATTCTGGTTTTAGCGCAGCAAACGGTTGAATAGTTGGGCCAAAGATATCAATTACTCTACCAATCGGGTGAGATTGAGTTGTGAAAACGCGTGTCCCTAGCCGTACAGCTTGATTTAGACGCGCGATGACATTTCCTTGCGCGGAAATGTGTAGAACATGGCCAATTCCTTGCAGCAGATCGACTCCTGGGAAGGCTAGAATGGGTCGTGGGGGGATTAGAAGGTGAAAAACGGACCGTCACTTAAAAACATTTGCCTGCTTTTCTGCGTCAAAAAGTTGACGTTTGTAACCCCATCATGGATTTACACTATTTTCAGTCCCACATTGTAAATTTCGCTAGTTTTGGAGGCTCCTTGTCTCTTGATTCTATTTTTTGCCAACCTCTTTCAAGGTGATCATGATTTTGGCAAGTTCCTTGAGGAGTTGGGTTTTGGTCTGATTTTCGGGCTTCTTTATCAAGACGACCCCAGATGAAACCCACCAACTTGCTGGATAGCGAGCCTTCGATTCAATAATGTAGTCTAGCCCAAGTCGTTGAGCAGCTTGTGCAATCATCGATGTTGTTACTGTCGTCAGAGCAAATTTCTTTGGAACACGTCGTCCCGAATGCCGAGTGCGGTTCGCTTCGAAATATGCGGGGTAAATGTAGTAGCTTCCTGATTTTCGCATTCTCGACCGTCTTCATAGCGACCATTCGTGGCACAAAAGCTTTGCTTTTGTAAGGGGGGAAGGTTGAAAAGTTTTGAGGAGTCGGGTTGAAATACTATGCACGAATTTTCGACGGCAGTGAACATTGTAGAAGCCGTGAAACGAGCTGCAAAAAGCTATGATGCGACGAAGGTAATTGGGATTACAATACAGATAGGAAAATTATCGATGTTAAACCATGACCAATTACTCTTTGGTATCGAGATAGCGGCAAAGGGATCAGTTGCTGAAGGAGCCAAGGTAACCATTGAACCGCTTGCTACGAAAATTCGTTGCAGAGAATGTAAGAAAGAATCTGAAGTGCCCGAAGAAGGTACGCTATATGACATTTTGACCTCCCTGGCATGCTCAAAATGCCAATCAAAGGATGTGGAGGTCATCCAGGGAAGAGAATGTGTTATTAAAGATATCAAAGCCGAAGTTGGAAAGAAGTAGTGGCTTATTCGAGTCTAATGGCATCAACAACGCCATTTTGGCCTGGACGACTTGTCACAACGGCTCTTCCTTTTTCAGTCTCAATAATGGTTCCTTTTGTTATAATCCCACGTCGATCAAAATCAACATTCGCTGGGTTTTGTAAGACCTGAATGATTTTTACTTTTTCTGAAGTGCCTGAAGCCTTATCCGTGACATTGGCATGAGAGGCAGCAAGTAGACGATGTTTGGAACTCCCGCCCAGAACTCGTTTTACTCTTAGCTTCTTTTCTCCCATGATTGTTTCGGTGGCTTGGCCACCTCTTTCGAATTTCCGATGCTTTCGTGAAATTCGACGTCTGGCGCCCGTGTGATATCGTTTTGATTTACCTTGCCAAAGGGGCATTTCAGTAACCTCGGATTTGAGACGAGACACTAACTAGGAGCTATAAACGTTTCGCCATCCCGATAATGGCAAAGACTTTAGGTAACCGGGATTTGACTCCCTTACAGTAAATCTGGAGTAATTGTTATGCAAAGAGAAAAGACACTCGTTGAGCTAGCCGATGGCGCAGGTGGGCGTGCAATGGCACAATTTCTCGCAGACGTCATCTTTCCTCATTTCAAACTTAATCGATTTCAAGATGGGATAGGGCTTGCTGAAGCAGACGATGGTGCTACAATTCCATTCGGCGACAAGGCAATTGTGGTCTCTACGGATAGTCATACAGTGTCACCACTATTCTTCCCAGGAGGCGACATTGGGAGTCTAGCAGCCGCAGGAACAATTAATGATGTGGCTATGATGGGAGCCCGACCCCTAGTCATGACGAGTGCCTTGGTAATAGAAGAAGGATTCCCAGTGAAAAAACTTCACATGATTTTGGAATCAATGGCTGCAACGGCCGCTGAAGAGCAAGTAGCTATTATTGCTGGAGATACCAAGGTGATGCCAAAAGGAGGCATTGATCAAATCATCATCTGCACAACAGGATTTGGTTTGATCGAGAAAGGGCCAGTCATCACTGATAGTGGTGTAAAAGCTGGTGACAAGTTGATAATGACCGGATCCATTGGAGATCATGGAATAGCGTTGCTAGCCAGCCGAGAGGGTCTTTCCTTTGAGACTGATTTAAGATCAGACATTGCTCCATTGTGGTCATTGGTTCGGGAAGCGTTGAAGGTTGGTGGAATTCATGCTATGAAAGATCCGACGCGGGGAGGACTATCTGCAGCTTTAAACGAGTTCGCAAAGAAGTCGGGCGTTGGTTTGATTGTCGAAGAAGAAAAACTTCCGTTCCGCCGAGAAGTCCTTGCTGCAAGCCAAATGCTAGGACTTGATCCATTACAAGTAACCTGCGAAGGAAAGGCATTAATCGCAGTTGAAGCCGAGAAGGCCGATAAAGTTCTTCAAGTCATCCGACAAAATAAGTACGGGAAATTAGCGCAAATCATTGGCGAAGTGAATGATGACCATCCGGGTCGTGTAGTGATGAAGACAGAAGTCGGTGGCTCTCGGATCATCCAACACCCATGGGCAGAAGCAATTCCACGCGTTTGCTAGCAGAGGCTAATCACACCAGTATCACGAGATTTGAGCGCAGGTTTCTACAAATATACGTTCAATTTGTTGGTTGATGTCAGGAGCACATAGAGCTGCTGGTTGCGGTTTGATGAGACGATCATTGTATTTAGTGAGCAAGAGCTTTGCGATACGCTTAGCAATTGTTTCAAGGATGATAGGATTGAACGATTTTGCACTGCAAATGACTAAGAGCCCATTTCGAAGCGGATAAAAGGTGTATCTACAGGGCTCAGTTGTTACCGTTTCAATTTGGCTATCAGTTACCTCTTTGGCAAAAAGTGATAGGGCTATAAAAAAGCCCCCAAGAATCGCAGGGTCCGGATGATTTTTAGTGGTCGTAAATATGCGATAATAGAAGGGACACCCTGATTCTTTTAGGATGAATAGGGAGTAGAGCCCAACGGGTGAACTCGTTTTGGGAGCTTCATTGCTGGGAGCCATTTGGGATAAAGAAGGTTGAGGGATGCGTGCCACACTTGCAGCCTCGAGTAACTTAGCTTCTGTTGAGTATATAGAAGCAGATATAAACTAACAAAGTTTGGAGAACACTAGGGGGAGATTGGCTATATGCTACTTCTCAGCAGTAACCGCTAGTTCGGACTGTTCAATTCGAATTTGTTTAATCATTTTCTTGAGTTGGCCTTTGAGTTTGTCAATTTCATAATCGAAGCCAAAATAATCAGCAAACATTTCAGTTGTAGCAAGTTCTTTTGTTCGACCAGATGGTGTGGCTTCAATGAAACCATGTGCTTCTAGGTTCTTGATGTGCTTGTAACTATGGGATCCTCGGTAGATTACAACATCTGATTGGAGGATTGGTTGTGAGAGAGCAATATAGATGAGCGTTTTTAATTCTCCTAATGCGAGCAGCCCCTGCGGAGCAAGATGGCTAACATCTTCAGTAAGTTCTGGTTTCATTTGAAGGACAAAGCGTTGACGGGGAAGCCGGACAATTTCTAACGCCCCTTCCCGTTCTTCATACTCCTCAGCTAGCTGTTGAATACAATCGCGAACTTTCTTTAAGGTAGGTATTTGAGTAGCCTGTTGGATTTCGTTTATGGTGAGAGGGCGTCCTGAAATATAAAGTGCAGCTTCAACCAGCCGTTTTGCCTCATCCACCCGCACTAGCCTCCTCGTTCAGAGGTTCTTGGACCCAAATCATTATGTCGCCAAATTGTCGGTCCTGGATGATCCGGATACTTCCTTTGCTCATCAAGAACAGTAGACTTAGAAACACTCGGATAATTTGGATACGGGACATTCCTGTAACGAAGTTAACGAATGAGATTGGATTGTTATCAAGGCTCGCTTCAATTAATTGCGCGTGGACCTGTTTCATTGATTTGGTCAATTCGACTGATGAACCATCAAACTGGGGTATCGCTGGTAATGACCCGCTACCTTTGATGTGCTTTCGTGTATGTTTCTTAGGAGGGAAAACGAGTTCTCGTAAAGCCTCAACGAATTCGGCCGAAGAGGTTGGCCGAATGTTTTTCCGAAATGGCGGACGGATTGGAGGGAGAAATATATCCTCCTCGATTACCCGGAGGATTTCCTCTTCCTCTCTCCCGAATTCAAGTAGATACTCGGTTTTCAGTCGCAGTAAGATGGCGGCTGAAAGCAGGGCACGACCACAAATTCGCAAATCAATGTATTCTGCGGTGAGTAACCGCCCAATAAACCCATTCACTAGTTCCGCCAGGTCAAGTTCCCATGGGCTAATCTTTTGTAATTCGAGAATGTCAGTAAGGACTCGCCATGGTTGATGGAACCAGAATGGTTCAGGGCTAGTTTCTGTCACCGGATTATCATTCTCCCTTGCGGCTTCACGATTTTGTTATACTTGATAAATGCATCCTATATAACCTGATGTATTATCAGAGCTTTCCGTTAGGTTTTGCTTGCTCCTTCAATCATTAGTAGACCTTCTTCAAATTGAACTGAAAAGACCTGTGATACACCGTCTACTAATGCAACTCCCAATAGAGTCTGCGCTCTGCGGACTGTAATTTCGTTGTGAGAGATAATGAGAAACTGTGAGTTTTCCGAAAGATTAGATATTAGCTGGGCAACCCTAGCGGTGTTATTGGGATCTAAAGCCTCATCGATTTCATCGAGGAAGTAGAAGGGAGCAGGCTGATGGAGTTGTAGTGCGAACATGAATGTCAAAGCGGTGAGCGCTTTTTCGCCACCAGAAAGCGCATCGAGGTATTGGACGCGTTTTCCTGCAGGTCTGACCTTCATTCGAATGCCTCCTAAAAAGGGATTTTCTGGATTCTCTAATTCCAGCTGACCAGCCCCTTGTGTAAGTTGGTGATAGACATCCGAAAAATTATGAGAGATACTCGAAAAGGCCGCCATAAATACACGGAATTTCTCTTCCTCGGCTTTTCGCATTGCATCAAGAATGGCTTCACGTTCCTCTCGAATTTTACCTTCCTTTTCTAATATTTCATCATAAGCGTGGCGAATTTCTTCAAAGCGTTGCACGGCTTTTTGGTTGATGAGACCCATTTGCTCTCGTTCCTGTTGGAGGGTTGTGATTTGCCGACGCAAGTTGAGAACTTGTTCTGGGTTTAAGGGGAGCAAGGGCGGCTCTAGCCCAACGGTCTTCTCCTTTTGAGCATCATAGCGCTCTTGCCAATGTTCAATCCGCCCTTCGACCTTAGAACGCTCCATTTTTTCTTCATTGACCTTATCAAGCAATTCATCGATTGTAATCATTAGTTGTTGATTTTCATTCTCATGAGCTGCCACTTGTGTTTCGAGCTCGTGTATTTGTTCATTGAGGTTTGCTTCATCTGTTTCTAATTGGGTAAGCTGTGCCTGATTTTGTTCGATTTGAGTCGTATTTTCCGCTAGTTGCTCTTTTTTCTGTTTTAACTCGGCTTTCGCGTTCTTATGGTCCTCTGAAAGTCGTTTGACTTCTCCTTTGGCATGTCTAGCTTCGCTAGCTTTCTCGATTAGTTGAAGCTGCGCGTATTGAAGTTCTGATTCCAGTTCATCTAGCTGGGTTCGAAGAGCCGTGAGATTGGGATCCAAGCTACTTCTTTCAAGGATTGAAAGGTTTTGTTGAAGTTCTTCGCGTTTTTTAATCATCCCGTCGATTTCTAATTGGCCTGATCGGAATTTTTCTTCTAAGGAATTCTGCGTGTCTTCTTCATCTTTCAGACTTTCGCGCAGTTTCGCAAGACTTTCTTTGAAATCAATGAGGGCCTCGTCTTGGGAGTCTCTAATTTCGCTGGCTTTTTCGTACTTGAGTTGTAACTCATCAAACCGTTTTTGATTTTCTTTAAGTTGGTTATCCAAATGACTGATTTTGTCTGTCCATTGCTGGTATTCGCCTTCAACTTTAACTTGGAGCGTGCGCAGTTCTTTGAGTTTTTTCTGTAGTTCTGGAATTCTTGCCTCCTCTTCTAGAGTTAATGAGGAGATGCCTTTGTAATAGCCACCCGTCAAGGTTCGGTTAGGTTCGACGATGTCACCATCAATAGTGATTTTTCGTACGCCCTCAGCCTTGATGTTGCGAGCAATCTTCAAGTCTTTCACAATAAGGGTTCGACCAAAGACAAACTCAAACGCAGGACGATACTGCTCTTCAAAGGACAGCAAATCAATCGCGTTCCCCACGACCCCCTTTTCTCCGCTTTTATGAGTGTAGGGGTTGGATTTAATCGTATCAAGGGGAATGAAAGTTGCCTGACCGAGACGGCTCTTCTTCAGGTGTTCAATACATTTTGTGGCTGTTTCTTCACTATCAACGACAATGAAATCGAGCCGTCCACCACCTGCAACTTCAAGAGCGGTTGCATGTTTTGAGGAGGTTTTTCCTAGACTGCCTAGAGTTCCATACACTCCAGGGATTTTATTTTCCTTTGCATGTTTCAGAACTGCATCTGTTGCGCTTTTTCGTGTAAGACCATACTTCTTGAATTCACGTATAGTCTTTAACCGAGTTTGTGCTTCGAGGAGTTCTTCTTTAGAATCTTGAATTAATTGGTTCAGTTCATCGTTCTTATTCTGTTTTTCTTGCAGCGAATTATAATACTCATCTTTTTGTTGCTGGAGGCTCGTTAGCTCCAATTTAAGGGATTGAATTTGTTTTTCGAGCTTCTCTATCTCGGACTTTGCTTCGTCTAATGCGAATTCTTGTTCAGGAAGAAGAGCGTACCCATCTTCGATTTGTTTTTTGAGATTCGCAATCGTTCTTTCTGTGACTCGGCTTAATGCAGAGGTTTCGCCAAGTTCGCTCTTCTTGGTTTCGATCATCTCTGTTAGCTTGAGGATTTCTTCCCTGATTGACATGTACTCAGCGTCAGGAGAAGTGGTTTGCTTGGAAAGTTCTGAGAGACGTTTGCGAATAGGAGAAATGCGTTCTTGGTAGGAGGCTTCTTGTGATTTGAGAATAGAAATTTCTTCCTCCATTTGAGAGGAACGATTTAGTTCGTCAATTTTCTGTGACTCGAGATGTTCCACGCTTGCGGATAGTAGTTCAATGTCTTGAGAAACCTGTCCTGAGACAAGTTGTAATCCTTTCAGTATTTCTCGAATGCGGGTCTGTTCGATTTCCTTGCGGCGTAACTGCTGGTCAATTTGTTTTATTTTGCCTTGGTCAGTTTGCACCGTTTGTTCTAATTCGAGTTTTCGGTCCTTCGCTTCCTGACGCTGATTTTCAAGTTCCTTGACGTGCGAAGAGTATAGTTCGAACTCCGCGTTCATTTTGTTCAACCGTTCTTCAACGCGTGCGAGTTCAGCAAAAACTAGATCTCTTTCACACTGTGCTAGCTGCTCGGTGATATCGCGCCAGCGAAGAGCGTCTTTCCTGTCCTTTTCCAAACGGGTGTATTCTTGACGAATTTCCTCGGTACGCATCTGGACCATGTGAAGGTTTTGATCAACTTTTGTTAATTCGCTTTCAATCTGCTGTTTTTTCTCATCAAAAACTGAAATCCCAGCTACTCCCTCAACAATTTGACGTATCTCTGTTGGCGTCATGGTAATGACATTAGCCAATTCATTTTGCATCACGATATTATGGCCTTCCGGATGGAGCCCGGCGACAGCTATCGTATCTAACATTTCAGTACGCGTAACACGTTTACCGCCTATGCGATAAGCGCTAATACCGGTTTCATCCACCTCGCGGCTAATTGTGATTTCGTCGCTGTCAATTGGAAACTGTCGGTCAGTGTTATTAAAAACCAAACTCACTCGACTCGTCTTTGCAGGTGTGTTATCGGTGCCTCCGTTGAATAGCAATGAGGCAAAATTCTCCGCGCGAAGTGATTTGCTGCTTAACCGTCCAAGAACGAAGCATACAGCATCCAAAATGTTGCTTTTACCACACCCATTTTCACCGACTATGGCGGTGAATCCCTTATTGAGATCAATTGTGGTTTTCCGCGAACTGAAGCTTTTGAACCCATGAATTGCAATGTGTTGTAAGTAAGCCACAAGAAAACGCCTACACTCTTCCTTTTATATTTTGGTCAGACATGCCAGAGAATGAAAACACCGGTACAAAAAGGTCTCGAATTAGCCTTTTTGCAGCTACAAAAAAAGGGGCATATTATTGAAAATGGGGTCATGGAGTCTTCCCGATTTTGTCAACAGCAGAACGGAGACTTCTAATAATAAGCCCCAGACTTGGAGCCGCATCCTTACCGGCGATGGCAACAACCATTGTCTTTGAGGCAGTTACGGCCACGGTATAACCCTTATCTGTTTCCAGATACATCGATTGCACGGGGCCTTGGTCGACAGCTTTGCTTACAGTTTTTGTTTCCTTCAACAGAGCAGCAATACTTGAAGTAATCGCATTATGGTCCATTTCGCGCAGAGTTTGTCCTGCAACAACTTTCCCTGTCGGAGCGGCAGCGATTAGTCCCTCAAGTTCAGGGATAGTGTCCATGATTTCTGCAAGAATCTGTTCAACTTCTTTCTTTCCGAGCATGAAAGCCACACCCATCGCCAGTGGAACTTGGCAATTGTGGTTGCGATAAAAAGGATTTAGTGTCCTTGTTTAAAAACTGTCCGTCAGAAAGGTATAGGCGACAGATTTTTTCAAAACTTCGATATTAACTCCGAACAAGAGGGAACTTTTATAACTTCAATAAGAGACCACTAGTCAGTGGCTAGAGAGTGTGGAGTACAATGATTGGCGGAAAAGCGTTAAAAGACTCGCTCAAGCGTCTCGGAGCCCACGAGGGTGTTCGTGGCGTCATAATCACTAACATGGAAGGCCTTCCAATCAGCTCCAATCTAAACGCAGAAAAAACTGAGGTCATTGCAGCGCTTGTCACTTCACTGGTAGGTAAGGCTAAACGTGTTGTCGATGAACTTGGAGAAGGCGGCATGAACTTTCTTACCATCTCAACACCAGCAGGTGAGGTCATGGTCGCCCCCGAAGAGGACTATATTCTCATCGTCATGCGAGGTTGAGAATCCCAGATACCCCACACAAGAATTAAAAGTCATCTCTCGAAGATAAGCTCGGCTAGCCTCATGGAAAGGGATGAACCGTGTCCATAACCGTACGGCAATTTGATGAGATCCTCTCCGATGTCATCAAATCCGAACCAGGAATCAAGAAGACCATTCTCGTAGACAGAACAGGACTAACCATTGCTCATGTCTCGAAATTCTCATATTATCCAGTGGACGTTGATGGTATTGGCGCCATTGCTAGCGCTGTGTTTTGTGCAAGCGAGGAACAAGGAAAGAGCCTTGACGTGGGCGATTTGACTATTGTTACATCGGAATTTGGTGATGGCAAGATCTTTGCTGCTGGTGCTGGCAAAGGTGTATTATGCGTGATTACAGATAAAGAAGTAAACATTGGCATGATACGCTTAACAATGATGAAGGCGGCTGCTGAGCTCGCGAAAGTTTTAGATGAGTTCATGGCCGAAAAGCCTGCCGTCGCAGCCGGTAAAACTGATGCGGAGCGGGAAGAGCTTAAGGCCGCATTGGGAGAACTCGAGAAGGGTTAGTGGGGACGGGATATCGCAACGCGAATAAGGAAGGAGCCGTCCTACTTTGAAGAAAGACACACAGGGAAGAATACATTTCAAAATCGTCTTCTGGGGCCCCTCATTATCAGGAAAAACAACAGCACTCCGTTGGATTTATGATAATGTTGAGGGATTGAGTAAAGGAGGGTTCACATCGGTCGCCGATCATACCGGCCGAACACTCTTTTTTGATTATACGCCAATGCAAGCTACCGCACAGGTAGTATTTGATGTTTACACCGTTGCTGGCCAACGTCGACATCGAGGTCAACGAAAGGTCATCTTGAGTGGTGTTGATGGCATTATTTATGTTGCAGACTCGTCACCCGATCAAATGGAAGCCAATATTGAAAGTATGTCTGAGCTTCGTTCTTTTGTGGGTGAAGAACTCGGTCATTCCATTAGCCTTGTTGTAATGTTAAATAAACAGGACCTGCCAAATGCTATGGAAAAAAATGTCATGCTTGCAAAGCTGGGGCTAGGCAATGCGCCAAATTTTACGACCTGTGCACTAACAGGTGAAAATGTTAAACGCGCGTTTAGACAGATAACTCGCGATATCTTGATGTACCATTTGTACCCTAAGACTCCTGCAACAGCTTCAGCGAGTTAGATTAAAATTGATGATACCCAGTTCTCCTGAAATTGAAAAGATATTGGAGAGCCTTACTGAGTCAGTTGAAGAGATTGAAGCGGCAGTCGTTGTGGGTGTTGATGGGCTACCCATTGCTGCAAAGCTTCCAGAAGAATATGATGAAACATTACTCGCCGCAATGAGTGCCGCCTTGCTTACCGTAGGAGAACGCGCGGCTTCGGATTTAGGTAAAGGCGCATTAAGCCAAGTTTTCGCTCAGGGAAGTACCGGAGCAGTAATCATGGTTGCAGCTGGACCGGATTCGGTTTTAATGGTGAGCACAAACACAGAAACCCTTGCTGGGCTTGGACTAGTTTTTATTAATATGGAACGCGCAGCAAAGAAAATTGCTAAGAAGTTGAACCGATAATAACCTAGGAAGTTCTTAAAAAGAAAAGTTATATACCTCGAACTTTTCGCTCTATTCGGAGACTTGTTGGTGACCAATCTAATCGGACCTATCTATCACTTATATTCCTGGTATCTTTGGCACCAAATTAAGGACAAGCCAATGCCAATGCATGTAGGTATAATTTTAGACGGGAACCGCCGGTACGCAAAAGAACAAAGCCAAGATAGTAGCTTTGGGCACACAGTAGGGGCACACCGTATTGATGAAGTGCTCGACTGGTGTTTTGAAGCAGGAGTTAAGGTCGTTACTATTTACGTCTTTTCTACAGAAAATTTCTCACGCAAGGAAGAAGAAGTCAAACATATTATGGAGCTAGCCCGTCAAAGATTTGAAACTGTAGCTCAATCAGAAGTTGTCCACCGCCATAAAGTACGAGTTCGCGCGATTGGGCAGCTTACTCTACTTCCCCCCTCAGTTCTCACAGCGATTAAAGAAGCAGAGGATATCACAGAAGGATATGATAATTTCCAATTGAATGTGGCAATAGGCTATGGTGGTCGAACAGAGATAGTTGATGCTGTGAGAAGTATTGCAGTGAAGGTCAGCAAAGGCGCACTGGAGCCCTCTGAGATTTCAGATGAAACCATAGAAAAACACCTCTACACTGCAGGGATTGCAGATCCTGAGTTGATTATTCGAACATCGGGAGAGGAAAGATTGTCAGGATTTCTATTATGGCAATCAGCATATTCGGAGCTTTATTTCGCTGATGTTTACTGGCCAGAAATTCGGAAGATTGATTTTTGGCGAGCGTTACGTACGTACCAGCGAAGAGATCGGCGATTTGGTAACTAGGAGAATTTAGAGATGAAGGGTAAGAAGCCCGCAATGGCGCTATTGGTTGATAGTAGTATTTCATCCGGTCTTTTAGAGACACTATCTAAACTTCGACCAATCTTAGACGAAATGGGTGATATAAAGATAGGTAAGGTGGTAGTTCGTCAACAGGAGGCTGTAGAATTTTCTAAGATTATTGCTCAAGAAGGCTTTATTCCTGTTATCATCCACGATGACCTCGACATACATTTGGTTCTTGAAACCATGGAACTCATTTATAATGAAAAAATCGAAACGCTTGCCATAGCAACAGAAAATGTGAATCTCCTTTTATTGTTAAGCCGTGCAAGGGAGTTAGGAAAGGAAGTAATTTTGCTTTACACGTCGGATAAGGTAAACAGAGGTTTGCAGAACGCTGCAGATATTGTACTTCCAATCACTCATTGATATCCGTTAAAGTAATCCACGTTTCATAAGAAGCGTGAATTCTTCCATCGTGAGCCGTTCCCCACGTTTGTGTTTTTCGAGAGCCACAGCCGCCTTTTCCTCTAGTCGCTCTTCGAGTTCTTGGATTTTTTCCACTCGCCGTCGTATACGTATCTCGCCTAGCTCCTTCCTTAGCCGGTTGTTCTTTTGTTTGGACTCAATATATCGACGATGAGTCTCATCAGCTTCGCGCCGTGTTTCGAGATATTGTCGATGTGATTCATCAGCCTTTTTTCGAAGAGCATCGACTTCGGCATATGCTTCAATC
This sequence comes from Candidatus Hermodarchaeota archaeon, assembly GCA_016839365.1. GTDB lineage: Archaea > Asgardarchaeota > Hermodarchaeia > Hermodarchaeales > Hermodarchaeaceae > Hermodarchaeum. The sequence continues at coordinate 26,725 of JAEOUH010000044.1, forward strand.
ATGAGCTGGTTTTCTTCTTGAGATAATCGAGCAAACTCGAGAACTGAATTATGGTGCGCATTCATCAACAGTCGTAAATCATCGATTTCAGTTCGAGCTTTCGCACTCTCTTTACGCTGTTCTGCAGCTTCTTCAGCAGTCTTGAGTTCGGATTCTAGCTCTGCTATTTGATCAATGATTTCGCGTTCACGCTTCAAATCTAACACTTGGGTTTGAAGAGACCAGTCGAGCTCACGGATTTTTCGGCGAAGGACATGAACCGGGGTTGCCGGTTTCCTTTTTTCTTCTTCAGGTTCATTTTCGTTGTCTTGTCGCTCATCGATCTTATCTTTAAGTGTGGCGTGAATTTCGTCCCGTTTTATTTTGAACTCGGCAACCTTTTGATTATATTCGTCACGTTTTTCACGGTGGTCACGAGCCTTCTTCAGCCACTCGGCAACTTGTGCGTTGAGTTTGTCCCTTTCCTTGACTAACTGTTGAGCTGTAGTGTTTAGCTCATCACGCTTCTCACGCAAAGAAGCTGTAAGCCGATTAGTTTCAGCGAGTTGCAAGACCGTGTCCTCGGCCACGATACCACCTTGTACAAGAAAACGTCTAACGTGATTTCCTGAGTGTGAGGGTGTATGGAAGAGGGATTTTTAAAACTAACGGAGCTTTACACTGACCGAAGGGCAGTCACAATACAAAACATCAAGACTATTGAGATTAATTGGATTCTTCCAAAATTATCCGAGCATCTACACATTTCGCACCTTTAGAATAGGAAAAGACAGGATTCAAATCGAGTTGATTAATAGATGGGTAATCTGTCACTAACTTCGAGACCTTAAGCAGAATATCCACTAACGCGCCTGTATCCCGTGGCTCTTGTCCTCTTACACCTGTCAAAATGGGGTAACCTTTGATTTCTTGAAGCATTTCCTGGGCATCATATTTTGTTATTGGGGCAACGCGGAAACTTACGTCCTTGAGTACTTCAACAAAGATGCCACCTAAACCAAACATTAACGCAGGACCAAATTGAGGGTCCTTTATAGCCCCTATAATAACCTCAACACCCGCTGGGGCGAACTCTTCCACAAATATTCCCCTTATTCGTGCTTTTTCCACATGCTTCTTAACATTTGATATGATAGATTGGTAACCTTCACGAACAGCATCTGCATCCTTGACATTAACGATTACGCCTCCGACATCGCTTTTGTGAATAACATCGGGACTTAATATCTTGAGAACAACGGGATAGCCTATTGTATCAGCTGCTTTCACGGCTTCGTCTTCGGTTTCAGCTATTTTGAATTGGGTTACGGGGAGCTTGTAGGTTTGAATAATGGTCTTTGATTCGTGTTCGAGCAAATATGTTCGATTTTCCGTTCGAGCACGTGCAATGATGTCATCAATTTTTGGCATCTAGTTCACCGGGTTTTTGATAAATCGAGATTTGTCAAATTAAAACCTTTTAGTAAAACAAGTTTATCGAAATAGTTCAAAGCCTTCTCCACCAGTTAAAATATTCGAAATATGGGAGAATAACAGGTCAAGATTTTCCATATTCAAAGCAGACAAAGGAACCAAATCGAGACCTGAAAAAATTGTTTGGATAGTAGTAACCAGTTCACTTGATAGTTCGATTTGTAACTCGTTGCGTGTTTGTTGGAGATCATAGATTAGTTGATCACTATCATTGAGCCATTCAGTCAATCGTTCACTATCGCCTTTATCCAGTAGATCTGTTCGAGATAGTACATTGAGTTGAGGGAGATGAAATCGAACCAGTACTGATGCAGCGAGCAGAAGAGAGGAAATGAGCCCTGCTGGTGTTTTTGCTAATGCGGCATCTACTAAGTAGATGAGCATTCGACTTTCTTTAGCTAGACTTGAGACAATTATTGGTCCGGTTTCACGGAATGCAAACAACTCGATTTGTCCTGGTGTATCAAAGAGTAGAAAATCAACACCTAGGTCCCTGATTTCCTCTTGTAGTGTCTCTAAATGAGAACTTATGAGATCAATCGCTGCAATTAATCCTCCATTGGGCCCTAAATTGTATTTTTCCATAACTCCTTGGAGTGAGATAAAGTCACGAACATCGATGTCAGGGCCATATGGAAGGTGTAACACGCCAGGATCCAGATTAACAATACCAACGCTTAATTTAGCATCGCGTAACCATTGTGCAAGGCTATTCGTAAGCGTTGATTTCCCAGAACCTGCAGTTCCGACGAAGTAAAGCGCGTGCAACTATCCGATTACACCTCTGGTTTGAAACTGCGAAGTCTGCGGATAAGATTCTCAGTTTCCTTGAAGAGAGATAGATACAGGGGTATTTTTTCAACCTTGGCAATCTTGCTGGCTACTGGGTCTACTTTTCTCGGTCCCTGTAGAATCACAATCGATGGGCGTACTGCTGAACCTAGTCCCATTTGAGATGTACGAATAGCGACCATGGGTGACCGCCCTGTACTTACACGGGTAAAAATAGCGGCGCGATTTGGTGTTGCTCCATAGAGTTTGACCATTTGGTCTGGTGTAAGCTGAAGAATCGCCCGAAGACTATCAATCGTGGTATATCCGAAGATTTCACGATCCTGAATCGTATCCGGTACAATCGTTTTACATTCAAGGTGATCAATGAGTAGTTGCGCAGGAATTGCAGCGGGAAATTCACGAATGTCAAGAAGAATCTCAGAGGGTATTTCTTGTCCAAGGAGCCGAACGAAAGCACTGACGATTTGACCACCACGGCTTTCGTCAATCGCGATGAGGCTTTCAGCGAATTTTCTAATTGTTTCAACCCGTGGTGATTTTCGTCTCCCGCTCTCATAATCGCTTATTACAGAGGGAGAAATACTAAGATGTGAAGCTAGTTCATGTTGAGCTATGTTAAATTGCTCACGCCATTTCTTCATAATTCGACCGGGGTTCTCAGCCAAAGTGATTTCCCCAGCGATATTACGAAGCAGGTTCTCATTTGCGCTTTGATTCATTATATCCATAGAAATACGTCTCGCCTTAAAGCATCTTTGATGGCTCCTACGATTTTAAATAGATTGAAGGACAACACGCGAAGCGATTGATTCAGGTGATCAAGCATGCTGCAGTCATTCCCCACTTCTGTTGATCTAATAGTATTAGCAATCGCCTATGTCTGGGTGATCTCGGTTTTAGTCATCGGAGAAGGGTTGCGGCGATTGGGTAACTATCCACCAGCGATGACGCGGAAGTTTATCCACTTATTCGCTGGGTTCTCAGTGTTTACGGTTCCGTTCTATACCAATTCTTGGGCGGCAATTATTGTAGCTGTTTCCTTTTTAGTTCTCATTTTTCTTGCATCACCAAAAAGTCCAGTGAAAAGTCTGAGGAATATGTTTGAAGTTATGGCGCGTGAGGAAGATTATCTCTCGGGTCATATTTGGGGCCCGTTTCTTTACGCCATCTCGATTACGATACTTGTATCGATCTTCACGTTACTCCCCACTTTGACTCCCTTCTTCGTACTTGCGGCAATGGCTCTAACCGCCATGTATCTTGGAGATGGTATTGCACCGCTTGTCGGTGCAAAATATGGGAAGCACAAATATACAATTAGTAAATGCACAAGAAGTGTTGAAGGGTCACTTGCAGTATTTTTTGCATCCTTTCTTGGTGCATGGATCTGCTGGGCTTTCCTGGATATCTTTGCTACGGGTGGTTTACAAATTTTTAGTATCATCCAGGTAGCGTTTCTTAGTTTGGTTTGTGCATCGTTTGCTACAGTGATTGAAGGTGTCAGCCCCAAAGGGATTGATAATCTCACTGTTCCGCTTCTGACGGCTCTGATACTGTTCATTACTGCATTAATCATTTATCCTCCTATGCTCTCGATGATCTTCATTCCTTAATGCATCATTCTTCTATGACCAGTGCAACTAATTCTGAGGTATAATCTCTAGCTCGCTGCATGGAAGCTTGGAAAGGGTCAGCCACCCCGTATCGTTTAGTAAGTTTCGCAAACCGATCATCTACTTTGGACAACCACTTCTCTGGGTATTCAATTCCATCCCATTCAAATGCACCTAATTTATCTGCGACGCACACAATCTTTTCTTCCCAAGACTGAGGGAGAAAATCACGTTTTGGAAGCCCAAGGGATTCTGCTTCAAGTGCTCGAAATCCTCCCAGAACGTGTCTTTCTACGATTAACACAATGCTGTTCGGATATCCATGTTCAATCAAAATTTGCCCTCCAATGCAGCCATGAGTAACATCGTGAACATGCGCACGACCGATATCATGAAGCAGTGCACCTAGTTCGAGCAACTGATGATTAACAGGGATTTTCGAAGTAACTTGGCTAGCAATCCGAAGAGCCTTGTGTCGAGTGGCCTGACAGTGTTTCAATACCTGAGAATCGGTGACTAGTCTATCCAAAAGATTCTGGGCGTCCTCCAGAGAGGGTAAACTGATCGACATATGTTGCGTTTTTAGTGTTTTACCAGACTTTAATTTTAGACTATAACTATTCTAAGTCAACAGAATTACGCGAGGACTGAACATGAAAGCGATCCGGGAGCTTTGGGTATTAGATGAGGAGATTCAGAAAATTGCAGAGCAAATTAATACTCTCGAAGAGAAACGAAACGCATTTGCTTCTATACTTCAAGCAAACCGCCATAGCTTGAATTTGCATGATAACCTCCCGTTAGCAAAAAAGTATCTGGTGGATAACCAGCTAGCCCGACAAGTTAAGCCCACGGGATTACAGGGGCTTCGGGTTGGCGGAGTTGATGGGGGGTTGCTCAAGAAAACCTTACGAGGAATCGAATTGGTGATTACTCGGGCATGCGCTACAATCTTTGAATATACGCCATCAAATCGGGTATCAGTGACATATTTTCCAGAAAAATCGATAGCACCCAAGATCAAAGCGGAATTGAACCCCATCTCTTGGCGAGAAGCTGATGTCAGTGCATCCCTTGAACGAGTTAAAGCCGAACTTGAGCTGGCAATCCGAGTCCAGGACCATCATCCTGTGGAGCTGCTTCTTTTAGATGGCTCATTACGACCCCATATAAGTGATCGCCCAGCCAGTAATTCGTCGTTTTCTCCAAAATATAAACAAATCAAGCAGTTGTACGAGACCCTCTTTGAAAAAACTCAAGAAACTGGGACCCTGCTTGCCGGTGTTGTTAAAGATAGTCGTAGTCAGCGATTTGTTAGAATCTTGGGTGAAATCTTGCCACACTTGATCTCTCGATACCCCGTGCTGAAACCACTCTTACAGATGGATTATCGATCCATCCTACAAACGTGTTATGATTCTGATTTGTTTTTCAGAATTCTCAATGTAGGAGAGCGCTCACCAATTCTGCAACTCAATGAAGTAAACAAAGACCAAACATCAGAACCACTAACTAAGAGTTTTCAAGATAACAAGAACCTCGTCTGCATCTATCTTCGAACGGCGAAATTCGACTACCCTTTACGAATTGAGGTCTTCTCTGGATCCCATGACTCAGTTCGAGTCGTTGAAAAAGTAAGTGCAATGTTGTTGCCAATGTCTTCGGATAATGAGGGTTTTGCGCTCCCTACTGTTCTCATTGATGCTGATTCGCAAGCCCGATTAATTGAGAGGGATCTTGATTTTCTGTTCTCACAGCTAGCAAATCGGATTGGATATCCTGAGAGTATGTTGAAACTTAGACGAGAGAGGATGCCATTTCATTAGAATAAAAGGAGTTGAAATGAATGAACGCTGAACCGCTTGGAACAATTGTGTGTACTGAAGACGGGCCGTCAACAGAACAAATCTCATTTGTGGTAGGCAATCGTAATGCTTCAACCACCACGGTGGGACAGATTCCTGTTCATGTAGGACAGTATGTGTCTGTTGAAACCGAAGAAGGATTGGTTATGGCTCACGTCGAACAAGTGTACAAAACCAATCGATACTTCTCCCAAGTTGATGCTGTGCATGAGTTTACAAGATCGGGTAAACCATTTGGAGCAATTTTCCCCATTGATCGGTGGGAATACATCCTAGCCAAAGCAAAACCTCTAGGAATTTTCGAACAGGATCGGATTCAACGAATTACCTATCCACCCTCGCCGGGGGCTATTGTTTCTTCACCTGATCCTAACATACTCTCCCAATTCCTAGGATTCTCGAAAGATGGAATTCACCTTGGACATCTATTGTTCCATCGTATCCCGGCAACTTTTGATTTGACTAAGATGTTTCAAAAACATGTGGCGTTATTGGCGATGAGTGGTGCAGGAAAGAGTTACGCGGCATCGGTTATGATAGAGGAGCTTTTGGCACGTAAGACAGCTCAGGGACGACCCGCCATTCTCATCATTGATGTTCATGGTGAATACGGGGGATTAGCTGAAGCCCAGGAGATCAAAGGAGCAAAGGTTGCAGATCAGTTATCCGTTATTCGAAGTCCTCTTGTTGAGATAGCGACACCGTATATGAACGCAAAATCCTTTGCAGCCTATTCTCCCGACATGGGAACCATCCAAGTTCGAGAACTTTCAAGGATTATTCGGACATTGCGGAGTGTGCGCAAAGGTCAGCCTTATGATCTGGGGGATTTGATTACAGCCCTGGAAAAGGATCCATCAATTAATACTAGAACACGAGAAGCGCTCCTTGGATGGCTCGACAACCTCCAAAGTTACAACCTGTTTGGTAAGACATCAACGCCAGAATGGCAGAAGCTAATGAAACCGGGTCATGGAGTCATTCTGGATATGAGTGAAACAGTAAGCCTCCAAAAGAAACAGATTATTGTTGATGCTGTTCTTCGCCATCTATTCAACTTAAGGCGTGATGGAACAATTCCCCCCACAGTAGTGTTCCTCGAGGAAAGTCACCAATTCTGCCCCGAAGCACGCCGAGCTTTAGCCTTTTCTAAGGGAATCGTTGAAACCATAGCGCGAGAGGGGCGGAAATATAATCTTTCTTTGTGCATTATTTCCCAACGGCCTGTTCGACTCTCAACCACAGTCCTTTCACAGTGCGGAACCAATATTTTTCTTCGAATTTCTAATCCCTATGATCTCGACCATATCCGTGCCACATCAGAAAAAATCACAAAGGCAACCCTCACATCGATATCGAGCCTCAGCGTGGGAGAAGCCCTCGTGGTTGGTCAAGCAACCCGTTTTCCAGTATTCATACAGGTGCGTAAAAGAACAACAAAAGAGACGGCGTTTCACGAGGACTTCGAAACTGTGGCAAAGAAATTTGAAAAGAAAGAAAAGGCAAAATAGGAGTGGTGGGCACGGCGGGATTCAAACCCGCGACCTCCGGCTAACCTAGGCTTCGCAAACGAATGTTCGGAGCGACTCCATATAAGGCATACACACCCCATGCAAAGTGCACGGCGGTTCGGCGCTCCATCAGGCTAAGCCACGTGCCCTTGTGAAATCTGTGATGTTTTTCCGTAGCTTAAATGTGTTGGCACACCTACTTCTTTTTCGCCAAGAAGGCAAAGCTGATTTTTTCCTTAGCGAATTTGAGTTTATCTTTGGCGGTCCATTCAAGAGCGGGAAGTTCTTCACTGATATTCAGCTGAGAAGCCCCAACCTTCGTTGAGATAGCATCCGCTGTATCCTTAATTGCTTGCCTCAGATCATTTGAAGTTGTTGCCACAAACAATTCGATACGTTGTGTAACATGAAGACCTGCTTTTTTGCGAGTTGCTTGAATTTGTCTAATTACATCTCGAGAAAGACGTTCCGCACGGAGTTCAGGGGTTTCTGAAATGTCGAGGTATACTGTAGCAAAGGGGAGCTCCATCTCTTTCAAATCGCCACCCTTAGCTTGCTTAAGGATTTGAACAGTTTTTACATTTGTTTGGCTGGCAACCACGTTGCTGAAGTGGTCCAGTTGGAATTCTTTCGTTGAAGGGACAATTACTAGGCGTTGACAGGGCCATCGAAGTTTGAGTCCCACTTGTTGCCGAATATGCTGTACTGTATCAACAATTTCAGACACCCACTCCATTTCTTGACTCAATTCAGAATCAATCAGATTCAACTCTGGAGATGGCCAAGATAGCATGTGGACACTAATGGGGGCATCTGTTTCAACAGACCGGACCAAGGCTTGATACATTTTTTCTGTTAGGAATGGGAGGACAGGGGCTAGAACTGCTAGAAGAGTCCGCAATACTTGATATAGGGTGTTGAAAGCCGCAGTTTTCGTTTCGTCCTGAGAACTCACCCAGGTTCGAGAACGAACGAGTTTGATATACCATCGACTGAGATCCCTTACTACGAAGTCTTCCATTAACCGAGGGACATACGGTAATTCGTATTCATCTAGTCGCTCAGTGACTTGTTTGATAAGCAGGTGCAACTGAGAAAGAATCCAACGATCCTCATCCTGAAGCTGACTCAGTTTAAATTCATGTAATTTTGGATCGTAATTTGCGGCTTTCATGAACGTTGTGGCAAAAACGTAGACATTCCACAGTATCGAAATGCTGCGTCGGGTATCCTCAACATCCTTCCAGATGAAGCGCATATCTTCGCCGGGTCCAGTACTTTTGATACTATAAATTCGGAGCGTGTCTGCCCCAACTTTCTCAACAATTTCTTCGGGAAGTACACCCACGCCCTTTGATTTAGACATGGGTCGACCTTGTTCGTCAGTGGTGAATCCGTGCATATACACGTTCCTATAAGGTTCCCTGTCTGCCACCAACATGGTCGAGTTGAAGAGTGTATTGAACCAATTGCTAATCTGATCTTTTCCTTCGATGACAAACTCGGCAGTTTCCCAATTATCAAAGTCCATGGTCCCGAAGGTTGCCCATCGTGTTGCCCAGGGTGCTACTCCACTGTCTAACCATACATCGAGAACATCATCTACCCGAGACATAGTACCATTACATTTAGTGCAACCCCATGTGGCTTCGTCGACCCATGGGCGATGAAGATTCTCTAGTTTCTTACCACTTTTTTCGGTTAATTCGTCTGCACTGCCAATCACTTCTATATGGTTGCACTTGTCACAGTTCCAGATGGGTAGAGGGGCACCCCAGTATCGTTGGCGGGAGATACACCAGTCACGGAGATTTTGTACCCAGTTTCGGAACCATGTGTGACCTGCCCAGTCGGGAATCCATCGGATATCCTCATTTCTCTTGATGATTTCGTGTCGAAGATCGCTAACTCGGAGGAACCATTGATCTGTGGCTAGATAGATTAGGGGGTTACCACATCGCCAGCAGTGGGCGTATTCGTGCTCAATGGTATCTTGATGGATGAGTAAGCCCTTCTTTCGCAAATCCATGAGAATTACTTCACTGGCATTTTGAACCTTCATTCGAGCATATTTTCCACCCTCTTCAGAAAATGTGCCAGAAAGTGTAACTGGGCAAAATATGGGGATTCCTTCCCGCTCCCCTACTTCAAAATCTTGTGGACCATGCCCAGGGGCCATGTGAACGAGGCCGGTTCCTTGTTCAAGTGTTACATATTCTTCACTCGGCACTATCGAATGAACTTTTGTGGATTCTTGGTGGAATTTCGCTTGACGAGGAACCTCATCCACTAGAGGATGTTCATACCGGAGACCGACAAGATCTGAACCTTTTACTTCTTCAATAACCGTGTACGGCTTGTCTAAGAGTCCTTGGAGAATAATATTCGCAAGTCCCTTTGCGAGTATCCATACTTCCTTGTCAACTTGAACTCGGACATATTGGAATTCAGGATGCACCATCACCGCCATATTGGCAGGTAACGTCCAAGGTGTTGTAGTCCAAATGACGATAAACTCGTGTAATCGATCAATGACTGGAAACTTGACCCAAATTGAATAGTCTTCAATTGTGCGGTACTCGTGTTCACGTTTTGCGATGGCTGTTTCACACCGAACACAACAATCAATCGAACGGAGCCCCCGGTACAAGAATCCGCGGTCATGGGCTTTTTTCATCAGATACCACGTGCCTTCAATGTAGGGATTATCTAATGTTCGGTAGGGGCGATTCCAATCCATCCAGACACCTAACCGCTTAAATTGCTCTGTCATAGTATCTAAATTCGAGAGAGCAAATTCTTGGCATCTTTGAGTGAATTTGTCTACCCCGATTGTTTTTTCAATATCCAGTTTCGATTTGATGCCTAGTTCTTTCTCAACACGCACTTCAATGGGTAATCCATGCATGTCAAACCCTGGAGTATCGATCACACGGAACCCTCGCATCCGCTGATACCGCAGAACCAGATCCTTCATTATCTTGTTCCAAGCAGTTCCAAGATGAATAGCACCGGTCGTATAGGGGGGGCCATCCAGGAATTGGAATACTGGGCGATCCTTAAGCATCTCCTTGACTAGGTCATACACTTGGTGTTTCTACCAAAACTCCAGTATCTCCTGTTCTAATGAGAGAAAATCAAATTTCTTTGGAAGCTCTGAAACTGGCATTTATGTTGTTGCTCCATTAATTCCTAGCGTGACCCTACCATTCTTCAACCGAATAAAAAGTCTTGGGCAATAATAATGAACTAGTCAATTCAACTGATTGAATGAGGGGTCGAAATGGGAAACTTCATTCTAGATTGAAAATTAAGTGAATTATTCTTCGATGAAGCTGTTAAGCCGATTCTCGCTAAGCATTATCCTTTACTCGACTATTCTGCCGGTTTGTAGCCCAGGCTCAGAAGTATTAGGTTTCGACACTTTGATGTCAAAAGATCATGTAACTGTATGTTACGGATTGTAAAATTAGAAACATTATATCAATGACACTTCATCCTCTAACAAATATTCAATAAAAAACAGTCGAGACTAAAATTGAACGAAAGCTCTATATGGCTACAAACGTAAGTCAGACAAACCGAGCCCTCGCTAGGAGCAAGGCTACATGAGTGTACAACAACGACAATACGTACTCAAAGTGTGTGTCGTAGGTGATGGAGCTGTAGGCAAAACCAGCCTCATCATCCGCTATACCGAGGGACATTTTCGAGAGTCCTACATAATGACTGTTGGTACGTCTTTTGCAGTGAAAGAGTTGGATTTCGGAGATACATTGGTGCGCTTACAGTTGTGGGACTTAGCTGGACAGCCACACTTCAGTTCTGTTCGTCCCGTTTTTTACCGTGGCGCTGCTGGTATTATTTTAGTTTTTGATAGCTCTCGTCGTCAGACATTTGATAATATACCACAGTGGTATACAGAGGTGTCACAGGTAACGGGTGTTGTTCCGACAGTGTTGATAGCAAATAAGGTGGATTTAGTGGATCAACGTCAAACTTCAACCGAGGAGTCTATGGAATACGCAAAACAATTGGGATGGGGGTATTTTGAGACCAGCGCCAAAGAAGGGCAAGGTGTGACAGAAGCCTTTCGACAAATCGCTTGGTCGTGTATCAACTAGTCTTGCGGCTGTTCGGAATCGGAAAGAAAATCTGTGATTTTATGTGACCCAGTTTGATGAAGGTAGGTCGCACATTGTTGCGGTTCGATTTTTTTGTATTCTAAGCCGAGTTTTTCTAGCAGCGCATAGGTACCCTTAGTGAGACTGGGCGCAACGAGAATACCCCGGAGTTGAGTTGATTCATGAGATTGGAAGCTTTTCATGTAGCTGTGTAATTGATGAACTGCTTCGCTATCAGCTCTACGGCGTTTTATTTCAACGACTACTAGACGCCCTTCGTTGTCACGGGCGAAGATATCGATGAAACCAGGTGCTACCTGTCTTTCACGTTGAATGGTTCGGAGTCCGGGTTCGATCAGTTCGGGATGAGCGCTGAGAATCTGTTGCATTTCAGCTTCGGTTAGATACATATTAAATTCGCCGGGATCTTCAATCAGTACAGCACTAAGCATGGTGAGAGAGTAGAATTCGATTCGAACCATTTCGCGTGGCTTTGCACGGTTAGCGAATAAGAAGAGTGTGTCATTTTCAAAGGTGACTTTAATGGTCGCTCCAGGTGGCTGCCAGTTTACTGGTTCGACTCCACTTTCTTTATGAACTAAAATGCTCCCATCGCGTTTCAGAATTATTAGGCGTTCCCCTTCTGTCAGCACAGAGCGGGCACGACCTTGATATTCGACAAAGCAGGTACCGATGATTTGGATAAGCCTTTTTTGTAATAGAGCATTGTTGAGCAATGTTTCGGCTTTTTTAAGTGAAGGTGAATGTAGAAACCAAATTTTGTCGTTAACTGAATATTTATGCTCAGGCAAGGTCATTCTCGTCGAAGTCACCCAATATGACTAAATAAGTATTCACTCATTGATAGAAATTGTGCACAAGATTAGATTGTATAACGAGTCAGCACCCACTTACCATCTTCGTTATCGCCAGATTCAACGGATTAAATATCAAGCAATAACCCCATTTCTAATTGAAGGCCCTATCATTGATGTGGGAATCGGAACGGGAATTGGTTTACCTTCACTAATCAAATTTTCTCCGATAGTGGGTGTTGATGGTGCCGTTGAGATGTTAAGGTTTGCTGCGGAGCAGATTAAGGAGGAGAAATATAAACACAGAATCGTGTCCTTAGTGTGTGCCGTAGCTGAAGCCTTACCCTTCCGGGATCATAGTGTTCCCACAGTTGTCAGCATCACTGTGATACAGAACTTCACAGATATTAATCAAGGATTGGCTGAACTGATTCGAGTATTACAAAAAGAAGGGCGGTGTGCAATTACAAGTCTTTCAAAGACTCTGCCCCTTGATGAACTCGAATCGACTATTAAAGCCGATGTCGCCCTAATTTCACAGTTTGAAAAACTTGCCGATGAGGATGATGGTTTAGTGTTTCAACTGATATGAATTAAACCAATTTTCGTTCCCTTGCCTACCTATCTGACCGTTAGCTTTAAGTGGCAAATGACAATTAGCAGGACTACCTTCGAGGTTGAAAACCGTGGAGAACCAGCCCATCAAAATCCTGCAAAAGGCTACAAATAACTTAGTTTTGATTAAACTCAAGGATGGAAAAGAATATCGAGGTCGCCTGAAGGAGATTGATATGTACATGAACCTCGTTTTGGAAGGTGCAGAGGAGCTCATGGATGGTAATCCCACTGCAAAGTTCGGTGAGGTGTTGATTCGGGGGAACAACATCCTATATATTAAACCCGATCTTACCCAAATTATCTGGGAAAACAAAGACTAGGCTCTGTTTTCTTAGGAAATTATTTTCGTCCTGATTCTTCATTTCGTCTTTCGAGTCGATATGCCTCTATAAGACGTTCTAATGCATCTGCGGCTTCCTCTCTTTCCATAACCTTATGACCTTCTTGCCAGATTTTAATCTCTTCTTCTAATTGCGTTACATCGACAACCGCAAATTCATCGACCAGCGTAATCCGTAGTTTCTTTGCTTCGATAACCGGAATATGGGAGGCAGTGAACTGTTCGAGTGCCAAATGTGACATCGTCCCGTTTGTTATGATTACTTGGACACCAAATTCGATTAATTGTTCTGCAGTAGAACTGCCACCACCACTTGGATCCTGGATTAAAATGATCTTTCCCTTTTTCTTTGAATAGCGAGTTGTTATTCGTCTTATGTCATCTTGCGAAAAATGTGGAAGCACGGGAACAGGTTGAACTTCCCCGAGGTTTTCAAGGCGTCGCATAAGTTTCAAGTTTGAAATCGTTTGTTTGGCATTTTCAAGTTCCTTATCGGCTTTTTCGATTCTTTGTCGAAGCCTAGCGATCTCCTCATTCTTTCTTAGGATTACTTCATTTCGTCGCTGTTCGCGTTCTTCAAGATTCAAAACCCGATTCAGTTGGCGCTCAGTTTGCCGGGATTCCTCTTCGATTTCCCGAATCGTCGCTTCCTTTTGGACAAGTTTTTGCTTCTCATATTCTAATTGACGTGTGAGCGAGCCAACTTGTCGCTGTAACTGTTGAATACACTCTTGAAGCTCTTTAATCGTAGGAATTTTCTCTGTGCTGCTAGCGGGTTTGGGTGAATCAGTTTCAAATGGTTTTACCTCAGGCAAGTTTATGGACTGGTCAAGAGCCTCATGAATGGAGCCACCTTGTAAAATCACCTTGGTGGCTTCAACTACTGAATGCTGGTTTTCGCTCTCGTTTATTCGAGTTCGGAGAAGTTTCAACTTACGTTCATAAGTTAGAAAGACATTGCCTATGGCGGCTAAAGCATCCCGCTGATGGGCGTTTCGGGGTTGAAACTCAGAGTCTTTAGTGAATGATTTTGCTAATTCGCGCTTTTCAACTACTGAAAGTAACCTGTCTGGTACATGAAGGGGTAATTGCAGGGTGGTGCTCAGTTTTTCGATGAAGTTTGGGGGTGGTGACACATCGGCAGTGACAAGTATCGGCTTTCCGTAATTGACAAGATATCGGATCACATCCCCCCGCGACATCCCTCGGCCACTATGAAGAGCAATAATTTGCCCCGAAATGTCTGAAATTGCTATCCCGACAGTTGTTCCCGAATCAATGCCAACTACTAACGATTGACGGGGGCTTAACTCCTCACGCCTATCCTTTTTTTGAAGATACAAAATAGTACGGTGTTTCACGGGTGATATTCGAACTGCCACACCTGCAATACGATTTACTTCTGAGTGGACAATTCTGGTCACATTATCAATAGAATCATAAACGTGTATTACACAGCGTGACCAGCCATGGGATGTTCGTGTCTCATACTGATCGAAATCCATCTGGGATTTCGAGAGTTTTTCAATAATATTTCGGGCAACCTGCTGGATAGTTCCATGCATTCGCCTTTGAAATCGGGCTTGAGAAAAACCACCTGGACCAATATTTCTCGATCGCGAGACTATGATTTGAGTTTCCCGAGCTAAAGCAGAAATCTCCGTTCCAACACCTAAAGCGGCAAGTTGAGCTATTATGGTTGCAGCTTCATTAGGTGCTAGGTGTTTCTTGTCTCCAAATCCATGTCTTCTCGATAACTTTGATAATGAAGTCATTCCGTGAACTGGAGACCCGGTTACCTGAATTATCCGCGTTTTTAGTGGAATTTTAGAAAGAAAATCAATTACGCCTTTTTCGGTAGAAGCTATCTCAAGCAAATTATCAGTCGCAAGGATATCGGGTTTCACTTGACGAACCTTTGCCAATAATTCGTTACGCCTAACAGAGTCAATGGTTTCAACATGATTTCCTTTTAGGATAGCCAGAGCATAACGTGGTTGTTTTCGCGCTGATGGCGAACTTTGGGGAAGAATATCGAACCCAATAATTGTTTGAATTCTCTCAATCATTCCGTTTTTTCTCATTTGGATTGATTATCACCCTTGCAAGAGTTTTTTCAACATCGGAGATAATACGGAATCTCCGTCTGAAGAATGTGGTTATATTCCTTAGGTCTCGCCTGAGCAACCATAAAGCATTAGGATGTGTTAAAGGCTGCCATTGGGGCCAATCAAAGAGAGTAATCTCATTGTTTTCATCAACAAAGATGTTGTATTCACTGAGATCTCCATGAATAAGCTCCGCCTTATGATAGGCTAATCGGACTTGCTGAATTATTTGTTCGAGAATATCTTGGGCGTTGTTCAATTCGGAAATATTCAGCAACAATACGCCTGAAATGCTTGACATTACAATGACATGTCGATTTACTGCTATTGGTCTAGGAACTTTGCCTCCAGCGTTTTCGAGCATTTTAAGCGCCGCAAATTCACGTGTAGCAGCACGTTGGCTGAAGTCCATCCAGGAATGTAATGATTCACCCTTAAGGGTGCGGAGGCGCCGAACTCGTCGAAAGCTTGTTCGACCCCATCTTAAAAATTTCACAGCCACCTCTTGATTATCTACATCGAGAGCACGGTAAACAGTAGACTCTTTTCCTACACCATAAGGTTGTCCCAGGGAAATAATCACATCCTTTTGAGCTAGGTCATAAAGGGCAAGAGCATCATATCCAACCTGAGAAATCAGATAGCCGAGATAGCGTTCTTTTTTCCTTTGAACTAGACCTTTTTTATTGAGTTTGCTCAGAAGAAACAATACCTCTTCCCCGTCAATTGCGATTCTGTTTTTTATCTCCTGGACTGGGGCATACTTGAATCGGTGAGTCATTTCTTCGAGAGTTTGAAGAACTTGAATTTCTTCTGGTTGAAGTTCTGGCAGTATTTTTGCTAAACGATGCACATCGATCACGTGAACTTGCATCTCATTGTGAAAAAATATTAGGTATATTGTGATGCTGACTCTAATTATCAGGCGACTTTAATGAGTCCCTAGTGTTCGCATCCGAATCTAAGGGAAAAACCTTCAACATGGTGATTAAATGTTTTAGATAGCTCTCCGCTTAATTAAATAGGAAACGTATATTAGGGAGAGCCGATGAATTGGCTACTGTTTCATCACATTTAATATTGTGGCGGGAGTCCAAAAATTGAATGAACGATTTGAAGTGCCCGATGAAGACGTACCGCATGTGGCTAAGGCGCTTTCCAGCAAAACAAGGTGGAAGATTCTCTCTCTTCTTCGTGACAAGAGTATGGATGTCAGCCGAATCGCCAAAGCATTAAAACAAACTGAGGCAAATATTAGTGCTCAAGTCAAGATTCTTGAACAAGCAGGGCTTATCAAAAGCCACTATGAACCCGGTGAGCATGGTGTTCGAAAGGTATGCGAACCGGCTGTGAAACAAGTAATAATTAATGCAGTATGAAGTGCTGTACACTCCATTTTCAGAACTGATAAGGTCTAGCTGCGTAGCGTACATTTATATGCTAATCAAGATACTGCTCAAACCCCCATTCAAACTGTTTAATTCGTAAGTAATGGTGTTGAAAAACTTGACAGCCGAAAGATCTCGTCTTCGATTACTTCTCAGTCGATTTGGAACACTTCTTGAGTCGATTTTCATTTTTATCCTTCTACTTAGCGGTATTGGGGTTGTCTTTATAGGCAAAATAACAGGGATTACCAGTGCGGGACCGCTTCTGCTTGCAGTTGGCTTAACGGTCCAGATAGGTGCGCTAGTTATTTTAGGGATTTTCCTGTATATCCGATTCTTACGACAGAGAAGAATCACTGCCGAATGATCTGCCCTAGTTAGTTGGGCTCTTAAAGGTAGAAGGCAAATTGTATTGTCGAGGGTAGCTAGTGGATTTATTACTTGCAATTTTAACCATGGTATTCGTTTTCTTTCTCTTGCTAACTGCAGCGATCAAAGATTATCAGACAAGAGAAGTATCCAATTGGATTTGGTTAATCGGGTTGTTTGGCCTGCCCTTCACGATTTATCGGGTTGGAACAACAGGTTTGTGGTTGTTGTTTGGTTTCCAAGCAGTATTGGTATTTTTCCTTGTGATAGCTAGTTTCCGACTTGGTTTTCTTGGCGGAGCAGACGGAAAAGCCATACTCATAATCTCGTTGCTCTATCCTTGGATATTATTAGATCCAGTCTGGCTTTTAATCGCACCATTCGTCGTTTTATTTGGTGGATTTCTATTAGTGGGAATACATAGCATATGGCTTCTGTTACAGAACAGATTGGCCTGGAACCTCATATCCCGCAATGAAGAACGAGCACAAAAACCAGAGAGGAAGATATTTTGGTTCACACGGCGATTTTCTCCTTCACTGATTGAAAATAATCAGTGGAGGCAAGTTGAGGTCCCACTGGTTAGCTACATCTTCTTGGTTTACACTATTTTGGTGATTCTAACAAGTGTATTCCTATGAGTATGCGGATTGTCTAAAGTTCGCCGCCTGGCATTACAACCAGCCCCGAACTGCTGATTTCGAATGGGAACCGCTTCAGGCTATGACCGGTTTGGCGCATTTTGCGAACTACGAGGCTTCGTCGAAGCTCTCGATCTTGTTCAGTGAGAGAGAGAATAATTAGCCCTTGAGCAATGAATTCTTCAACCCCATATCGGCTAAAACCAGTCGAGCCTTGGGCCACTTCTGACGTCATGATAGATGTTGCTCCAAGCTCTCGGAGAAGGCTTGAAAGTTTGAATATGGCATTTCGCACGGCCGCAATTCCTTCAAACCGAATACCAAGACCTGACACAGAATCGATGACGATTCGACGTGCGTTGATTCGTTTTGTTACTCGATAGATTTCTTGTGCAAGGGCGTTGATATCAAGTCCGGTTCGAATTGCGTGTGGTTCAGTTGTCGGTAGTCCAGCTTTACTTGAGGCAGCATCAACGATAATCATTTTTTCTTCTTCTTGCAATTTTTCAAAGTTCCATCCAAAACGTGTTGCTTCGTGGCGTAACTCTTTCGGTCGCTCTTCCAAGGTGACAAAGACACCATTGTCTCCGAAATTAATCGCCCCTGAATAGAGAAACTGCATACAGAAGATTGTCTTTCCCGTCCCTGCTCCACCAGAGACGAGTACATTACTTCCTGGTATGAATCCACCATGAAGGATTCCATCTAACCCAGGAATGCCTGTTTTCACCCGTTCAGATGTCTCAGACATCGGCTTTTTCCTCCTTTCCATTGATAGGTAATCCTGTACCAATCAGATTGTCTCCCTTTGTTGGCTTCTTCAGAAACCAGAGTCTCGCATCAACCACATCAGGGTTGTCTTTTAATTTGTCAAAGATCTCTTGAAGATCCTTTATTTGTTTACCAAGTATAAACGCAAAAATTCCGGTTTCAGTTTCATTTAACGCAAGAAAGATAACATTGGGACGGCTTTCAAGTTCCGCTTTGATTTTTTGAGTATGTTCTATCGTTATATCGCGTAAAATATGGCCACCAATTTCAATGAACATGACACCAGATATGGTATAGCCAAGCATTTCTTGATCAACGCTCACGGTGAAGCGTTTAATCACCCCTGCTTGCTGAAGTTTACGAATGCGGAACAAAATTGTTGTGTCTGGAATGCTCTGATTCATTGCTTTCGACAATGTTCTGGCAATTTGTGTATACTTCGCTCGACCATCTTGTTGGAGCAAAGAGAGGATATGTAGATCCTTGTCATCCAGTTTCACTTAACTCCCTCGGTGGAAAACTGTCTAAAACTTCATTGGGGAAGGGCACCTATTAAGGTTTCCTCAAACAATATTCAGTTCTTAAGCGAAATCCTTAATGTCGTTCAAGGAGGCAGGGCTGTGTAGTAGTAGACGAAATTGAACACTAAGAACCACAGTACAAGAAACATTAGCAATCCTGTGCCCAGACCCTTCATGAGCCCTTTTCCATGCCCACCAACTTCTCCAGGATTAACGCCCAGAACATAAATTGGAATGAGATACGACACGACGACAAATACAACTCCCAAAAAAAAGCCTACGAGTCCCAATGGACCCCAAAAGTTAAAGGCTAAGGCAATTGCTGCTCCAATAAAGGCGAAGATAAGTCGCGTGTAGTAGATTAGGTCTTCAGGAGTAATTTTACTACGCCAAAATTGATTCCATGGCAATGGTTCTTCAGGTATTGGTTTCTTCGGCAAGGGTGAACCTCCGTGAGTTCTGGAATGTCCGCATCTGATGTTTTCGTTATGTTACGCGAAATCAAGGATGAGTTAATCGGCAGATGGATTCTGAATATTTATCAACTTAACGGTACATTGCTTTTTAAATTCAGTTCTGATTCACCAAATAAGACGTGGCTGGTAATAGAACCTGGTAAACGAATGCACCTCACTGCACTTACCTATGAACGGGAATCGAAGCCCCGAGCTTTTTGTAAGGCGTTACGGAATCAACTCCGTGATCATAAAGTCTCGGATATTGAACAGCATGACTTTGATCGTGTAGTGTACCTCCGGGCTGGGCCACCCGAAAAACGGTTTACTTTAGTGATTGAACTTTTCGGTGGTGGAAATGCGATTCTACTGGATCCTAAGGATAGGATTGTGTCAGCTATGACGTTTCGTCGGATGAAGGATCGCGATATTGTTCGAGGAGCCCCGTTCCAGTTTCCCCCACTTCGAGCGATGGATCCCCGGAACGTATCCTCGGAGGACTTAAACACTATTCTTGACGAATCAGACCATGAGCTGGTTCGAACTCTAGCCCGAAACCTGAATATGAGCGGCACCACGGTTGAAGAAATCTTGGCACGTGCAAACCTCGATCTCAAATTACGTGCCTCAAGTCTTTTAGCAAATCAGAGAGAAGCACTATACCAGGGGATGCGAGAGTATTTCCGTATTCTCACAGAGGACCCACTTAATCCTCGGATAATCTTCGACGAAGAGGATGAACCCACAAGGGTCATAGTTACCGAGAGCAGCCTTTACTCAAATACCCGGATGAAGAAGTTTTCAACATTCAATGAGGCTTTAGATAGCTTCTATTCAACACGAAAGGAAGATACGGCTGTTGAGGTTGTTGAAGACAAGTACCAACAGGAACTATCAAAACTCCAACGGCTACGAACCCAACAGCAACAACACCTAGATGATATGCAGTCCCGTGCCGCATCTAGCCGTGACGCAGCCAATGCGATCTACCAACATCTCAATATCGTTGAAGAACTTCTAGCTACAGTTCGAGATGCACGCCAACAGAATCTATCCTGGGATGATATCACCAAACGCCTCGAAGATGGAAAACATAAACAAATACCAGCTGCAATGATTTTTGACAAAATCAACAAGCATGCAGGTCGTATCCATGTCAATTTAAATGAGTTAGCATTAACCTTGGATATCCGTTTATCTGCAACAGATAATGCTAACCAACTCTTTCAGCGTAGTAAACAGCTGGAAAAGAAGGTGAAAGGTGCGACCATCGCAATCGATGACACAGAAGCCAAGATTGCAACACTCCGAGAAAAACGAGAAGATGAACTAGTTAAGGTAGAATCCGAAAAACTAGTTACACGGCGAAGAAAGCATTGGTATGAGAAATTTAGATGGTTTCGAACATCTCATGGTATGCTGGTTCTTGGAGGACGGGACGCTGGAAGCAACCAGCAATTAATTCGCAAGTATCTTGAAGAACCGGATTTATTCTTCCATGCTGATTTCGCAGGGGCACCCATAGTGATTGCGAAAACCCAGGGGCGAGAAGTTACGGATAATGAACTTCTTGAAATTGCCACCTTTGCCGTTAGTTATTCACGTGCATGGAAAGCGGGGTGGAGTACAGCAGATACCTATTGGGTGAAGCAAAACCAAGTTTCGTTGAGCGCGCCATCAGGAGAATTTCTTCCAAAGGGTTCCGTGATGGTTAGAGGTGACAGAAACTATATTCGAAATGCAACCGTTCGTGTTGCAGTAGGACTGAGTGTAGAAGAGGGTTTACCAATCATCATTGCCGGACCTGAACAAGCGGTTCAACATCACAGTGAAGTCTTTGTTGTACTTATTCCCGGAAAGATGAAAGCGTCAGATGCCGCAAAACGAATACGCAAGCAATTTGCCGATCAAGTTCCTGAGAACCTAAGAGGCCAAATTCATGCCCTAAGTATTGACGAGATAATCGCTATGTTGCCTCCAGGCCCGGTTGACTTCATAAGTGAATAAGGAACCACTTATTATCAATTGAGATGCAAGAGCCAAAGTATTTTCAAGGTAATTTGAAAATATTCTATATCGAGGTGATGTTGGTGCAAGTAGAGAAAGTTATGGCAAGCCCTGTAAAGACTATCGATAAAGATCAGACAGTCCCCATTGCATTAGACATCATGGAGAAGCTAGGGATATCTGCAATCCCTGTTACAGAGGAAAATCGCTTAATTGGATTAATCACAGAACTAGATCTTGTCGATCGATTAGGATCTGCACGCGCAGGCAAATTATCACCTGCAAGCATTCACGTCAGCTCAGTCATGGAGTTTAATCCGCAAATAATTGACCCATCAATGGATATGTTTGAGGCTGCAAAGTTACTTCTGAAACGCCAAGAGCGGGCATTACCCGTTGTAAAAGATGGGGAAGTTGTGGGCATTATAACCAATAAGCATTTCGTGAACCAGTGCCAAGATATTACCGATATTAGGGTGCAGGACCTGGAATTAGAAAAGCCAATCAGCGTGAGCCCCACAGACCGAGTAGTTCATGCCCGGCAGTTAATACTAGCTGAAAAAATGCCTGGACTCCCTGTTTTTGATGAAGGGAAGTTTGTTGGGTTGGTTACAAAGAAGCGGCTAGTGCTCGGATTTGCCGCGTTTCGACGGGAAATTCCCGCCAAGTACCAGAGTACACGATTACGAGAGTTTCTTGTAGCAAACATTCTTACAAGGACTGACTTGACAACAACCCCTGAGATGACCGTTGGTGATGCCGCGAAATTACTGCTACATGAACACCAACACCTTTTACCTGTAATGAAAAAAGAGATCATGCAAAACATTCTCATTAGACGTAGTCTTGTGAAATTAGTTGCAAGTCACTTCAACCCAAAAAAAGCTGCTTGAAAGTATTTGGGAGACAGAGCGATGGCTAGACTCCTGACACTTGAAGATGGAATTGTACTCACTAGGTTTGCTCGACAAACCATTGAACATTTTATCCTCTTTAATCAAAAGGCAACCTTCCCCGAATCCCCCTCAGAGGCGTTAACGGAGCATCGCGGTGTTTTCGTTACGCTGAAAAAACGACATCCGCGAAATGAGCAGAAATGGGAATTGAGAGGCTGTATTGGCCATTTACAACCTGGACCAGATAGCCACCATCAATCGATTTCTTTACTTGAGGCTACACGTCAAGCGGCATTGAGTTCTGCATTCGAAGACCCCCGATTTCCTCCTGTACGTGCCGATGAAATGGAATCCATCCTTGTAGAGACCAGCGTTCTAACATTACCCCAAGAAATCTTGACAATTGATAGGGGCAAGCTGTCTGATCAAATCACGATTGGTACTGATGGTCTAATTGTTCAGGGAAGAGGCTGGCACCGAGGCCTTCTACTTCCACAAGTTGCCCCCGAACAAGGTTGGAATGCTGAAGAATTCTTACAGGGTTGTTGCCAAAAAGCGGGACTTCCCCCCAGTTGCTATCTGGATCCTGGAGTAAAGATTCTGAAATTTCAGGCTCAAATTTTTGCAGAATCAGTTCCGAACGGAGAAATAAGAGCACGGAAGTTTTAAACTACCCTGTCTCAAATTGGAGCGGTGGCGTATTATTTACTTCTTCTAGTACCATTAAAGTATCAATACTTGTGATTCCAGGAATCTTTGATAGCGATTTATGAAGAAAAGTTGTGAAATCTGAAATACCACCTGCAAGAAAGCGGACAACCAAATCGATATTTCCAGCGGTCTTGGTTATCGAAAGGATTTGAGGGATTTTGTGGAGTTGCTTTGTAACCGCTTCAGCTTTACCATGCTCTGTGCGAATTAATAATATGGATTGAATTGGCCACCCAATTTTTGCCCAATCGAGTTCTGCACCCAGCTTTCTTATTATTCCTCGAGAGACAAGACTGTTGATTCGATTTCGCGCTGCAGTTGCGCTTAACCCAACACTCCGTCCTAACTCAGAGAATGAGATTCTCGAATTGGTTTGGAGGACTTGGAGAATCTGCAAATCAACTTCATCTAACATCTGTAGAGCTCCCTCGAAATAGGGCTTAGACTTTATGACTTAAAAGCATAGTCGCCAAGAAACCATTCGATGTCCATTCCTAATACTATATGGCTTAAGTGTCTGAAAGAAATTCGCCCAACCGAGTCTGATATTCAAGAATCATCCTTTGTTTTTGAAAAGGTACGCAAGGCTATTGAATTAGAAGCAGAAGATCGGAAAATCACTGTTGCGTTTATTAATTTAGAAGGCTCGTCTGGTCGAAAACAGACACAGCTTCGTGGTTGGAAAGAGCTGGACATATTCGTCGGATTACCCGTGTCAATCTTATCGCACTCACTTGAAGACAAGAAAACTAGAAAACCCGTGATTCGTCGTTTGCTTAAAAAAATGGTGAAGGATATAGCTGTTAATGCTGCAAGAAGTGCGGGATCCAAAGAAGTCGAAATTGCTTATGCGGAGCATCCCTATGTGATAGCTCAAATTGATAATTATAAGGTTGATATCGTTTTTTGCTTCGATTTAACCAAAGACTATATTATCAACAATGGTCCAATCACCGCCGTCGATCGGACGCCGCACCATTCCAATTTTGTGGATAAGCACCTTACCGTAGCCCAACGTGATGATGTCCGTCTTCTCAAAGCCTTCTTTCACACAGCATATGTCTACGGGGATTCGAGTCCAGTTGGTCGGAGTGGATTTACGGGATTTAGTACTGAGATGCTAATCTTTCACACAAAAGCACTAGAACCAGCATTGGAATATTTGTCTCAATCAACACCACAACCACGCGATTTCTTCAATCGTGATGCCGATTCCTTGAAACGAAAATTCCCTAACGATTTTTTCATCATCTCAGACCCAGTGGATCCGAACCGCAACATTGCCTCTAGTATTTCACAACGTGCCTACCGTTACACTAGCCACAAGTCACGCCAACTGTTACAGGACCCCTCTGAAGTATTCTTTGACAGGAGACCCATTCCCCAATTATCTGCGACGGAACTTGACTTGTTGGGCCCAAACTACTTTGTCATCGAGTTCCATGATCAAACTGGGTGGCATTACACCAAAACCCGTGATAAACTCTATCGTTATTTCTCAAAGCTTGCACGTTTCCTCAAACAGGAACCAACAGGAGAATCACGATTCGGATTCGTAGCCTTTGAAGAGCTTTTTCAAGGTGATATTTTCGCAGTTGCGCTTTACGTAGAAAGGGCGAAAGTGAGTCAATCGTATAGAAGAGCAGGACCTCAACAGAGCCATGTTGAAGGCGTTCACCAGTTCATAGAGAAACATCCTGAAGCCTTTTTGAAAAATGGTCGATATTATACTAAGATCCGAAGAACGTTCACATCGGCAGAAGCGACGCTTCGTTACTATTTATCAGAAAATCAACTCTCTTCGAAATTGCCAGTTATTGAAGTGTCTAGAACTGGCTCAACACAGATAGGAGCACAGGCATTATGGATTCTAACGAAAGCAGTATTGCCATTTATGACATTAACTTAAAACGAAAATTTTATGGAATTATAACTTGTTTTTCGCCTCATAGACGCGAATAGAATATCCAGTCTCTCTTTGAAGGGGAGCTTCGAAGAAGGCGATAATATCATCTGCATTCTTCTTAACGAGTTCTTCATTATCAAGCGCTACAAGCCGAATCGCCCCGTAGGAATACTCAAAAAGGCCTGTAACTGTGGGCATTTTGTTTTCTGCTTTGACTAGTTCAACAACGACGTAGCTTGAAGGAAGTCTGTTTATTCCTTCAGGTGATTTTACCTGAAAGTCAACTTTGTGAGTTTGTGAAATCCCTTTCAGTTCATTGATATATCTTGGACGAATCATATGTGCACCAGTTTTGTCAAGTACATCACTTAGAACACGTTCTTTTGACCTTAGTGTAATTCGCCACTGATCCACTGGCAGCCACCCACATTTACTATAAATCACAAACTGTAAAATAGTGTATTGCAATTCCGTTTAAACGGTTCGGCAAGCTGGTGAATCAGATGGATATCGCCGAGGTTCTAACAAAGGGAGCAGCTGGTAAACAGTATTTGCTCTTAGGAAATGAAGCGATTGCACGTGGTGCAATTGAGGCAGGATTGGAACTTGCAGCCACTTATCCTGGCACTCCCTCCTCAGAAATAGGTGACAGCCTCTTCCGTGCAGTTAAGCAGGGGAATTACTTCTTCGAGTATTGCACGAATGAAAAGGTCGCAATGGAAGTGGCTGGTGCTGCAGCAGTGGCGAATGCCAGATCCCTTGTAATCATGAAACACGTTGGACTCAACGTTGCATCTGATGCGTTCATGACGTTAAACTACATTGGTGTTCGAGCGGGCTTGGTCATTGTGTCTGCAGATGATCCTGGCTGCTGGAGTTCTCAAAACGAGCAGGATAATCGGTTATATGCGATGTTAGGTGATACCACCATGCTCGAGCCCGCAGATCCACAAGAAGCAAAGGATATGACTGTTGCCGCATTCGATTTATCTGAAGAATTAGAACAGCCTGTGTTACTCCGAGTTACTACACGTGTCAGCCATACCCGTTCAGGTGTTGAGCTAGGAGAAATTCGTCCCCCGCGGAATAATCCGAATTTTGAGCGAGATCCATTTCGATTTGTAACGGTTCCGACTGTCGCTAGAAAGCGACACCCAATTCTGCTTGAAAAGGTGAAACAAGCTACAGAAATCTCAGAAAAAACTCCTTGGAATAAAATCGTTGGAAAAGGAGAACTAGGTATCATTACTTCTGGTGTGAGTTTCAATTATGTAATGGAAGCCCTCGAAACGTTACAGTTGAAAGCGGCAGTCTTCAAGATCGGAATGTCTTATCCTTTGCCAAAGAAAAAAATCCAGAAGTTCATGGCTTCAAAAGAAAAGGTCATTGTCGTAGAGGAGCTAAAGCCTTACCTTGAAAATCATGCACGTGCTTTCGCACAGGAAAAAGAGATCATGGTTCCAATTCTGGGAAAGAGCCAGGGATATTTCTCTGAAATTGGTGAATTCACCCCTAGAACCGTCATTGAAGGCGTTGCTAAGGCCTTAGGAAAGGCAATACCACCGGAATACGTAGATGTTGATAACAAAATTTCTGAAACTCTTGCCACAGCTCCTCCCCGGCCTCCTATCCTCTGTGCAGGTTGTCCACATCGTGCAACATTTTATGAAATCGCGACTGCAACTGGACGAAAGGGCATTTACCCAACAGATATTGGATGTTATACATTGGTAATTCAGCCTCCTCTCGAAATGGCTGATTTGCTTCTTTGTATGGGATCAAGTATCGGAACTTCTTGCGGACTTACAGCTGTTTTGGATAAACCCATTGTGGGAGCTATTGGTGATTCCACGTTTTTCCATTCTGGAATTCCCGGTCTTGTTAATGCGGTATACAACCAACATCCAGTGAAAATTATTGTGGTGGATAATCACACAACCGCAATGACCGGCCACCAGCCACATCCAGGAACGGGAATGACTGGTATGGGTGTTCCAGGCAAACAAATCAGTATTGAGGCCGTGGCACGGGGTGTGGGAGTTGACTACGTTAAGGTAATCGATCCTCTACAAGTCAAGGAATCGATTCGTGCAATGCGCGAAGCTTTGGCATATGATGGCCCTGCAGTGGTTATCTCACGAAGCCCATGTGCACTTTTAGAGAGTGCCCGGAAGCGCAGTGCTAATGAACCAATAATCCCCTATGAGGTTGATCCAGAGAAATGTCAGGGTTGCCGGGTGTGTACAGATAAATTAGGCTGTGCCGCAGCTATTTGGACAGGAGAACACGCAGCAATTGAAGCAGACTTATGTTCAGGATGCGGCGTGTGTGCGCAGATTTGCCCATACAAAGCAATTCATGAGGGAGAGGCGAATGAAAGAGTATAACATCATGTTTACGGGAGTTGGGGGGACGGGTGTTCTAACCGCGGCTCGAATCCTAGCATCAGCGGCACTCGCTGAAGGAGAAAACGTTCGAATGGGCGAGATTCACGGTATGGCTCAGAGAGGCGGTGCAGTGAACTGTACTATTCGAATTGGGAAAAGTGTTCATGGTCCAATTATACCGACAGGCAAGGCAAATTTGCTCTTGAGTGTTGAGCCTGTTGAAGCCTTAAGGAATGTCGATCGAATAATGCCTTCTGGTACTATTATTGTGGGTGAATACCGAATTACGCCAACGGGAGTTTTACTTGGCCGAGATAAATACCCTAGTGACGAAGCGATATTACAGGACCTAGCCAAGTTTGCGAAAGTCATTACTTTTGATGCGGCTAAGCTGGCTCAGGAGGCAGGAGGTATTCTGACTATGAATACAGTCTTAATTGGAGCTATCATCGGTTTGAACCTAATTCCCATTAAAGAGGAAACTGTGATTGCGGCTATAAAGGAAATCCTTCCTGAAAGGTATCAAGCAATGAACATTTCTGCCTTTGAAAAGGGAAAAAAAATTCAAAAAAGGCGATTACAATCTAGCGGTTTAGGGTAATGGACGCATAACCAACAATTGCTTCTGAGCTACCGCTAATATCATAACTTGTCGCATATTTCAGGCACGTTCCATGTTTAGCACCTAACTCTTTTGCCGTCGCGATAGTGGTGGCAACCGCGCTTGCTCCACACATCGTTCGATTCTTTTGTACCACTGTGTCTAGAAGGGCTTTGCCATCCAGTTGCTCAATTTTGTTAATAAGGTCACCATCCGTTTCATGAACCCATTTAACGATTTTGTCAACCGGACCACTTCCGACAGGAGCATAATCGTAGTAGTATTTACCATAATGTGTGAAATCAGTGCTGGCGATAACAAATACATCACGTTTACTCTTTTTAACGGCATCAGCGATTGTGCGGCCCACTTTTTCACAAATGGAATACTTCGAAGATGAAATCACAACTGGAACAATTTTAAAATCAGAGTCTTTACCTAAGAATTGGAGAAAGGGTAACTGTACCTCAATTGAATGCTCACCCAAATGGGCTTCCGTACTATCCATTACACAGTTAATCGAAGAAGCTTGATCTTGGTTTAATACGGTCTTGGCAAGAGAAGAATCTATTTTACAGCGTCCGAGTGGAGTTTCCCATTCGCCTTCTGACATCAAAGCAGCCCCGGGAAATCGTAGAGGTCTATGTTTTGTACCGATAATTATGAATGTCGCTGGAAACCCCTCCTCGGCAGTTGCTTTGTAAAGGTGGGAAGCGATAGGTCCCGAGTAAATGTAACCTGCGTGTGGAGCAACTCCTGCAACTAATCTATTCACACGTTTAGGATTAATTGGAGGTATTTGGCCAGCGCCATGAGTGTCCGCAAATGCCGCACGAATTGATTTTTCAAGGTCCTTTTTTTCTGGAGGATAGAACCCGAATGCGGCTGGCTGTCGAATTTTTCCCATGATGTCACCTATAGAACAATTCACTCAGTGACCAAAAAGGTTTTTTCGAATGTTATGAGGTGTCGATGTGTGGTAGAAATGGGTGAACGTATGGACGAAGGAACAACACGAGCACTGCGAAGTTTGGGGCTAAGCAGTTATGAGGCTCGTGTTTACATCTCATTGGTCAGAAATGGAGCACTCACCGCTAGTGAAGTCAGTTCACAATCTCGAATACCATTTAGTCGAGTCTATGATGTCTTAGCAGCCCTTGAGCGAGGGGGGTGGATTACTGTGGAACAGGGACGCCCTAAGCATTATGTTCCCAAAAGTCCTCGTGAAACGGCGAAAGCCGCTTTTCTCTCAGCTCAAGACCGTTTAGCGGAATGGGAACAACAGGTCATCGAGAACCTGCAGCCATTATTTGACGAAAAAACAAAAATCTCTGCTCCAGAGGTTCACATTCTCCATGGTTCGAATAACGTTCGGGCAAAGTTGAATGTTGCACTCGGACAAGCAGAACGAAGCGTGCTTCTTTCGTGGGGGATTATTAGTGAAGAAGATATCGAGTTCATTAGCCCCACATTACTCCACCTTCGTGATCGGGGAGTGAAAATACAGATTCTGGTATCTGAACAAACCCTAACCGAGAGAGTACAACGGCTCATATCAGCAGTAGGCGAAGGTCGGAAGCGAAAGGAAATCTATGGTGGTGGAGCCATTATTGATGAAAAACAAGCAATAATTATGCTGACGACAAAGCCTACTGAGTCTCTGGCAATTTGGACAAGCCATACCGAGCTGGGAGAGCTGGCGAAAATCTACTTTTTATATCTTTATCAATCGGCTGAACCACTGACCTAAAAACAAGTCATTTCGTTTCTTGTGTCTCACGTTGAAGTTTATCAAGAAGTATGATTGCCACACCCAAAGGGACACGAAGTTGAATTGCTAGTTCCTCTTCGGTTATCGTGGGACGTTTAGGGAAAATTTTGGTTCGAGTGTAATCGAGAAGATGTGGATAAAGGACCATGGATTTTACTGTCTCCTCCAGAATAGCCCGCCAATCTCGGGCACCAGAAAGGGTGGGTTCCAAAATTTCTGTTTTACTCTCTTCTTTGGCTTCTGAATCTTTCTTCTTAGCAGGTTTTTCTTTTTTGAGATACGGATCTAAACCAAAACTCATCTCGTCTTTCCCATTTGAAGACTTTAAACACGAAAGGCTAATTAGGCTTGTGGCGGTGGTGGTGTTGATGGCCCGAGAAGGATTTTACATAATTCGATGTCCGAGATGTGGGCGTTACACCTATGCTTCCACGCATCAAAAAACACGATTGTGTGTATACTGTCAAAAAATCTTCAAAATTAATCCATTAGATGCTGTCTTTGTGGATGATGCAAAGACCGCCCGTGCAAGAGTTAAATTCTATCAGACTGGAAAACACTACAAAGATTACATGGATGCAGTGGAGAAATCGCGTGACAAGATCAAATCACTTATTCCGGATACGAATCTGAATTTAGAACAGCTTCAGGATTCCAAACAGATAACTCAACCCGTATCCATGCGACGCCGAGAATTAGAACGCATTCTATATCAACGTGCCCGAAAAGAACCCCTTGATCTCGAGATATTAGAACAAGAGTGTCTTAGGGCCGGGGTTTCTTGGGAATGGGTTGTTCAACAGATAGAATCCCTTATTCGTTCAGGACATCTGATTTCACCCAAGCCCTGGTTAATTCAGCTAGTGACAGAGAAGATAGCATTGGCTGATAAGCAGTTAACAGAAATCAGTTCGACAAAACTAGCCCAACTACTCGGAACCGTTCTTCGCGATTCGCCGGTTCCGCTAAGTCAAGATGAGTTGGCTACACAACTTGAGAAGAAAGGTGTTTCGAGTGCAGGGATTGAAGAAGCCTTGAATCTCCTACGTAATCAAGGGTACGTTCTTAAGACCTCAACAGGAACCTATCGGTGGACAGGGGATTAGTTTTTCACCAGGATTGGCAAGTTAAAAATAAGCAATCTAGCTAACATGGAACAGAGATATGCCTGCCGTCTATTATCTTGCAAAACAGTTGTATCGCCAACACTCAGGAGAAGTGATAGATTATGTGCTAATTTTATGGCTTTATTCTAACCCCCATGAAACTAGACGTCGTTCACTAGCATCGTTGCGTCATGTTCTGAAACATACTCCGGAATTTCAACGCCATAACGGGAAACCAAATGTCACCGATGATGAATTAAACAAAATAATCTTCGCATCCCTTCAACGACTAAAGAAACGAGAATATGTAACGGTGTTTTTAAAGACTGAAGCGAGAGCACAAATTTCACTGACGGAGAGAGGTGTTGCCTTCGTTAAGTCCCATTTGACTGCAGAAGAGATGCAGTATCTTGAAGAATCAGGTCATGTTACTTAGTGAATGTGGGAATTTCAGGTCTAGCCAGGAGACCGCTCAAAATATATGTAGGATGATATCTCATTAATGAGGTAGTAAGTTTCCTGAGGAGTCCACCAGATTTGGCATCGAAGGTTAGAGTGGATGGAGCTGTTCGGACAGAGTCGAAGGCAACAACCAGTTTTTTGAAACAGGCATACCACCTGTATACTTCAAAACAGGTCCACCAAAATCTAATCCTGCCTTCACTGCGTATCCTCGCAAATCACCTTGGAACCCAGGAGATTGGGCGTGAACCTGAAGCACTCTTTGCAGCCGCTATCTATATTGCCTTTCGCCATCCTAATACCTACCCGAATCTCGTTCCTCGCAGCTATTTCTCAGCAGAAGCATCCCAAACTGCGAAGCGCCGACCAGCAGAGCCCCTATTTCACCAATCATTTGATGTTAAGGATACGAGCATAGATTGGTATGCAAAGCGAATCGTAGAAAAATTAGATATCATTGTCTTATACGATGAACGAGGACTTCCCTATTATCTTGAACGAGCAGGACCAATCTTTCGGCTAATTGACGCTTTAGCTGAAGAGGCAGCAGTTGATGCTGTCTTAACTTCGAAAATTAGTGGTCGCCCTCTTCTTTTAGAACCTATTGTAAGGGTACTTCTGAATCGCATATTCAATGTACTACAGATTCTTCCAAAGGTGTTTTACAACTCCTTATACGAGAATCTGTTACCCCATGTTGAGGCTTCAGTTGAAAGTTCTAGAGCCGAAATGGGAGATTAACCGCCATTTTCCATATGGGTTTTGACTTCTTCCACAACAGTACGTCCTGCAACTACTTGATCAATCGAATGAACCGAGGCACCACAGGCCTCGAGAGCAGCTTTAACCTCTTCAAATCCGAGGTTCTCACCTTCAACAGTAACTTTAATTGACTCAGTATGAGAGTCAACTTCGACAAGGGCAACGTTGACACCAACGACGCCATTAACTTTACCAACCAATGTTGCTATGTCCACGAGATTAGGGACATGCGGTTTGAGAACATCTAGAACGAGTCGTTTGATACCCGAAGGCATCTTTGGAATACACTCCCAGCAATCTTCATCATAAATTGCTTAGATGTGTAAGGTTTGTGAAAGTTCTTGAAGTTTTCTATTCAACAAAAGTACAACTAATACTAACGCATTTCGAACGCGGTGATTTTGATGTACGCGGAAATGCATTCTTATTCGGTGTGAACGCGGAAGAGGTCTATATCGCCTTGCATTTGCGTTAGAAATTCCCGGGTTGAGCGCTCAACATCTCGTGATTGGGTGATATAGCGTCCAACGACAATAATGTCAGCTTTCGCTTTGAGAGCTGCGTCGATGTTATTAGGTTGAATACCACCTGCCACTGAGACAAGGAGTCGTTTTCCTTTGAAAGCTGCTTTAACTTCCTTTACTACATCCCACTTATGGTCGGCTCGACCTTCGGTGTCGATTCCCCGATGCATTATGACGACGTTGGGTGGCATTTTCAGGCTCTGTAACTTAGTGATAGGATCTTCAACGTTCATCATGTCAACAAAGGAGTAAATTCCTAAACGATTGGTTTCATAGATGAACTGATCTATGGTGTCAATTGATGCTAAACCTGCAACGACTACGGCATCTGCTGATTCATCGAATGCTAAGTCAACTTCAACCTTGCCTACGTCAAGTGTTTTTAGGTCAGCAACCAAGAATTTGTCTTTGGCTACTTCACGGATATCACTGAGCACTGATGTACCGTACCGCTTAATGAGAGGCGTGCCTGCTTCGAGGATAATATTATCACTTCGTGGTAAGGCGGCAATAATCTTCTTAGTCGCCTCTATACTTGGCAGATCTAGCGCGATTTGAAGATAGGGTGGTCGCCATAACCGTGGTACCCGAAAACCCATGATTGGATGGGTTGCTCGATCCTTGTCAAACATGATTTTGTCCACAGGCGGATAATTGGATAGGGCACGCTGAATTGACAGTTTTGTTGCTGCATAATTGTAATGATAAATCCGTCGATAGTCCTTTGCGTCAGGATGAATGAAAACACTACAAATAATCACCCACTCATCCTCTTTTCCTTTGGGAATCATACCCTCTTCTAAGGCGTCGGCAACGGCTTTGGCCACAGCAGCTTGGGCGGGACCAAAGATCTTCTCTGCATCACCCATATCTTTCACTGTCACTTTAGGGATGATGAGTGTGTGAGGTTTGGGTGGTAGGTTTGGTCTGATAACTGCTAAGAGCGGAGAATGGCCATGTGAGACATTTGTCATTCCATGAGCGAAAGCCGTACCAACGGGACCCGACTTTTCTCCGATAATTAGGTCGATATGGGCAATTTCGTTTCCTTTTCCAACGAGCGCTTCACCAACAAGATATACCATTAGATGTTGTCCCCAGTATTGTTTTCAGAGTTCATAACTCCAACATCCGTTATAATAACGTTTTGTGACAATACCGACGGTGAAGTGTAGGAGAAATAATCACACGGCTACCAAGAAATTTCTCGTTGGAAGAGAAGGTAGTGATTAATCCAGTTTGGATCACCTGTAGCTTGATAGGTATGGAGCCGCCACCCATCTTTTTGGTATTCAGCAATTGTCCTTGCGATATTTTTGTGATGGTTAACTTGCACACACACATACTCGAAGTCGAAATCTTTCATATGGATTACACCTATGAAGTTCTCAGAAAAATGGGAAATAAAAGGATTAGCTGTGGGCACTTGCCCTGGTTTGTCGTTATTTTGGTTAAAAAAAATTGACCAAAATCTTAATACGAAGCGATTGCCTGCTATCTTCCACTCGAAACCCAATGAATTTGGAGGTGTTATGCATGACAACTGACCAAGACGGGGTTGGCTGCGAAATCCTCCATGAAAGGCAACTTTGAATTAGGTTCAACCTGGTACTTCGAGGGGCTGTTTCTACAACTGGCTAGCACACTCACTCAGATAGCTAAGACACGGTTAACAGAGAAACAACGATTTCTATTATTTGCGACGCAACGGGCATTACGTTTCCATCCAAGTCTTTCTCCTACAGCCCTTGCAGATTTCTTAGCTAAGAAATTCAGGTTTCCATTGAGTACAACAAAGTTCAATTTGAACGTTCTCAGAAATGCTGGATTATTAGAGATAAAATCGTCGAATAGCCGAAGAACCAGTGTTTGTCTTTCATATAGCGGTCAGCTACTCACGCAGCTTCTCCCGGAACCAGATTTCAAGTAAACAGTACTCAGGAAGTATATCATGAGGGGGGTGACCTCCTCATGGGCTTCTTTTTTACAACTTTGAAGCTACCAGTTGCGTTAGCTCCACCAAGCGTGTACTGAACCCAGCCTCATTGTCGTACCAAGAAACAACATGAGCGTAGTTATCTTCGAGAATCTCCGTGAGCTGGCTATCAAAAATGGAAGAGTGAGGATTACCAATAATATCGGTTGATACGATAGGATCTTCGATATATTGCAAAATGCCCTTAAGTTCAGTTTGAGCTGCTTTGCGGAAGGTTTGGTTGAGTCCTTCTTTTGTTGTGTTTTTCTCTAGTTCGACGCTTAGATCAATTATCGATCCATCGGGAACTGGGACACGATAGGCCATAGCTGCGATTTTGCCTTCGAGCTGCGGGAAGAGCCGAATAATGGCCTTAGCAGCACCTGTGGTTGTAGGTATGATGTTAATGGGTGCGGCACGAGCGCGTCGATAATCCGTGTGGACGGCATCGAGCATACGTTGGTCGAGTGTGTAGCCATGTATGGTGGACATGAATCCACGTTTGATGCCATAGGTTTCCATGAGTATTTTGATAACCGGAGCAAAGCAGTTAGTGGTACATGAAGCATTAGAGATGATGTGATGGTTGTCAGGATCGTAGGTATGGTCGTTGACGCCAAGAACAAACATGGCATCTTCACCTTTTCCAGGTGCGGAAATGATAACCTTCTGTGCACCTGCTTTTTGATGGAGCGCTGCTTTATCGCGGTCTCGAAAAACCCCTGTAGCTTCGATTGCAATATCTACCTCTAGCTGTTTCCAAGGAAGGCTAGCAGGGTCGCGTTCCTGAAATAGTTTGATAGGATGCTTGTCGATGAGGATTTCTTCCTTTCCGGCTTTGATGATTCCAGGATATTGTCCGTAAATTGAATCATAACGCAGCAGGTGGGCGAGGATGTTAGCATCTCCTAGGTCATTTGCTGCAACAATTTCGAAATCTTTGACTTTCATCGCACCACGGAGAAAATTCCGTCCAATTCTTCCAAGTCCGTTGATGGCAACTTTTACAGCCATAAGGCATTCCTCCACGAAAGTGACGAATCGACGCCTTATGGCTATAAGTTTTTCCGCAATTATCAGAGTATACCAATGACGTTTAGGCTGGTATAACAGAAACAACTGTCAAGGTTCGTTGGTGAGTTGTTCTGTGATACTCTCTGGAAGAGGTTCACGGGCAAGGAGATAGATGACCGAAAGCAGAAACAAATCGAAATCTGAAAGGTCGTCAATATTAGCCCAAGGTGTTGATTCGAGCGTTACACACAAAACGAGGGGCTCTCGACCTTCGTTCAAAGCGTATATATGTCCCATTTTTATATCGACTTCAAATGTCGCCTCATCCCGTTGGATGACAATCCGGTTAGCGCGTATTGCAAAGCCCTCAGATTGAAGGATTTGTTTCAATCTTTCAAGGTTACGTGTTTGTGTTGGTTTTGGTTTACCTGTCACTTGGAGATTGCGTTGTTGACGGAGATTGTGCATCCACTGCTCGTTTTGTTTTTCGTCTTGAATTTCCGAGTCCGAAGAGGATTTCTTTGAACGTGAAGATGGATCGATGGAAATACACACCCCAAGTGGAGCTAGAATGGTTGACTTACACACTCAATGAGTGAACAAGCGAGAAAGTGGAGATGACTACATGAATCCTCCAATGTTTGCTGACGCTTTAGCAATTTCAACGTAGGCGCCCTGCACATCCCCCTGAGGAGATACATAAGCTATGACATAGCCCTTGTCCCGCGCGGCAGTGATTACAATCGACCCTTGCCCACGAACATTTGTGGCAACCAGGTGATGGTCTGTTGCTTGGATTGTGCTATACTTCACACCCTGGATTGTAATACTAGGTGGTTTACTTTGGACTGCTGAAAGAATTTCTGCGCCTGTGATTGTCCAGTTTGGAGTCGTGAATAGAACAGTTCCGTCCTTTCTGATGACTGAGACAGCCATGATTGTATTGTCGACTTGTTGCATGTAGTTGACCCATGCTTGTATATTTTCAGACATTTTTGTGCCTACACCTCTCACTGCCAGATTGTATTTGGAATAATGATACATTTTTGAAATCGGTACTAAAAGGTTCTGTTGGATGTCAATGATTGAGTTGCATAATAAGGGAACCTTACTGAGAATACAAGTCAAACCTCGATCGAAAAAAGAAGTAATCACAATCACTGAAAACGAGCTTTGTGAAGTTTATGTCAAAGCGCCGCCAACACGGGGTCAAGCTAACTTAGCCGTTGTCAAACTTATCGCGAAGAAGTTAGGCATCCAAGCTAATCGCGTTCGAATAATTTCTGGGGAAAAGACTCCAAACAAAGTACTGCTTATTGAAAACATGACTCCAGATTTATTCACTAAGGCATTGCGAAAGGTTGAAGTTCCTTTTAAATAGAAGATAAAAGGGAGGGGGATTCATGTCTACACTATTCCGGTTGCTTAGAATAATATCTGTGATTACAGTTACAATCTTAATCGTAATCCCATTAAATCCAATGCAAGTATCTGCTGCACTTGTGTGGAATGAAGACTTCACGGTTACTACTGTTGAAGAGTTGGACGATTGGGTCCTTCAAGGATATGAGCTGATTGATTCTACGTTCTACCAAGTTGATCATGGTTTCACCATTGTGAATGGAGAGTTGACTGCAGAGGACGTGTATGTTCCATGGTCAATCTACATGTCCCAAGTGCGAAGAGCGATTCATAATAGTACCGTGGCATATGGTACTTGGAGTTTTGATTGGCGTGTTAGTGGAAGTCAGAATGGTTATGATGGAGTAGAGTTCATGTTTACTGACCTGCGAGATGAATACAATCTAACAGGAGAATTCACATCATATGCAATGACAGGATATACTCTTATTTTGGACACAATTGAGAATGATGAGATGTACATTGAGAAGTTCGCTGTAACACACGGCGTTATCCTTGTTAGACATGATTTTCCTTCTGATTTAATTGGCCAACATCATATAGATATAACACGCTCCTTAGAAGGAGAGTTTAATGTGTATTTTGATGCACAACTAGTACTCAATGTGATAGATGCTGATGTCACCTCTTGTGAGAAATTTAATTTTGTGTCATTTCAAGGAAACTCATCGATTGACAATATAGTCATTAGTGATAGTGTTGATGTTGCTCGATTTGAACTACCTATTGAACTCATTGTAATCGGGATTGGAATAGGTGTCACTGTTGTAGCTATTGTTATCTTCTTTAAGCGGAAGAAATAAGACTAGATAAAAGGAACAGAGAGAAAGTGTGGTGGAATTTTGTTTCACAGATCCATCTCATTACGAATACTTGTTTTCTCCACTGTATTATTCTTAGTCCCTTCCACTCTCTTTCCTACCACAGTATCTGCAGGACAATTTTGGAGTGAAGATTTTGAGGTTGATAATATAGAGTCCTTGGACGATTGGATTCTTCAGGGATACGAACTAGTTGATGACATATTTTGTGAAGTCGATCATGGATTCACTATTGAGAACGGAACGTTGACTGCTGAAGATGTCTATTACTACTGGCCTAATGTTGGATACCACGGAGACCTGATCCATGTAAGAAGAGCTATCCATAATAGTACCGTGGCATATGGTACTTGGAGTTTTGATTGGCATGTATCCAGTAGTAATGTTTCCTTCGATTCTGTTAATTTTGTATTTACAGATTTAGAAAACAATTACAATTTATCTGGAGTATCTCAGGTTCCTAATCAGGATGGTTATGCATTAATTTTTGACTCATTTGTTAATGGTGAGATCTACTTTGAGTTATTCCAAGGATTGGAGCGTTACGTATTAGCTAGACACACTATCATCACTAGACCTAATGAGGTATTTCATTTTGAAATCATACGAGATTTATCAGGACAGTTTCAAATCAATCTCAATTCAGAATTAGTTATCGAGATAGCGGATGATAGAGTCACCACATCGGAAACATTCAGTTTTGTTTCTTTTCAGGGAAATTCCTCGATCGATAATATTGTTGTTAGTGATAGCATTGAGGGCGCTCTATATGACCAGACTCTTAAGATAGTAGCAATCAGTATTGGCATTAGCTTAGTAATTATTGCTATGGTCATTCTCTTGAAGCGAAAAACCTGATCTACGTTGGGAAAAAACTAGAAATGATCTAGTCCTAATTTCTCATACAATGAACGAAACTTTGGTATTATGAATGGCAGATATTAAAAACTGGAAAACGGGGTCTTTTGAAGAGAAATATAAATCGATGATGAAAGGCATGTCTGAGGCAGACAATGGTGCCATCGCTCTGGTTGAACCTGGCTTTCCTGTCGTTATTTGCATACTATGCCGCCATCTTGCGGGGTCATAATCCAGAGTTAGTAATAGCTGCACTTAACGCATGATCGGTTTATTTTGTAACCTTAATCTGCGCCTCATACGCGTCAATGATTTCTCGAGTTGTGGTTGCCTCCTCAGGGGATTTGTCATAGCGCCAAGTTCCATCAAATCGTGGGAAGCGAATAGCTAATCCTTCGTTTGGTGAGATTTGATCGAAAGCACAGGTGTGTATAGGACTTCGTGTGATTTCATCCCCCACCACTTGAAAAACTAAGGCGGGTTTAAACCACACATCGGCTTTCATTTTAGAATCAACCAAGGCATCTTTGTGTGTGATTAGGTGGGGTTTTAGACGTTCAGGTAATTGTTCAAGTTCTTCATCACTGAACCCTGTCCCCACTTTACACACAGTCTTGAATTCTCCACTTTCTTCATCGCGGACTGCGGCTAAGAGGGCACCATACGTTTTTGCACGACGTCCCCGTCCCCAGAAGGCTCCCACAACGACGAGGTCAACTGGGCCTATTGCTTGAGCTTGATAGGATTCTTTAAGTTTGACCCAGAGCCAGCTCCGAGCTCCTGCACGGTATATCGACTCAGCGCTGGTGGATTTGGCTATAAGCCCTTCACCTCCCTGCGCGATAGATTCTCGGAACATGGTTTCAACGCCGGAGGCGGTTGAGTGCTTTTGAGCAGGAACCAATCGAACGTATTCGCTTTGTTTAACAATCTGTTCCAGTTGTTTTCGACGAATTAGGTATGGTTTTTGGGTAAGGTCATTTTCGTTTACGAAGAGGCAGTCAAAAAAATAAATTGCAACGGGGATCTGTTGAACCATCTCATCAATCTTGTATTTGCGTCGTCGTCGCATTAGAATTTGAAAGGGGAGTAGTTTCTGGGGATCTTCCTTATCGACAGCAACTGCTTCTCCTTCTACAATGCATCTTTCGGTGTTCAACTGCGACTTTGTTAGGCGTACGATATCAGGATACATCTCTGTAATCTTTTCAAGGCGACGGGAGAAGATTGTGATGTTATCATGATTTTTATGGATTTGCATACGTTCTCCATCGAGTTTCCATTCACTTGCAATTTTTCCCTCTAATTTTTCAACAATTTCCTCTGGGGTCGACAGTTTTTGAGCCGCCATCATGCGAATTGGTTTCCCAACAGTGACTTTTACATTCTCCACACTTTTAAGACCTTCAAAAGCAACAAGCCCCGCAATATAACCTAAATCGCTGGTTAGGTTGTAACCTCGTTCGATTGAAGCCCGATGCTCTTTCCCACCAGCGAAGGCTAAAGCCAGTGCATCAATAACCGTCATCTCTGCAATCCCAAGCCTCAGACTGCTAGTTACGGTTCGAAGCAGATATCGCGCCTCGAGGGGAGTGGAGGCATTGATTAAGCCTGCAAGGGTGCGAATTTTGAAGTCGGCACTTCCACTTCCCTGTGCTGATGCAATTTTAACAAGGGACTCATACACCTCCTGAATCGAGAGAGGAGCTTGAAAAAGCGCAGTTTGCCGTTTCGAGGTTAACAATTGTTCACAGGCTACACCGATATCACCGGTGCTGTTTACCTTGGCCATGACCTGTGAGATATTAATCCCTAAGGCGATGGCGATTGAATTGACAGCCATCTTTTCTGCTATCCCAATTTCAGGTTTCCCGGTCCAATCGGGATAGAGTTTACCTTGGGTAAGGTATATCACCCAGCCCATGGTTTCAGCATCTGTAGTTTGCGCTAGACGTGATAGAAGCTCCGCTAAAATGTCGGTCATTTCTAACCGTTTGGTGGTACTTTCGAGCTGATTGTAATATTGGCAAACCTCACGATACTGCAATCTTACTCACCAATATCTCAACAACGTAATCAGTCAAAAAGGTACTCAAAAACGCTTGTCTGTATCAACGGAACGCTTATGCCTGTTCGTGCTATATCTGAGAAAACGATGACTCGTTGCAGTGTTTGCTATGAGGAAACAGGCTTAGCCGAAGTTCTTCCTATCTGCGCTTCGTGTCTACGAGCAAACCCAGACGGGGTTGCAGAAATTGTTCAGAATGCTCATAAATGGCGTTCATACCTATTTGAGTTGCCAGAGATTATTCCCCGAGCCGAAAAGGGCATTCAATGCAAGGTGTGCGCAAACGAGTGCTGTATTCCACCTAATGCTATCGGCTACTGTGGTTTACGTAGTAACCAAAATGGGCAGTTAGTGCAGAAGGTCTCTGCTACTAAAGGGTTAATGCATTATTATTTGGACCCACACGTTACCAATTGTTGTGGATCGTATTTCTGTCCTGGTGGAACCGGTGCTGGCTATCCAAAATGGGCAAAGAAGGCACAACCAGAATATGGGTATTCGAATCTTTCTGTATTTTTCTATGGTTGTAGCTTAGACTGCTTGTTTTGCCAAAATGTATCTCATAAACAAATCACCCAAGGAATGGGTGTTCATCTAGATGATTTTCTTGGTGTAATCGAACAGAATTCGAAGATATCATGTATATGCTATTTTGGTGGTTCACCTGAACCTCAATTACCGTTTGCTATTCGTGTTATGGAGGCCTGTAAAACGCGATTTGAGAATCGGTTACTTCGACAGTGCTTCGAAATGAATGGACAAGGGAATCCTAGGTTAGTGAAAAGAGCTGGTCAATTGGTGGAGGAGAGTGGTGGAATCATTAAGTTCGATTTAAAGGCTTATTCCAATGCCATCTATCAGGCTCTGTGTGGGGTTCCAAAGATTGCAACTTTTGAAAATTTTACGATGCTAGCTGATTCCCTTTATTTTGATAATCGAGAGTATCCTCCACTAATGGCAACTACACTGTTAGTTCCCCATTATGTCGATGAGGTTGAAGTTACCAAAATCGCTCGCTTTCTTAAAAGCCTTAACCAACCATCTATTGAGTATAGTCTATTGGTTTTTCATCCGCGTCATCTTATGCAGGATTTGCCCACCACACCGTTAGATCAGGCTCAGCGCTGTTACGATGCCGTCAAACGTGAGTTGGGGAGACCGCCTCATGTTGGGAATATGTGGTTATTAAAAGGGAAACTTCAGTTGTAGAGCATAAGCGGTGTCGGGACTAGAGAAACGCTTATATTGAAGCGCAAAGTGCAACAACCTTACTTTTAGTCAAAGAGGTGACCCACCATGTCATTGGGTGGAACCCCCATACTGTTGCTCAAAGAAGGAACAAAACGTGAACGTGGCCACGACGCCCAACATAATAACATAATGGCGGCCGTAGCAATAGCAGAGGCGATCCGAACAGCTCTTGGTCCCAAAGGACAAGACAAGATGCTAGTGGATAGCTTCGGAGATGTTACAATTACTAATGATGGAGCTACAATCCTTAAAGAAATCGATGTTGAACACCCTGCAGCAAAAATGATCGTAGAAGTAGCGAAAACCCAAGATGATGAAGTGGGCGATGGAACTACCTCCGCTGTCGTGCTAGCAGGCGAGTTACTTAAACAGGCTGAAATGCTCATCGACCAGAAGATCCATCCCACCGTTATTGTGGAAGGATATCGGAAAGCAACTGAGAAGGCTCTTGATAGTTTAGATTCCATTGCCGTCGATGATGATAGCGATACAATGCTCAAGAAAGTCGCCATGACCTCCATGCAGTCAAAAGTCGTGTCTGAATTTCGGAAGTTCTTAGCAGATTTAGCTGTAACGGCCATTAAGCGCATCACAGACACTGTGGATGGGGTCAAGCAGGCGGACATTGATAACGTTAAGGTTGAAAAGAAACAAGGTGGCACAATTAGCGATACCATGTTTATCGAAGGCATTGTCCTTGACAAAGAAATTGTCCATCCTGGAATGGCAAAGATAGTCACAAATCCCAAGATTGCACTTATTCAAAGCGCATTTGAAGTAGAAAAAACCGAGTTCACAGCTAAAATCGACATTCGTGAAGTCTCCCAGATGCAAGCTTTTCTTGACGAAGAAGAGCGAATGCTGCGCGAAATGGTGGCCAAGGTTAAGAAAACCGGTGCGAATGTTGTCCTTTGCCAGAAAGGTATTGATGATGTGGCTCAGCACTTCATGGCCCAAGAAGGTATAGTAGCTGTTCGACGAATCAAAGAAAGTGACATGGAGAAACTAGCTCGTGCTACTGGCGGAAAACTCATTTCGAACCTTGATGACCTTACAAAGAAAGATTTAGGGACGGCCCAACTTCTCGAAGAACGAAAGGTCGCTGAAGACAAGATGGTTTTCGTAGAAGGGTGCAAGAACCCGAAGGCTGTAAGCATTCTGCTCCGGGGAAGCACTGACCTTGTCGTCGATGAGGCAGACCGGGCTTTACACGACGCACTCTGTGTGATTCGAAACGTTGTTGAGGATGGACGAGTCGTTGCCGGTGGCGGCGCACCAGAAATTGAGGTAGCCAGAAACCTTCAAGAATACGCCGAAAGTCTTCCTGGCCGCGAACAGCTTGCTGTCATTGCCTTCGCTGAGGCTATGGAAATCATCCCGAAGACATTAGCTGAAAATGCGGGTCTCGATCCCATTGATATCATCGCTGACCTCAAGGCCCAACATGAAAAGGGTGAAGTCACTGCAGGCGTCGATGGAATCAAAGGCAAGGTAGGCGATTTGGCAAAGGCTAATGTCTGGGAGCCACTAGTAGTAAAGCGCCAAGCCGTGAAATCCGCTAGCGAGGTTGCACAAATGCTTCTTCGTATTGATGATGTCATTGCCTCCAAGGGGATGGACGCGGGTGGTGGTCCTGGTGGCCCACCTGGCGGCGAAGACTTTGAAGACTAAAATCAGCACAAAACGAGGCGGATAATGTGTCAAAAAAAGGACCTGAAATCGGTCCTAAACGAATGACCCGATACGAAAAATCCCGAGTAGTGGGAGCACGTGCCCTCCAAATATCCATGGGGGCGCCTATTCTGACTCGAATTTCTTCCGATCTCCACGATCCGATTCGAATTGCGGAGTTGGAATTAGAAAAAAGAGTTCTTCCCATTACAATCAGACGGAAATTACCTTCCGGGGCGTTCGAAGATGTTGCACTAGTTGACCTTGTCGACTAACCCACTCCGCCCTCCTTTTCCTTTTTTTCCATACGAGGTAGTTAATCTAAGACCACCAAACGACTAAGAAGTGAGCTTTTATTTGAAATCATCGAAACGCTTTTGCTGCCTAAAAACAGGAGTTCTGCTATTCGCCATTGAATGGATTCTCTTAGGTGTTGCAAATGAAACGGTTCCTAACCTTTGATGAACTCAAATCGCTAAGTTATGAAGAAATCGA
The DNA here is from genome assembly GCA_016839365.1 of Candidatus Hermodarchaeota archaeon. GTDB lineage: Archaea > Asgardarchaeota > Hermodarchaeia > Hermodarchaeales > Hermodarchaeaceae > Hermodarchaeum. The sequence continues at coordinate 70,840 of JAEOUH010000044.1, forward strand.
AAGTATGCAGAATCGAAAATTCCGCGCGTTTATCCGATATCAGATTTATCCTAATCATCCATTTTATCGTCGCTTATTCAAAGAGCATGGAGTAGATCCTTTCGCTCTTAAGACACCAACCGATTGGGCGAAGTATGAACTGCCACTCGTAAAGAAAGCAGATTACAAAGGTAACCTCAGAGAATTTGTATTAAATCCTCAGCAGGTTGATGGACAAAACCGAGACCAAGCAGAAGCCATCCGTAATATTTTAGACTACTATAAAGAAGTCGGCTACAAAGATGAACACAAGTTCGTGTTTCGCCGAGGACTTCGAGTCAAACTCGGAATTGGTAAAGAAAAAGCCACCCAAGAACTTCTCGACCATGTGAAGTATCAATATTCACCACGATTCTTTTGGTTCTCCTCAGGTCGTGCCTCAGGACTTCCCTCGCCAGTCTTTCTTACACATTATGATAATGAGCTGATGTTGAATAATATGGCAAAATCTGGGAAAATGGCCATTGATCCCTTCGTTAAAGACGGCTTTGAACTCCGTGCCATGAACCTGTTTCCTTCTGCCCCCCACTTAGGTTTCTTTGGTGTTGATGGGGGATTATTGCAAATGGCTGATTTTGTGGTTCGCTCGACTGCTGGAGGGGCGATTTCCACAGATAAACTCGTCCAGCTCGCCGAATTGTTTAAGGTAACTGGATTTGCAGCCATGCCAGGTTATTTACGAAATATTTTCTGCCGAGAACTCGTTAACCAGAAGCCCAAACTAGAAAAACGAGGCATTATACTACTGGCAGGTGAACGCATCTATGATGCCGTGATTGACGACATCAAAGAATATTTCGCGGAAGTAGGAATGACTGATACTCGGGTAATTGGAGGTTGGGCTGCAAGCGAAACAAAGATTGGTGTCGCATGCCAATGCCAAGAGAAAGGCGGATATCATAACCTATCACCTTTAGCCTTTGCCGTTCGATTTGTCAAGTTTACCGACGATGCAGGTGGGTATGAGTTTACCAGCCCAGAGGAAGGAGGTTACATAACCATCTTTCATGTGGATGGACGTTCTTCCATGTTTGAAGGATATTTGATGGGGGACCATGTTGACAAGGTGACCACCGGTAAATGCCCCCATTGTGGCCTCGATATGCCCTGTTTCTTCAATATTTCAAGGGAATCTGAAATAGGTGCTCAAATGCAGGTGATGGGAATCGCTGAAGAGAAAATCAAAGGGGCGACAGTGAACCTCACGGCTTTACGCGAATCGTTACTAGCAATGAATGAGGTTCATGAAGCACAAATCATTGTAAGTAAATCCAAGCCAAATGATCCCTATTCCATGGATGTCCTTTCACTAAACATTGTGTTGAAATCTGGAGCCAACAGAACGCAAGCACAGAGAACAATCCAAAAAATAACAAAAACTGAAACGGAAATCACACCTGAAATTCATTTCATGGATTTAGACACGCTTTTAGAGCAAGCAGGCGGCTTGAAGTTTCAAGAAATCGTAGATTCGCGTGTGAAACCCGCCTAGCCTGTGATAAGGCAAAATGGAGCCTCGGGCGGGGATTGAACCCGCGACCAGCAGCTTTCTCGACAACATTTAGGTGTCGTCTACGAGGCTGTCGCTCTACCACTGAGCTACCGAGGCATTGAACATGGTTTGAATGGGGGCACCCAAAAAGATTTCGACACTGCTGTAAATAATAGGTATTGAAGGGATTATTCATGTCAAAAAAGGGCAACACGCTTCGAGATATTGGAGAACGAGGATTGATTCGTTGGTTTCAGGATTTAATCACGCCATATGATAAAGCCCTACTTTCCGGCTTAGAAGATGCCGTCGCTGTTCCTTTTAATGAAGAGGCTCTTGTTGTGAATAGTGATATGCTGGTTGAATCAACAGATGTTTTACCGGGTATGACGGCCAGCGAAATCGCGTGGAAGGCGGGAGTAATGGGATTAAGTGATTTAGCCGCAAAAGGCGCGACCCCATTAGGGGTAATAATCTCGTTGGGTCTCCCCGCAGAGACTGAAGCTAATTTTGCAGCGGCTCTTGTTGGAGGATTAAATTGTGTATGTCGTGAACATGAAACCTATTATCTTGGAGGAGATACAAACCAGTGTTTAGAACTTGTAATTGATTGTACTGCGATTGGTAGAGTTCCACAGAATCAGCTTATGCGAAGAAAGGGCGCGAAACCAGGAGATTTGATTGCTACCACGGGTGAATTCGGGTACACAGGGGCTTTATTCGAGGCTTTATTACGAGGAAATTCAGAGCCTGCAGAGCTTGTTGACCAGATTCGGGAAAAAGCTCTTCGCCCTCGAGCACGAATTAAGGAAGGAAAGGCTCTGGCAGAAACCGGTGTTATTTCGTCTTCTATCGATAGTAGCGATGGGCTTGCATGGGCATTGCACGAGATAGCCGCTGCCAGCCGAGTTGGATTCCAGCTAGATAGCTTACCCATTCCACAAATGTGCGCAGAATTTGCAGTGGCGAATGACTTGGATGCTGTTGATTTTGTATTATATGGTGGCGAAGAATTCGAACTCGTTGTTACTTTGCCCCCTAGATATTGGAAAAAGGCATCTAAAAGCGTACAACAGGTCGGTGGATCACTTACTCGAATTGGTAAAATTGTTGAAGAGCCTGAGAAGAGCTTACGCTTTGGCAGAGAAGAAAGGACTGTTGAAATTAAAGGGTATGAGCATTTTAAAAAGAGTTGAAATGGCGGGCTCGGGGGGATTTTCGGGTACATGTAAGAATCCTTTCGAACCCCCGACAATCGGGTTAAGAGCCCGACGCTCTGCCTGGCTAAGCTACGAGCCCGTGGGTTGGCTGTTTTTCTTCTACTATTTTAAAACTTTCTGAAAAAGTGACGAGCCCCAATATTTTATAATTCGAAGTATACAAAGACGAACAGGATGACGAAACAGCAGATTGTTATTGCGGGTACTTTTGACATTCTTCACCCAGGTCATATTTTTCTTATTACAGAAGCAGCAAAGCTTGGTGAAGTTACGGTCGTTATTGCCCGTGATGAAAATGTCGTCCATACCAAAGGGCATCCGGTCATTGTCCCTGAACGGCAACGTCTTTTCATGGTTCAAGCATTGAAAGGTGTCTCTAAGGCTGTTTTAGGAAACCTTGGTTCAGATTTTGTCAAAATCATTGAGGAGTTGAACCCCGATATTCTCATGCTTGGTCCGAATCAGGACATATCCATGGAACAGGTGCAAAATCGGCTAAGAGAGAAAGGCTTGTCAACCCGTGTAATTCGATTAGAGGCGCTATTTGATGAATTCCCACTGAATAGCACGACTCGGATTATTGAGAAGGCATTTTCAAATCAGAAAGATCGAATTTCACAGTGATGATATCCTCATCATCGACATTGAGTTTTTCACGAAGATCTATGGGGGCGATGATTTCAACAACATTTGGATGATGATGGGTGCGCTCAATCAACAAAATGGCGGCCTTCTGTTCACCATTTACCGTTGCAGGGTAACAGGTGACGGGTCCAAAGCTTCGACCTTCATTTGTAAAGCCTTGAATATGTATTCCAATAGTAGCTTTAAGTAATCGAAATTCGTTTACATCTGCTTCGGAGAGTAATTGGATGTTAAGGGTTCCCGGAAAAGGATTGTAGCCAAGAACCTTTCGAAACTGTTTTCGGTAACCTTCCAAACGGACATAATAGGCGCCCTCCCCTAACCCAGTAAAGACCCGCCCGCGGAAGCTCCTAAACCGTTTCTTGGTCATAACCATTTCGAGAATAGATCGGACTTTGGTTAACTCCACAATTCCCTTTTCTTCTATGCGGATTAATTGCCCCCGCTTATTGAGAACCCGGCTAACCAATCCCATTCTTTCAAGAGTAGATAATCTTCGCGAAGCTGTTTGTTGACTAATCTTCATGAGCTCAGCTAGGCGCGAAGTTGACGTACGGATGTTTGTGGTGACAGCACCGAGTTGTGCCAGTGTTAATAGAGTAAACCAGAGTTGTTCCTTCAAGAGAATCATACCCTCTTTTTTAGTTTCAGGCGTTCTTTGGTTGCCATCTGATGTGCTAGTCGCGTCGGTTCAGGAAGTCGATACCGGGTAATGCATTTTTGCGTTATTTTGACAGCGGTTGCAAGTGAAATGCGATGCCCAACACTGATATAAATGGGATGGCACCCCGGCCTTGAAACTATCCTTGCGCCAATTACTTCGTCATCGAGAGTGAGGGTTTCGAACGGTGGAGAATCATATTGAATTATCCCACATAGAAGGCTTTTGGCTACTCCAATAGTGGGCACATTCCTTAAGATTCCGAAATGACTTGCGGCACCTAGTTTTCGTGGGTGTGCCCTTCCGTGTGCATCAACGAAACAAAGGTCGGGTTTTATGGAGAGAGCAGTATAGGCTAAGGAAAGGGGAGGATATTCTCGAAAGGAGAGGAATGTAGGGATATAAGGAACAGTAGACTTCGTGTACACTATTTGATGCTCAATTGGTGTTAAGCCCGGAAAATTTAGCAAGACAGCTACTCCAATCGCAGTTTGGTTATAGTAGGAGACATCTAATCCACACACGGTTCGTGGGGGATTGAGGAATTCATCTTCTTCAATAAAGCGGTCAACCAAAATTCGCTGCACTTGCTGGGCCCTCAAAGTTGGGAATTTGGTTGGCAAGAGTGGTGCCACTTCCTTATTTCTCAAGCGAATTTTGTAAAGTGGTAATTCCTTCAAGTAGGCGGCGGTTTTCAATGGCCGTACTTAGATCAGCACGAGTCCGTTCAATAAGCCCACGAGCAACATCTGTTTTTCTTCGAATCCCTGGTGTTAACCCGCGTGGAAAATCGAATGTGATTAGGGTTGCATAGACCTCTTCCATTTGCGCAAATGCTCTTTTGGCCTCATCCAGGTTATCATTTGTCAAGGAATCAATCGAATACCTTCGGAGTTCACCAACATAATCTCCCAGCCCTTGAAGATAACCGATATCTGTTACACCAATTTTTTCTGGACTAGGAATCCTTTCTTTGAGACGAAATGCAAGGAACAACGCTGCTTCAGCCACTTCAGCTTCAGCGTCCTGTACTAACCCAACAACAGGAAGTTGGCTGAGCTTCTTAAGATGCGTTTGAGCCGACCTTAATAGGGACTTGGCCGTTTTAATTGATTCCCCAGCCTTTGACATATCTCCCTGGTGAATTGCAGAAATCGCTTCACGTGTGACTTTTAACACCTTATGCATCTCATTAATGAGAAGATCACGGGATTCATTTTGTGTGGCTAGATTTGCATAAATTGCATCGGTTATTTCTTTGAGGCTCATATTTGACCGCTCCTGAGCTCTGGTTTGGCCGTATGTGGGTGCTGTGAAAACAGAATACTTAAATGATTGGCTCTAAGTGAACCCTCGGTTGGTCTTGTGGTTTCTACTGATTTAGCGAAGATTTACCGTCGACAGCATTATCGTTTCATTGGTAGGAATAGTGTTTTGAAGAAATGTTATCATCTTCACAAGGCGTTGACCCAGCAACGACCCTGTTATAAACAGACCTTCTATGGTTCAATAATCACTCATCGGTGTATGCAGCTTTCTCCAACTTTACAATGTACACAATCATGTCAATTCTGTTGGCGAACGATGCCAGGAGATGAAGGATTCCCGGGTCACCAGCAAAGGGAGATACCCGATGAGCCTTCGGAAATACTAGATAATGCGGTCATTGAGCAACGAAAAATCCTCGACGGGTACAATCCCGTGTGCCACCCCAGGGTAATCCCAAAGATGTATGAAGAGGCTCGGAATCCGCGACATGTAGCAATCAGCCTAGTTGGGGAACCAACAGGTTATGAACGTCTTTCCGAATTGATTGAAGAATGCCGACATCGTAACTGGACTAGTTATCTTGTTAGTAATGGCACCAACCCACAAGTGCTCGAACAGATTGAAGAACCAACCCAGTTATACATCTCGTTTGTGGCCCCTGATAAGAAAATTCACCAAGAACTTTGTCGGCCTTCGATACCCAATGCCTGGGAGCGGTTGCAAACGTCACTTAATCTCCTTTCATCGTTTTCTTGCCCAACCGTGATTCGAATGACTCTCGTTGCAGATCGAAACATGCACTGCATATCAAAGTATGCAGCAACACTCAATTCAGCTCAGCCCGATTATATTGAATGCAAAGCCTACATGCACGTCGGTTCATCAATGCAACGACTTTCACGGGAGAATATGCCAAGTATGAATGAAATTCGAGACTTTGCTGCAAAATTAGCTAATGACACTGATTACGTGGTTATGAACGAGGACACAGTTAGTCGTGTAGTTCTCCTCGGGAGAGAATGAAAGAGGGCTTGTTATTCGGCTAAGGGAATGTGTTTTGATTCCATGCCATCAGCTGAGACTACGAGAAGATCAATTCCATCACCCGACATCGCATCTCGGCGTGTCGCAGATCGGATAGCTTTGACAGCAAGATTCATTGCTTCGTCTTTTGATAAACCGGCTTTGTAGTTGGCTTCGAGCACACCAAGGACTAGTGAGGTGGCTGTGCCAACAGCCGCGTATTTTTCTTCTATGAGTGAGCCTGCAAGATCGAGGCTGTATAGGTGAGTGCCAGTTTGATCGACTCCACCGATGAGGGTCTGTGTCAGATAGGGCATGTATTTGCGACTGAAAAGAATGTTTGAAAGTAACTGTGCCGCCGCGTTTACTGTGATTGATCGCCGATTTTCTAGTTCAAAAAGGTTGGATTCAGCCGTTAGGAAAGATGAAAGCATTTGGTAGTCGCCACTGACTCCCGCACTGCCAACGATGATGGTGTCAGTTATGGGGAAGACTTTCTTTCCTGTTTTGCTTACTACGGTATAACCCCAAAGGACCCGTTTTTCGGCTCCAATTACTACGCCATTTTCAAATGTGATGCCAACGGTGGCGGCACCGAAGAATGGCGTTAAATCATCAGATTGACCGCTCATTTTTGATTACCTTATCAGCTTACGTAGGGAAGCAGTTAAAAAATCTTTGTGACTTGCTTCATGTTAGAGTTGTGAGTTCAGTGAACCCGTTCACCGGTTTAAAGTATATTCCAAACACCAAAGAGTTACTCGATGTTGCTTTTGCTCGTGCATCGAAAATTACCCTTCCTAAATCAAGAAAGCCTCCCAAGGTCAGAGCACGAGAGAAAGAAATTGCTAAATTGAATAAGGTCGATGACACCCTCACAACTAGGCTCGAAGAGGTCGTCAAGCGGTTCCCCAATTTTGATAATATCCATCCCTTCTACCGTACTCTCGCAGACACTGTGGTAACCATTGATGAAATCCGCCAGGCTCTAGCCTCCGTTACCTCAGCGGTTCGAGTCATCAGAAGCATTATCAAGGAGGCAAACCGTAATCTGCGAAGAGCTACAACCCCTACTGAGGCACGCAGTATAAGAGTCGCAGCCTATGGTCGGATTTCATCAGTAATTCGAAGAATCGATTCTCGTCTGATGGTTATCCGAAAAGCCGCCTTGGAATATCGCCGGTTTCCATCAATCGATCTTAGGCTTCCTGTAGTAGTAATCGCGGGATTTCCCAATGTGGGAAAAAGCTCGTTCGTAGCTGTTCTTTCTTCAGCTAAACCTGAAGTTGCCGAATATCCTTTTACAACCAAGAAAATTAGTGTGGGTCACATTCAATTGGATTCTGCAGGAGGCCAAATTCTTGATGTACCTGGTCTCCTTGACCGACCTATGAAAGATCGAAACCCAATTGAACAACGAGCAATAGCTGCGATTCAGTATTTAGCAGATGTAATTATATTCCTGATAGATCCCACCTTAACCTGTGGGTATGACCTTTCAAGCCAGGTGGCATTGTACAACGAAATCAGAAGGACATTTTCAGAAATAGAAATCTTCCCAGTTATCAATAAGAAGGATATCGCCTCAGCCAAAGAAATCCAACGCGCAAAGAATATGATGGATATTAAAGGAATTCCGGTTATCAGCACCCTAACCGAAGAAGGGGTCGAGCAGGTTTTTCAAGACGTTATTTCAGGAGCGGAGAGCGTTAACAGGAAGTTGCGTGACCTTCAAGTCCAATCCCTGTAACTGAAATTGTAGCTGGAGAATCTATTTTTCCCTTGACGTCAAATTTGGCTTCTAAAAACTGTTCCACCACATGGATGTTTGTTACTACATGCTTTGTAAGAGTCGTAACTGAAATTGATGAGAGTCCCTCTGCGAGGGCTAAGTAAGGAACGAGCATATCTGCCTGATATCGGTCAACAGGTGCACGGGTATCTAGTTCCTTACGAAGAGAGAAGGCAGCATTTTGTCCTACTTTTTCAGCTTTCAGTCCCTGACGCCCCATTGCATCAGATCCTATGAGACGAACTCCATTGTTTGTAGCCTTGAGAGAAATTCCACTTCCCGGAGAGCGGGTGTTTTCATCGTGTTCAATCTCGATTTTTTGGACTTGATATCTATTTTCTATTAGGGTATTGTATGCAGCCTGAGCTTGCCTTTCTGCTACGTGTCGGGGAAGCATTCCACAGTGTGAGATACCAGTAATAACAGGAGGTTCCCTGACTCTGTCGAGCGTTAATGGTGTCAGTCTATGGACAGGTGATAAGGTTGCATCTACTCGTCCCCCTCCACGGGGGTAATATCCTCGCTTTTTGGTGTCGATAAAAGCTCTATATCCCATTTGTTCAAGTCTTGGGAGGAGAACTGTGTGGAGGTAATCAATTGGAGGGCTCCAGGCCACATTCGTTCCTCCAATGAGGGTAGCGGAGACTGAACGTTCACAAAAGGGTGCAACAATCATGACTGTTTGAAGAACGAGAGTGATTGCTCCTGCAGTCCCGATGTCTACGGAAATTTCTCCTCCTTGGCGATTTTGGGGGATAAACTCGATTCGATCAGACCCAACGTGGGTGCCTTTTACTGCAGCGTTGGTGAGGTTCTTTACTGCCAGAATTCCATGGAGGTGTTGTGGACGTAATCCGGGCGTTTTTCGCTTCGCTCGGATTTTCTTGACAATGACAGGTTCACCCAAAACTGCGGCAAAAGCGATAGCCGAACGAACAATTTGCCCTCCTCCTTCTAATACGGACCCATCAATTTCGACAACCATTTTCCTTCACTGAAATTGCTTTATAGAGGTTGAATTAAAGTGCTTATCTAATGAAAGCCGTTAATATTAGTTCTATCCGGGTAGCGCCTAGCCGATGGATAGCTTATGCAATGGAAGCTGGCAGTGAAAACCTTGTTGCCTGTACTTCATCAATACGATCTGAAGAGGAGGGCAAGAGGAGCCTCATGGACGCTCTTTATCGCTTGAAGCGTCTAAGTGAGGTTGATGAGACGTTACAATCGTTAGCTGCTCCACAAATTGGTGCACGTCTTGCAGCACTTCTAGATGGTAAAGGTGACCCGTTTTCTCTGGATAAAATCTCTGTTAAGAATTGGTCTTCTGCGCGACTTCAAATTTCAAAACGGTTACTGCAGGTTCCACGTGGAAGAGTAGTCTCATATGGTGGTCTAGCTCATCAATGCAATTCTTCACCCCGAGCTGTGGGATCTGTCATGAGGAGCAATCCGGTTCCGTGGGCAGTTCCTTGTCACCGAGTAATTCATTCCGATGGTAGATTAGGAAAACTTGGTGGAACTGTAAGTGGAACGAAAGAGAAAGCAAGGATTTTACGAGCGGAAGGAGTGCTCTTTAACAGTGATGGAACAGTGAATCGGAAGTCGTTTGTTTGGTAGTATTGGTGATGTAGTATGGGGGATCCAGCGCTTTTCATTGGTAGATTTCAACCATTTCATAATGGTCATCTCCACGCGTTGAAAGAGGTCCTTGCCAAAGAAGAAATCGTGTTTATAGTCGTTGGTAGTGCCCAAGCTAGTTATACTCCGTCAAACCCATTTACAGCTGCAGAACGGATCACAATGGTACAGCACGTGTTGGATGAAATGGGGATTCCCTGCACTCGGTATCTAATTATCCCAGTTCCAGATGTGCATAACTACACATTGTGGGTCAATCATGTTCGACAATATGTACCTCGATTTGGAATTGTTTACACTGGTTCCAAAACCGGTGCAACTCTTTTTTCAGCTCAAAAGATTCCTGTAGCCACACTTTCATTATACAAGAAGGAGATTTACTCCGGAACAGAAGTTCGACGTAGAATTCTTGAAGGGAAAACGTGGAAACCATTAGTGCCCAACGTTGTGGCTGAATTAATTGAGGAGTTCGATGGAGAAAAACGGTTGAAATCTCTCAGTGACTAGTACCAGATCCTCGAACAAGTTCGAGGATTCGCTGGAATATCTTTTGTTTTCGGTCCTTAGCAGATCTATAGAGGCGTTCGACAATGAGTTCAGGTGTAGATTTTGCGATTTTTCCGAACTGTGGAGAGCGGTTCACTATCAGATTCAGTTGAGGATCTAATCCGCTAGCTTCAATACCATCTACCCGAATTGGTGCACGGGCTAGTTGGGTGATGTCTTCAGCTAAATGGGAGACAAATATCACACAGGAGTTGGGGTTCTCAGAAAAGAGCTCAAGAACAGCAGCAACAACCTTTGCTGCAGCACCGGGTTCGGTACTCGCTTCCCATTCATCGAAACAAGCTAGTTTTGATGCGTCGCTGAGCACAATATTTGCCAGATTATTCAATGAGGACTCAAATGCACCTGCCGATAACATTCCAGTTGACTTGGCATAATAGTACAATTCATCGAAAATACCTACCTCTGCCTTTGATGCAGGTACGAGCATTCCCATTTGAGCAAGGATCGCGATTTGTGCCACATTTTGAAGTAAACAACTTTTTCCTCCACTATTCGCTCCGGACAAAAGTACTACACGTTCTCCACTCGTATCCGCAGGAGTCCAACCGTTCTTGCCAATTACATATGATATCGGTACCACTTCGAGCTTTTCTTTTAGCGCCTCTTGGGTAAGGAAAATATTTCGTCCTTCTTGAAATGCGATGCCCACGCCATTGGGATTAACTGCAGGCACTGAGAGTTGATAATCCCGAGCAAACTGTCCGATGGCTTGGAACACATCAAAATCTAATAGGGTTTGCACGGCATCTTTGATAGGCTGTTCGAATTGAATGAGTTTCATTGCAATTTCAGTTTTTAGCTTGTGCTCTCGTGCATGCATTGATCTCCGAATATTGTTTTGTAAATTACTGGATTGCTTTCGATTCGCCTGAATCGGAAGTGCAACACTTTGTGAAAAGATACCATCTACCCACTCTAGTTCATTACGAGTGAGTTGAAGTATTTTGGCTAAGTGGTCTTCTGATTCCTGTAACGCTGAGATAAGAATATCGAAAACTTGGGGAGGAAGATATTGACGAAGCTGTTCTGCGCCTATGGCTTCTGAGGTGCTTGCTTCTAAGATATTGATTATTTGGTCTCCCTCAAGCACTACTTGGCTATGGGATATTTCATCACGAATCTTGTTGTTCGCCCAAATTTCTGTCTCACTTAGTTTGGTCTCGAATGTTTTCGTTGCTAACCGTAACCGGTCATAAACTGCATCCGCACCCACAGAAAGATCTCCGGAGCTGGTAATCTTGCCAACGATTTCAACTAAAGAAGTAAGGGTCGGAAGGTCAATTCTTTCTGTAAATCTTTGTAGAGCAGGGGTTGAGGGGAGTTTGGCCATCGCTTCAGCTGCAGCACAAATGGCAAGGATTGTTTCATGGTTGGTTGCATAAAAGGAGATAA
>JAEOUH010000045.1 GCA_016839365.1 Candidatus Hermodarchaeota archaeon
CCATGATTCTGGCGAAGGATATTGATCGGTTCCTGAGAGGAGAAACGCCCAAATACTTAGCCAACCCAGAGGTACTGAAACCAGAATCATGAGAGGTTAGCATGCCTAAACAGCACATTCTCACCATTGATTTTGGGACATCCGGAATCAAATGTATGGTTTTTTCACCTGAAGGGGCTGTGCTAGCCAGAAAGTTTACTCCAATCCAATACATTGACACAAAAGGCCTCTTTGGGATCGGAAAGGAATTTGATGCTAAAGCTGCATGGCAGACTATCTGCACAATGATTCCTTTTGTCCTCAAAGTAGCAAAATCCCAACCCACTGATATCATAGCCATTGGAGCAACCAGTCAACGACATGGCGCTGTATTTCTTGACAAAAGAGGTGCGGTCATCTATTCAGGCCCAAATTTAGATGCTCGTGGCGTCTTCGTTCAAGATTCAGTGATGAAAGGTTTGGAGGAAGCATGTCCACCGACAGGCTGTTGGCCTCCTTTACTTTATTCGTTGTGTCGGCTGTTATGGTATAAGAAAGAGCGACCTCAGGAGTTTTCCAGGATTGAGCATGTACTATCCATTAGTGACTGGATCGTCTATCAACTCACAGGACAAGCAACAACTGATCCGACTCAGGCGTCAAATACCCAGCTAATGGATATCCAATCCACTAAATGGTCGCCAGAAATCTTGGAAATGGCTGAACTCTCTGGAGATTTCTTGCCTAGAATTCTTGAACCAGGTACAGTTGTTGGGAATGTCACAGCTCAAGCCAGCAAAAGCACTGGCTTATCAAGATCTACAATTGTTGGTGTTGGCGGAGCTGATACTCAATGCGCCTTATTAGGATCCTCAGCTGTGCACTCAGGGGAAGTTGGGATAGTTTCAGGCAATACTGGTCCGGTTCAACTAGTCACCGCTGAGCCAATTATTGATCTCGAGAATCGGTTGTGGACTGGTCGATTTATGCTTCCTCATAAATGGGTGCTTGAGGCAAATTCCGGACCCAATGGTTCGGTTCTAAATTGGTTTATCCAAAACATTGTGAGTCCTCTGCATCCTGAATTCAAAGGGCTAACGGAACAGGCTTATAATCATGCCGAGCAGTTGGCCAGTCAAGCGCCCGTGGGTTCCTTTGACACCATTGCGTTACTTGGCCCCCAAATCATGGATGCGAGTGACATGGCAACCGTGCGTCCTTCGATCTTCATCTTTCCTCCTCCGACTTCTCCAGTGGTGACACCGATTACAATCAATGAGCTCACACGTGCGCTCTTTGAGAACATCTGTTATGCTGCTCGAATGAATCTGGAACGCATTCAGGAGTTGGCTGATGTTGTGTTTGAGTATTGTGTTGTTGCCGGAGGACTGGCTCGAAGCCAATTCTTTAGACAAATGCTCGCAGACGTAACGGGTCTGAAGATTAGAACTGGACAAGTTGTTGAAGCTTCAAGTTTGGGTGCTGCAATTTGCGCGGCAACCGCAGCTGGCTTGCATGCATCACTGACTGATGCTATGGGTCAGATGGTGAAAATGCAACCAGAAATGATGCCACGCGAGGCTGTCTATAAACAATACAAAACCTATTTCACTCGATGGCATACCTTGTACAACCAATCTGCAAATTTATGATTACAAGCTCCATATGGTAGGCGGATTGACATGACACCCGATAATACACAAGATGCAAAAAACCAAGTTCTTCATACCTGTCAGAGCATGCAGTCAGCAGAGCTAGTCCTCGGCAGCTCAGGCAACGCAAGCTACCGAATTGAAAGCACAGACCAGGTCGCCATCACACCAAGTAGTGTTGACTACTCCTGCATGAGTTCTGAGGATGTGATGATTATTGACATGGAAGGGAACATTGTTGAAGGCGATCGCAATCCCTCTATCGAACATCCCCTTCATCTTGCTATCTATAAAGCGAGATCCGACGTCAAAGCGGTTGTGCACACCCACTGTGTCTATGCTTCAGCCTTGGCAGTTCTTCAGGAACCGTTACCTCCTATCGTCGATGAATTTGTTATTCGGCTTGGGGGTCAAGTTGAAGTTGCCGAATATGGAATGCCTGGAAGCGAAAAGTTGGCTGAGAATGTCGTTAAAGCCCTCGGGCCACGAAATGCCGTGTTCCTTGCCAATCATGGAGCCTTATGCTGTGGGCCCACATTAGACATCGCGTTGCATAATGCCTTACTACTAGAACGGGTTGCCCATATTTACCTACTAGCTTCTGCAGCAGCCGGAGGCAAGAAACACCTAAAGACGATTCCACCGGATGCTATCGAAACACAGGCCCAGATGTTTGAGCTCATGAAGCGGATGAAAAAACGGTGATGAAATGCCCCCGCTCTCTGGGTATATGGGCGAGTTTCTTTTTGTTGATTTGACTAAAGGAACCACTAAACGAAAGCCGCTCAAGTGGGATTATGCTCGTGATTTCATCGGTGGAGCAGGTTATGCGGCTCGTTTACTCTATGATCGATTAGCTGTTGAAACCCTTGACCCTCTTCACCCTGATAATGAAGTTGCCATCTTTACAGGTCCCCTTACAGCTACTGGAGCACCGTGCACTGGTCGGCATGCGATTTGTACAAAATCCGCGTTAACAGGTATTTGGGGCGAATCAACAGGTGGGGGATATTTCGGTGCAGAACTCCGTCACGCTGGACTGGATGGCATCCTCATCACTGGATCATCAGCCAAACCGGTATATTTGATAATTTCAGATGACGAGGTTCAGATCAAACCTGCTGACCACCTTTGGGGTAAGGACACCAATGAAACTGAAAGAATCCTCAAAGCAGACGCAAACGAGCCTAAATTACGTGTTCTTTCTATCGGTCTTGCAGGGGAAAACCAAGTTCGGTTTGCAGCAGTGATGAATGATTTGGGACGTGCCAGTGCTCGTGCTGGTGCAGGAGCTGTTTTGGGTTCAAAACAACTCAAAGCAATCGCGGTTAAGGGAACACAAACTCCAGTATTGGCTGATCCAGAAGCGTTCCGTGAACAGTCCCGAACGCTAACTGAGATTTTGAAAGCCTTCATACCAATCCTCGGTGATAATGGGACTGCTTATTCCGTTGATCTGCTCATGAACGTGTTTAACGATATGCCCGTTCGCTATTTTTCTAAACCTTCGATGAATGTTGAAAAAATTAACGCGAAGGCTCTCGCGCAGTATCGTACTGGTCAGTTTCGATGCCATATCTGTCCAATTGGTTGTGGACAAATAATCACAGTTGAAACAGACACTCTCTCATTGAAAGATGTAGCTGGTCCTGAATATGAATCCATAGCTTCGCTTGGAACCCTTTGTCAAACTGATGATTTAGCGTACTTATGTAAGGCCAACCATCTCTGTGATTTGTATGGGCTTGATACGATTTCTTGTGGGAACGTCATAGCCTTTAGTTTAGCTGCACATGAAAAAGGCAAAATTCCTAAGGATTTAGTTGAGTCTCTGAATCTACAGTTTGGTGATCCACACATCATAATTCAGCTAATCGAGTTGATTGCCAAACGCGAGGGGCTTGGTGCCGTTCTCGCTGAAGGGGTTAGACGCGCAGCCAATAAATTTGGGGTTCCTGAACTTGCTGTTCATGTAAAAGGGCTTGAAGTGCCTATGCACGATCCTCGGGCATTCTTTGGTTTAGCGTTAACCTATGCAGTTTCTCCATGTGGAGCTAATCATATGCAGGGTGAAGGGCTGTCTGTTGACATGGGTGTCGTAATTGATGAATTTGATATTGAACCCCTTGATCGTCATAGTGATGAGGGCAGGGGGGCTATGATGGCTAAACTCCGGAATTGGAAAACCGTGCTAAACTCCCTCATTGTATGTCAACTCGCTATAGTGCAACCCTCAACAGTTCTTCCCCTTTATAAGGCTGTTACCGGCAGGGATGCCACCATTGAGCAGTTATATGAAATTGGGGAGCGGATCATGACACTGAAACGTGCCTTTAACATCCGATGTGGAATTACAGCAACCGATGATGCGCTTCCTCCAGCATTGCTTAGGCCGCATGCAAGTGGACCAAACGAAGGTAAGGCCCCAAATCTTGAACACCAACTGGATGCATTCTACCAATTTAGTCAATGGGATCCTACCACAGGTAAACCCAGTGCAGCTCTTCTCGGTAGACTTGGGTTAGAAGATGTGAAACAGGATCTTTGGAATGAATAGGACTCATTTCTGAGTCTAGCATTTACTGAAATGCGGAAGGCTTTAATTCGGTAATAAGTGCCCTCCCAACAACTAGCTCTAACACTGAAGGGTTAGATATGGCACCACCAAAAAACAAAGAAAAAACACATGAGCTACCACGTCCTTGGCTAATCGAACCACCTGAGATGCCACAACAAGATCCAAAGACTCGAATTACAAATTTTGATGAGGTTAATCTGGGATATACCGAAGAGCAGGTTCTACAAGAGGCTGAACGCTGCATGGCCTGTAAAAATCCGAAATGTGTTGGAGGCTGTCCTGTCGAAATCGATATTGACCGATTCTTAGAAGCGGTTCGGAATCGTGATTATCGTAAAGCGATTCGCATCATTAAGGAAAAGAACAGTCTTCCTGCTATCTGTGGGCGCGTTTGCCCCCAGGAAACTCAATGTCAAGCAGGTTGTATTCTTAGCAAGAAGGGGAACGCTATCGAAATCGGGCGTATCGAACGCTTCTTAGCTGATTGGGAACGTGAACATGGCGTTGAAGTTCCCAAGCTGCCCAAGGCAAGTGGTCGCCGTGTGGCCATCGTTGGTAGTGGTCCAGCGGGGCTAACTGCGGCTGGAGATCTTGCATTGCTTGGGCACCAAGCTAAGGTATTTGAGAGTCTTCATGAAGCTGGCGGGGTACTTGTTTATGGTATTCCGGAATTCCGGCTTCCCAAGGCTATCGTAAAAGCTGAAGTGGATTATCTGAAAGAGCTAGGCGTAGAATTTCAATTGAATGCATTCATTGGTCAATTATATTCCTTTGATGATCTCTTCGCACAGGGGTATGATGCGATTCTACTCGCCTCAGGTGCAGGTTTACCACGGTTCATGAAAATTCCTGGAGTTAACCTAATTGGTAGCTATAGCAGTAATGAGTTCCTAACTCGGGTTAACTTGATGCGTGCATACCAGTTTCCTGGTTATGATACTCCAATCATACGGGGGAAGGCCGTTGCCGTCATTGGAGGTGGTAATGCTGCTATGGATAGCGCTCGAACTGCTCTACGATTAGGGGCTTCGAAGGTCTACATTGTTTATCGCCGGTCAGAAAATGAGATGCCTGTTCGCCGTGAAGAATATTATCATGCTAAAGAGGAAGGGGTTGACTTCCAATTCCTCAGTCATCCCATTGAACTAATAGGCGATGATTATGGCCGAATCAAAGCGATGAAATGTCTCCGTAATTGTCTTGGAGAACCTGATGAAAGTGGACGATGTCGCCCTGAACCTATTGAGGGATCAGAGTTTGAAATGGCAGTGGATACTGTGATCTTTGCCATAGGGGCTAGTGCGAATCCATCAGTACCCAGTTGTACTCCAGGATTGGAGTGTGATCGCTGGGGAGATGTGATGGTTGACCCTGAAACTCTGGAAACCTCAATTGCCCACGTTTGGGCGGCAGGAGACATCACCGGAGGAGAAGGGACTGTCATCGCCGCAGCAGGTGAAGGCAAACGGGCTGCTCGTAGTATTCATGCATATTTAGAAAGTCTCTAAAATTCAGATTGTTCCAATCTTTTTTGTCGAAAGATATTTATTGGGTAGGTCAGGCTAAGCCCTTACGCGAGCCTAAATTATTGGCGCGTAATACAAAGCTCCAAAAGGGTGACTCACAAATGACTACCTACATTCATCAAGGCCACCGTTCCTCAACAGTGACCCCCGCTAATCCACAAGGTGATGACGATGGGGACGGCCAACGGCAGCCCAAACGGGCGAACATTGATCTGGCGGGTTTACCGCGAAGCGATGCCCGTCTTACTCCTCACAGTCATAGCGGAGCTTTTCGCTGGAGCCCTTCTCCTTAATCTTGATATCGCCTTCGCCAGCATCATCGGCTTGTTTATACTAATTCCCGGTCTTATGCAACTTCGTGGCAACATTTCCACCAGTCTAGCCCAACGACTAGGCTCCGCTTCACACCTGGGAACCATTTCCTGGGAACAAGGTCTCAATGAATCCCTGCGCACCAACATCAAAGCCGCCTTTTATCTTATATTCATCATGTCCACTACGTTAGGATTCGGCGCTTGGCTTATCTCCACATTCATCCAGCAGATAGCGCCACGCAGTGGATTCCTTCTTCTACTTCCCCATTTCCTACTCATCGCCTTACTCACTGCTTTACTGGCAAGTGCCTTCCAAGTAACTATTACTGTGGCTGTAGTCCTCCTCGCCCATGCCCGAGGGCTTGACCCTGATAATATTACTATCCCAATTGTAGCCACAATTGGTGATATACTCACCATTGGCTGCCTTATCATTGGGATAATTATCGCGGTGACACTGATTCCACCCGTTCCAGTTATCATATAGAGGTGAAATTCATGGCTGAATATACAATGCGAAAGATTCTCATCGAGAGCCTCCCAATCTTGGTTCTGGTTTTATTTTTCGCATTGGTTGCAGGGCAATTCTTGGATCAAACACTAGAAGGTCTCAAACTAATCTTCCCTCTTATCCTACTCATGGTTCCTGCCTTCATCAATGTCACCGGAGATCTAGCCGCTGTCGTGGG